>NZ_JBQOIF010000018.1:0-97964 GCF_052665395.1 Stenotrophomonas sp. 3(2025) | reverse complement strand
GAGCCCGGTAAAGTACCGGGAACAGGTCGCGCTGGCCGCCTGATCCCCCAACTGTCCAACTTTAGGGGGTCACTTCAGGGTGAGGGCGCTTTGCTTGCGAAGCACTGCTTCGCAAGCGCCCGAACGCCCAGCCGCCAGCGGCTGGGCCGGTCTGGGGGTTTACGGCGCCCCCTGCGCAGCCTACCCGACCGGCCAATCCACGGAATCTGCTTCTGGCGCCAGCCACGAGGGGCTCAGCCGTTGGCCGAATCCAGTAAAATCGCCCCTATGAACGCCCCCACCTTCCCCTACGACACCGCGCGCCTGAGCGAACTGGCCCAGCTGCTGATCGACAACGTCCGCGAACTGGCCCAGGCCGGCTGGACCCCGGCCACCAGCAGCAACTTTTCCCACCGCCTGGACGACCGCCACGCCGCGATCACCGTCTCCGGCAAGGACAAGGGCCGCCTGATCGAAGACGACATCATGGTCGTGGACTTCGATGGCAAGGCCGTCGGCCGGCCGCTGCGCCCGTCCGCCGAAACCCTGCTGCATACCCAGCTGTATCGCCGTTTCCCGGAGATCGGCTGCGTGCTGCATACGCATTCGCCGGTGCAGACCATCGCCTCGCGCCTGTATGCGCCGCAGGGCCATATCCGGGTGGAAGGCTACGAACTGCTGAAGGCCTTCGCCGGCAACAGCACCCACGAGATGGCCATCGACATCCCGGTGTTTGCCAACACCCAGGACATGGACGTGCTGTCGGCCCAGGTCGACGCCCTGCTCGACACGCAGACCCTTTGGGGCTACCTGATCGACGGCCATGGCCTGTACGCCTGGGGCCGCGACATGGCCGAAGCGCGGCGGCACATGGAAGCGTTCGAATTCCTGCTGCACTGTGAGCTGGAGCTGCGCAAGCTGCGTCGCTGAAGTTTTCGGCACCGCCAGATGCCGTTCTGGAATCAGGCGATCAATGCCACCCTGCTACCCTGTCCTTCCCCGAGACGTTCAAGCTGCCGCCATGAGCCGACTGCGCATCTACGACGACACCCGCCCCGAATCGCCGCTGCTGGACACACAGGACGGCGCGATCATCGCTGCCGAACTGCAGAAGATCGGCGTCACCTTTGAACGCTGGCAGGCCACCGCGCCGGTCGCCCCGGGCGCAAGCCAGGACGAAGTGTTCGCCGCCTACCGCGCCGACATCGACCGCCTGGTTGCCGAACGCGGCTTCAAGAGTGTGGACGTGGCCTCGATCGCCCCGGACAACCCGAACCGCGCCGAGCTGAGGAAGAAATTCCTCGACGAACACTTCCACAAGGAAGACGAAGTACGCTTCTTCGTCGCCGGCTCGGGCCTGTTCACCCTGCACGTGGGCGACAAGGTCTATGAGATCGAGTGCGTGAAGGATGACCTGATCGCCGTGCCCGACGGCACCACCCACTGGTTCGACATGGGTGATGAGCCCAGCTTCGTGGCGATCCGCTTCTTCACCGAGCCGGATGGCTGGGTCGGTCACTTCACCGGCACCGACATCGCGCAGAAATTCCCCCGTTACATTCCGACCCAGGCGTCCTGATCAATGCAGCCCCGCGTCATCCTGACCGACATCGAAGGCACCACCAGCAGCATCTCGTTCGTCAAGAACGTGCTGTTCCCGTACGCACGCCAGGCGCTGCCCGGCTTCGTCGCCGAGCATGGCCAGCAACCGGAGGTGCGTCGCTGGCTGGATGCAGTCGCCACCGAGATCGGCGGCGCCTGCCAGGACAGCCTGGTGGTCGAGACGCTGCAGGGCTGGATCGACCAGGACCGCAAGCACACCGCACTGAAGGCCCTGCAGGGGCTGATCTGGGACGCGGGCTACCGTCGTGGCGACTACACCGCGCACTTCTACCCGGAGGTAGCGCCGGTGTTGAAGGGGTGGCACGCCTCGGGCCTGCCGCTGTATGTGTACTCCTCCGGCTCGGTGCCGGCACAGAAGCTGTTCTTCGGCTTCAGCGACGCCGGTGACCTCAGTCCGCTGGTGTCGGGCTGGTTTGATACCGAAGTCGGCGGCAAGCGCGAGGCCGACAGCTACCGCCACATCGTGCAGGCCATCGGCGTTCCCGCTGGCGAGATCCTGTTCCTGTCCGACGTGGTCGAGGAACTGGACGCCGCCCGCGAAGCCGGCCTGCAGACACGCCTGATCGATCGCCTGGACGACTACCCGATGCCGCGCATCGGCGACGCCGCCAACGGCCATGATCGCGTCGAGAACTTCCAGCAGATCCAGCTGTAAAGCGCCGCCCCGCTGCGCCCGCCGGGCATGACCCGGCGCTACCGGGCACCGGCTCCGGTAGAGGCCAACCTTGGTTGGCGATTGGGGCCCCGCGCCAGAAGCGTGCCAACCAAGGTTGACACCTGCCAAGGCGGGTAGACGGCGCTGCTCAACGATCGTTGAGGGTCTTCACCTTCAAGGCCTCGCGCAGCGCAGCCAGATCCACCGGGCCACGCACGACGATGTCGCGGGTTTCGCCCGGCAGCAGGTCCAGCAGGTTGTCTTCCACCTGCACGTCGAGCGCGCCGAAATCGATCCAGGCTGCGCGCACCAGCGCGGCGCTGTGCAGCCGCAGGCGATAGTGGTCACCGTCGATCGCCAGCGTTGACGTCAACTGCTGGCGTGGCAGCACCTGGTCCTTGGCTTCAACGAAGCCGACCACCTGCCGCGCCGTCACCTTGCCATCCTGCAGCAGTTCGAACACCGCCACCGTCCGCGCCGGATCGGCGCCGGCCAGCAGCTCGGCATCCGCGTAGGTGCCGATATCGGTCACCCCGGCGGCAGCCAGGGTCACCGCCTGCTCGCGTCGGCGCAGCACCTTGCCCTCCACGTCCATCACCCGCAGGCGCCAACGTGCATCCAGCGCGGCACCATCGTTGATCAGGTGCACGCGGGTACTGCCTTCATCGCGCAGTGCGGCCACCGTAACCGGCGCGAAGAAGCGCCGCGCGGCATAGTGCAGCGCCTTCCAGCGACCGAAGTAGTCCACGCTCGACCACGATGCCCCCGGCCAGACATCGTTGAGCTGCCAGTAAAGCGAGCCCATCGTGTAGGGCCGCGAAGCGCGATGGTGCAGCGCCGCCAGGGCGATGCCATCGGCCTGCATCACCTGGCTCAGGTAGACGAAGTCCTCGAAGTCCTTCGGCGTGCCGTAGCCCAGTTCGATGTAGTGCAGCAGGCGTGTATTGCCCTCCCCGGCCATGAACTTCTGGTGCGCGCGGATCACCGGGCTGTCGATGCGCTGTTCGGCACGCGTGGCGATCTGGTCCACCGTCGCCACCGCCGGCCAGGCCTGCAGGCCGTACTCGGACATGAAGCGCGGCGTCTCGCGCAGATAGGCCTGCACCGGCAATGCCGGATTGCCCCACACCTGCCAGTAATGCTTGTCGCCACGGGTGGAGTCGTTGGCCTTCTCGTCCAGGTCGTTGCTGGGCGAACTGGACCAGTACGGCACGCCCAACCCATCTTCGCTCACCACCTGGCGCAGGTCGTTGCCGAACAGGTCGACGTAGCCCTGCCAGACCTTCGCTGCGAACGCCGGATCGGCGGACTTCAGGTCACGGCCGTGGCCCCAGTCCTTCCACGCCGTCTCTTCCTCGTTGTTGCCACACCACAGCACGATGCTGGGATGGTGGCGCAGCCGGCGCACGTTGTCGCGCGCCTCGGCGACCACGCTGGCGCGGAATGCCGGGTCGTAACCCGGCTGCATGCCACCGCCGAACATGAAGTCCTGCCAGACCAGCAGGCCCAGTTCGTCGGCGATGTCGAAGAACGCATCGTCTTCGTAGTAGCCGCCGCCCCAGTTGCGCAGCATGTTCATGTTGGCATCGCGCGCGGCGACCAGTACCTGGCGCAGGCGCGCAGCATCCACGCGCGCGGGGAAGGCGTCGAAGGGGATCACGTTCGCGCCCTTGGCGAAGATCGGCAACCCGTTGATGACGAAGGCGAAGCCCTGCCCTCCCTTGCCGTCCTGCTCGCGGCGCAGTTCGACGGTGCGCAGGCCAATGCGCTGTTCGCGTGCCAGCACCGGATCGGCACTGCCGTCCAGGCGCGCCTGCACGGTGTAGCGGTCCTGCGCACCATGGCCGACCGGCCACCAGCGCCGCGGCTTGGCCAGTTCAACCGGCACCTCCACGCTGTTCTGGCCGGGCTTCAGTTCGACCGTGCGCTGCACCCGTGCAACGCTGCGGCCGTCGGGATCCCGCACTTCAACGTCCACCGCAATCGGAGCGGCGACCGCGTCCTGCTCCACCTGCAGCAATACCGCCAGCTTTGCGTTTTCTGCATCAAGCGCATCAGTGCGTACGGCCACATCGGTCAACCGATGCGCATCCCATGCCTGCAGGTCAACGCCCCGCCAGACGCCGGCAGTGACATAGCGCGGGCCCCAGTCCCACCCGAAGTGGTACGCCGGCTTGCGCGCGAAGTTGCCGACCATCGCGTCCTTGGGTTCATCGCCGTAGGGCGAAGGATAATTGCCGGCAATCCTGTGCGGCATCGCCTGCACGCCGGGCAGCAGCGTGCGGATCGGCGAACGGAACACGATCTGCAGCTCATTACCCTTCGCACGCAGGCGACCTTCAACGCGGGCGCGCCAGGTGCGGTGGGCATTGTCGGCGCGCAGCAGTGGCTTGCCGTTGAGCGTCACCTCGGCATAGGTGTCCAGGCCGTCGAAGCGCAGCTCGGCATGGGCCTTGGCCAAGGTGGCAGCGTCCACATCGAAACGGGCGCGGTACTCCCAGTCGGCCAGACCGATCCACTGCAGCTCGGCTTCTGGCGCGCCAACGTAGGGATCGCGGATCAGCTCATGCGCCAGCAGATCGGTGTGCACGCTGCCTGGCACCGTGGCTGCGCGCCACTGCTGCAGGCCAGGATGGGCCGCGCCCTGCGCGTCACCGGGCAGCAGCCGGAACTCCCATTGCGCCTGCAGCGGTGCGGCGCCTGCCGGGAAGGCGCCAAGGGCGATCATCAACAGCAGCAGACGGACAGCGAGGGGAAGGCGATGCACGTGATGCTCCTGTTTTTCCGCCGGGTATGACCCGGCGCTACCAATGCCACACGCCACGGCAGCGCCGGACCACGTCCGGCGAGCACGCAGCGCGGCAGACCTCAACGCACGACGTTCAGCACTTCGTAGCACGCACCCATGGTGTGGTAATCCACCTTGCCGGCCGGGCTCTTCTCATCGCTGTACTTGCGGTTGTCGGCGTCGAGGATGCGGAACCATGCGCCGTATCGATGGTCGACGAAGTGCTCCCACGAGTACGCCCAGATACGGTCGTACCACTGCCAATAGCGGTCGTCGCCGGTGCGCGCGGCCATCAGCGCGGCGGTGGCCAGGGTCTCGGCCTGCACCCAGAAATACTTGTCGTCGTCACAGACGAAGCTGTCACCGCCGATCGGCGCGCCGTCCATGCCCGGCTGCCGGCGCGACTCCGGGGCGAAGCCGTAATACAGGCCGCCGCGCACCTCGTCCCAGCTGCGCTCTACGGCCACATCGAACAGATGCTGCGCGGTCGGCACCAGCCAGTCGGCCTGCACGTGACGGTCCAGGATCAGCAGCAGCTTGGCCCACTCGGTCTGGTGCCCCGGCTGGAAACCCCACGGCCGGAACAGGTGCTTGGGATCGTCCAGGTTGTAGTCCCAGTCGATGTTCCAGTTGACGTCGTAGTGTTCCCAGACCAGACCGCCGGCCTTTGCCGCCTGGCGGCGGGTCATGTTGTCGGCCAGCTGCAGCGCGCGCTCGACATAGCGCTGCTCGCCACTGGCCTCAAACGCGGCCAGCATCGCCTCGCACATGTGCATGTTGGCGTTCTGGCCGCGGTAGCCGGTGAAGTTCCACTGGCCGTCGGCCTCGTCCCTGTACAGGCCGTGCTCGGCTTCCCAGAAGCGCGCCTGCAGCAGCTGCCAGGTTTCGTCCATCCACGCGCGGGCTTCTTCGATGCCTGCCTTCAACGCACAGCTGTAGGCGAGCAGCACGAAGGCCACGCCGTAGCAGTGGTTCATGTCGTCCTCTACCACACCGTCGCGCAGGGTCCAGGCGTAGCCGCCGGTAGCCGGGTTGCGGTGAACCTCGCGCAGGTAGCGCACCCCGTGCTCGACCGCGTCGCGATACTCGGCGTTGCCGAATTCGCGGTAGGCCATGGCGTAGTTGAAGACGAAGCGGGTGCTGCTCACCAGATGACGATGGCTGGCATCGTAGATGCTGCCGTCGTCACGGAAGTAATGGAAGAAGCCGCCCTCCGGGTCGATGCAGCGCGGATGGTAGAACGCCATCGTGTCGGCGATGTGGGCGCGCAGGAACGCGGGGGAACGGAAATCGGGCGAGGTGCTCATGCGGGGAGATCCTGTAGCTGCAGCAGCTGCTGCACTTCATCGAACGAGGGCATCGCAGCGAACGCGCCCTTGCGGGTCACCGCCAGTGCGCCAACGGCGGCGCCGAAGCGCAGCGTGGCGGCGATCGCCTGCGGGTCCTGGCAGAACGCGGCAAAACCCGCACCTGCCCCACCCCGCTCCAGCAGGCCAACCAGCACGCCGCCGACGAAGGCATCACCGGCAGCGGTGGTGTCCACGGTGGCGACGCGGAAACTGCTGACCTTGCCCTGCGTTTCACGGGTATACCAATGCAGCGTGGCGGCGCCGTCGGTGATGATCACCCAGCGTGCCTGCGCGGCCAGCAGGCGACGCAGCACCAGCGCCTCGCCGTCATCGCCCAGCGGGGCGGCGAGGTAGTCCAGTTCCTCGCGCGACAGCTTGACCAGGTCGGCGCGCTCCAGCGCCTGCCACAGGCGCGGTGTCGGGTCGACATCGGCCGGCCACAGCGCCGGACGCAGGTTGAGATCCAGGCTGACCACCGCGCCGGCCGCACGCGCACGGTCCATGCCGGCGAACGTCGCTTCGGCGATGTCCGCTTCGGTCAGGCTGTTGGAACAGGCGTGGAAACACTGCGCGCCATCGAAGCAGCCGGCCTGGAAATCGCTGTCACGGAACAGCAGGTCGGCGGCAGGCGGACGGTAGAAGCTGAAGCTGCGTTCGCCGCCCGCGTCCAGTGCAACGAAGGCCAGCGCGGTTTTGGCCGCGTCGGTACGCACGATGTAGTCGGTGCCGACGCCGTGTTCGCTCAGGCTCTCCGCCAGGAAGTCGCCGAACATGTCGCGGCCGAGCATGCCGACGAACTGGGTCTTCGCGCCCAGCCGCGCGGCGGCCACCGCGACGTTGGCCGGTGCACCTCCGGCGTACTGCAGGAACGCGCGCGGGGTATCGGCCGAGGCCGGCGGTTGCGCTAGTAGATCGATCAAAATTTCGCCGAAGCAGACGATGGAACCCATTTTCGACTCAGCCTCCCTGCGTGCCGGCAGCCGGCGCGCGGGCGCCGACCAGTCCGTAGAAAATGATGTAGCCGTAGCACAGCAGCGGCAGGATGAAGCTGGCCTGCACGCCGATGTGGTCAGCCAGGACGCCCTGCAGGTATGGCACCACCGCGCCACCGACAATGGCCATGATCAGCAGGCTCGAACCCTTGCTGGTCAGCGGGCCCAGGCGCTCGATGCTGAGCGCGAAGATGGTCGGGAACATGATCGAATTGAACAGGCCGATCGCCACCACCGAGTACAGCGCGACATTGCCGGAGGTCATCATGGTCAGCGTCAGCAGGCCCACGTTGACCAGCGCGAAGATCGCCAGCAGGCGGCTCGGCGAGAAGCGCGCCAGCAGCGCCGAACCGGCGAAGCGACCGATCATCGCCATCGTCCAGTAGGCCGACACATAGTGGGTGGCTTCCTGCTCGCTGAAGCCGCCGATGGTGGGCATCGACAGGTAGTTGACCAGGAAGCTGCCGATCGATACTTCAGCACCGACGTAGAAGAAGATGCCGAGCACGCCCAGCAGCAGGTGGCGCTTGCGCAGCGCATCCAGATAGCTGTGCTGATGCCCCTGGTCAGCCTGTTCGGTAGTGTCGTTCAACGCCGGCAGGCGGAACAGGAACACGAACAGGGCCAGCAGCACCAGCGCCACGGCCAGGCCGACGTAAGGGCCCTGCACTGCGTGTGCCTCGGCGGTACGGTAGGCGAGCTGCTCGGCGGCCGGCTGCGCGGCGATCTGCTCACCGCTCATGGCCGTGTTGGACAGGATCAGCATGCCGCCGAAGATCGGCGCGATGGCCGTACCCAGCGAGTTCAGCGCCTGCGCCAGGGTCAGGCGGCTGGAACTGGTCTGCTCCGGACCAAGCAGCGCGACATACGGGTTGGCCGCCACCTGCAGCACGGTGATGCCGGTGGCCAGCACGAACAATGCACCGAGGAAGGCGCCATAGACGCGCAGCTCAGCAGCCGGCCAGAAGCCCAGCGCACCGATGCCGGCGATCACCAGTCCGGCGACGATGCCCTTCTTGTAACCCAGCGCTGCAACCAGCCGCCCGGCCGGCAACGACATCAGGAAGTAGGTGCCGAAGAAAGTGAACTGCACCAGCATTGCCTTGGCGTAGTTCAGCTCGAACACCGCCTTCAGATGCGGAATCAGGATGTCGTTGAGGCAGGTCAGGAAGCCCCACATGAAGAAGATGGTGGTGACCACGGCCAGCGCCTTGCCGTTGGTGACGGCAGGCTGGTTGCCCGGGGAACCCGATGGGCGGGGCGTTGCGGAGATCGGCATGCGGTACGCGCCTCGATGCGCGAAAGGTCGTTGGTACGTGGAAGGGTGCAATCAGTTCAGGTGCGAAGCATCAATTCAATTCGGACGTGCGGCGCTGCTTTCGCGGATGCGCAACTGTACCGGGGCGACCGTGCGCCGTGGTGGCGCGTCCGGTTCCTCCAGCCGCTGCAGCAGCAGCGAGGCCGCCTGCCGCCCGCGTTCGCGCGGGTCGGCCGTCAGTGTGGTCAACGGCGGCACGGCAACCGACGCTTCGGAAATATCGTCGAAGCCGGTCACCGCGAAGTCACCGCCGGGACGGATGCCGCGCGAGTTCAGGCCCAGCATCAGGCCCAGCGCGACGGTGTCGTTGTAGCAGACTGCTGCGCTCGGCCGATGGCCGTCGACGAACAGTTCATCGGTGCGCGCGGCCGCTTCCAGGCGGTTGGGTGCAGATTCGATCATCCAGCCCGGCGGCAATGCCAACCCGGCTTCGGCCAGTGCCTGCTGGAAACCGGCACGACGCTGGTGGCAGGAACTCGATGCCGCGTGGCCACCGAAGAATGCGATCTGGCGATGGCCGCGCTCGATCAGGTGACGGGTGGCCAGGTAGGCACCATGCTGGTTGTCCAGGGTCAGGAAGTCCCAGTCGGCGCCTTCCAGTTCGCGGTTGAACAGCAGTACGTTGGCGTTGGCGCCCAGCACCTGCCGCAGCAGCGTGGCATCGCTGCCCTCGGCCGGCGACAGGATCAGGCCCGCAGGCGTGTGTTCCATCAGCGTGGACAGCACCGCCTGCTGCCGCTCGGGCGACTCGCCGGTACTGCCGAGCAGGGTCACGTAGCCGCGTCCGCCCAGTGCCTCGTCCACACCCGAAGCGAATTCGGCGAAGAACGGGTTGGACAGATCGTTGATGACCAGGGCGATGCTGGAGGACGTGCGCCGCCGCAGGTTCGCTGCAGCGCGGTTGTAGACGTAACGCTGGCGGCGCAGCTCAGCCTCGACCCGGGCGCGGGTATCGACGTTGACCAGCGGGCTGCCGCGCAGCACCAGCGACACGGTCGCGCGCGAAACGCCGATGGCACGGGCGATGTCGGTCACCGTCACCGCCTTGCCGGAACGCTTGCTGGAACTGTCGCTGTTGTCGTTCATCGTCTTCCCGCACTCCGATGGATGCTCAAGCCTAATGGATCGCGGCCCCGCCGTGCCGTGCCGTTCGCTGGGTTGCCTCGAACGGCACAGCCCGGCTCAGTGCAGCTGGCTGCCCGGTGCCGCGCACCAGGACACCGGCAGGTCCTTGACCGCGGTGCCCCAGCCCTCGGTCGGCGCCCGCCCGTCCAGCGCGAAGCGCAGCTTCGGGCCCTGCTGCAGCTGGCTCCAGCCCAGCCATACCGGGGCATGTGCCTGGCCGTCGACCTGCACGCCCTGCACGTACTGCAGGCGGCGGCCATCGGCGCCAGGTGCCTCGATGCGCAGGGTGCGGCCATTGCCCAGCTCGACCTCGACCTTGGCAAAGCGCGGCGTATGCAGCAGGAACTCGCCGCTGCCCGGCACCGCCGGGTATACGCCGATCGCACTGAACAGGTACCAGGCCGACATCGTGCCGAGGTCATCGTTGCCGGTCACGCCGTTGGGTGCATTGGTGAACAGCTGCTGCGCTGCACGCACCACTGCTGCGGTCTTCCACGGCTGGCCGATCAGCGTGTACAGCCACGGCGAATGCAGGTCGGGCTCGTTGTTGGGGTTGTAGCGGAACTGGTTGTAATAGCTGTACGGCCCGACCACCCACTCCTTGCGGGCGGCATTGAGGGGGTCGGCCTGCAGAGCGTCCATGGCGAAGAAAGCATCCAGGCGGCGGCCGGCCTGTTCGCGGCCGTCCATCGCTTCGACCAGGCCCGGCACGTCCTGCTGCACCAGCCACTGGTACTGCCACGCCGTGCCTTCATGGAAACCGTGATGCGAGCGTGGGCTGTAATGGCCATCGGCCGGTGTGTACCACTGGCCATCTTCGGTACGCGGGCGCGGGAAGCCGGTAAAGCCGGTCTCGGCGTCGCGCACCTGCGGGTCCCATACCTTGCGCCAGTTGCGGCCGCGCTCACGCAGGACCGCCGCATCCTGGGCATGGCCGAGCCCATCGGCCATCTGCGAAAGCGCGCAGTCGGCCAGTGCGTACTCCAGCGTTGCCGAACCACCATGGTGGGGATCGACATCCATGCCCTTGGACGGGAACGCGCGATCGTAGACCACGTAGCCCTTGTCCAGGTAGGTCGGGTTGCCGGAGCGACCGGCAGCACGCGAGTTCAGCGGCGGCGTACCGAACGCATTGCGGCGCAGCGCATCCCATGCCTGCCCTTCGCGGCCCTTGAGCGCACCGAAGCGCCACAGGTCGACCATGAAGGGGGTGACCGGGTCACCGGTCATGATGTTGGTCTCGAAGTTGGCATAGCCCCAGCGCGGCAGCCAGCCGCCCTGCTCATCGATCGCCAGCAGGCTGCGGCCGATGTCGCGCGCCACGTCCGGGCGCGTCAGTGCCAGCCACTGGTTCTGTGCACGGTAGGTATCCCACAGCGAGAAGTACTCGTAGTAGGTCCAGCCATCGGCGCGATGGATGCCGTCGTCGTAACCGCGGTAACGGCCGTCGGCATCGCTGCCGGTGAGCGGCTGCAGCAGCGCGTGGTACAGCGCGCTGTAGAACACGGTGCGGTCATCGCCATTGCCGCCCTGCACGCGCACGCGTGCCAGCTGCTCACGCCACGATTGCTGCGACAGCGCGCGCATGCGATCGAAGCCCAGCAGCGCCCCGCCCTGCATGCCCTCGGCGCGCAGGTTGGTACGCGCACCTTCGGCATCCACGTGCGAGATCGCGCTGACGGCGGTGACCGACTGGCCCTTGGCCAAGTCGAAGCTGAGCCACGCGCCGTTGGGCTTCTGTTCGCCTTCCATGCTGTGGCGCGCGCCCGGCAGGCCGCCGCCCTCGCCCCAGGTGCCATGCGCCTTGAACGGGCGGTCGAACTCGATGCGGAACCAGGTGGTGTACTGGTGCCCACCGCAGAAGCTCTTGGTGACCAGCTTGCCTTCCACCACGCGGTCGCCCACCACATCGACCACACTGCCGATCACCGAGTGGCGCTCGTTGGCCTGACCGACATTGACCAGCACGTGGCCGTCGCCCTGGCGCTGGCTGAAGGTGTAACGCTCGGCAGCTGCGCGGGTGCGTGCGGTGGCTTCGGCGTCGATGCCGCCGTAGCTGGTCAGGCGCACCTTGTAGTAGCCGGCCTGGCCGATCTCACCGTCGTGGGTATAGGCCGACGCATAGGTCTTGTGATTGAAGGCTTTCGCATCGGCGGTATCGAAGTCGCCGCCGGGGCCGATCGAACCGGTCACCGGCAGCACCGAGACCTGCCCACCCTGCTCCCAGCAACCGGCGCCGGACAGGAAGGAGTGGCCGAAGCCGCGGATCTTGTCGTCGTCGTAGCGCCAGCCCGAATAGTGGCTGCCGATCGGGCTGACCTGGATCAGGCCGAACGGTGCCGAAGCACCGGGGAAGGTGTTGCCGTCATCCTTGCTGCCGATGAAGGTATTGACCTCGCGCTCCAGCGCGGCCGGTGCGGCCTGCAGCCAGGGCGTCACCGCCAGTGCCAGCAGGCAGGCGATGCGGGCCAGGGGCCGATGGGACAATGCCGACAGGCGGCGGGCGGGACGACGGCGGGACAACCTGGTCACGGGCAGGACTCCTTGGCGGCAGGGCGGCAGCGAAGAACCGGCCGCACAGGCCGAGCCCTCGTTTCCTTCGGTACAAATCCGCACCCCGGCGGATTTAGATCGATTCAAGTAGACCATGGGAATTTCGCCCAATGCATTCTGCGGCGCAGCATGAGCGGGGGGGGGCTTCGGCCGGGCTGCGCCCGGCACCCGCAGAGGCCGGAGCAACGGCGACGGCAACAGCAACGGCTGCATTCCGTGGGGTGGCGGGGTGGGTCCGGTTGCGGGGGACGCCGTAAACCCGTCCCTGGGGGCTTGGCCGCGGCATCCATGCCGCGGACACCCCCGCAACCGGACCCACCCCGCCTTCGACAGTTTTCGGCGATCTGTCGGAATCCTGGTGGGTGTCGGCCTTGGTCGACGCGTAGATCCACGCCACGCTTGGATGCTGTTCGATGAACTACCGAAATATTGATTTCGACGAATTTCATCCACGCAAGGCGTGGATGGATGTACCTACCGATTTCGAAATCATCGATTGGATTTCATCCATGCATGGCATGGATCCACGTGTCGACCAAGGTCGACACCTACCAACAGCAGCGGGAATCTGTCGAAGGCGGGGTGGGTCCGGTTGCGGGGGCGTGAGCGCCATGGATGGCGCGACCGAGCTTACAGGGACGTACTTGCAGCGTCCCCCGCAACCGGACCCACCCCGCCATCCCGCAGGAAACCAGCTGTTGCTGTTGCTGTTGCAGTTGCTGTGCTGTTGCCCTGGCCTGAAGGCCTCTGCGGGTGCCGGGACGCAGCCCGGCCGGCCCACCCCGTCTGCGCATGTAAACGCTTACAGCATTTTCCGCAAAGGGTCATTTGCTCGACACGTCGCTGCCATATTGCGCAGCAACATGCGCCGGCGCGTTGGCCGTGCTAAAAATCGCCCCGCCCATCGCTTAGATCGATCCAAGACGACATCGCGATGGCCCGGGAGTTGGGGAGCAGGACAGGACGTGCCACGCCACGTGCCGGGCGCTCGTTGCATCTGCAGGGCGAAGGCAAGATCGGCATCACGAATTAGATCGATTCAAGTTTCCGCGTCAGTCAGTCACCGGATCAATCCAGGAGAGAGGGAGAGATGGCAATGAAGCATTCAACACGTACGCAGGGCCACGACGCGTTGTCGCTGGCCATCGCGCTGGCCCTGGCCGCCGCCGTCGCCCCGCTTGGCGCTTCCGCGCAGCAGGCGTCAGCAACGACCGGCGCGCAGGACGCCACCACCCTGGACAGCGTCCAGGTCACCGGCTATCGCTACGCGATCGAAAAGAGCCTGCAGCAGAAGCGCGACGCCAACGCCGTGGTCGAAGTGATCACCGCCGAGGACGTTGGCAAGTTCCCCGACAAGAACGTGGCCGACGCGCTGCAGCGCGTGCCCGGCGTAGTCATCACCCGCAGCGGTGGCGAAGGCAAGTCGGTCAGCGTGCGCGGCCTCGCGCCCGACCTGACCCTGACCCAGTTGAACGGCAACTACGTCGCCTCGTCGGAAACCAACAACGAAGCTACCCGCTCGTTCAACTACACCCTGCTGCCGTCGAACATGCTGTCCAGCGCCGAGCTGTTCAAGTCGCCGGAAGCGCGCATCGACGAAGGCGGCATCGGCGGCACGGTGATCCTGCACACGCGCCGTCCGCTGGATATGGAAACCAATTCCGGCTACGTGAACCTGGAAGGCACCTCGTCCGACACCAGCCACGACGTCGACCCGCAGGTCTCGGCGCTGTACTCCTGGCACAGCAAGGACGAGCGCTTCGGCGTGCTGGTCGGCGTGACCCAGCAGAAGCGTACCAGCCGCACCATGGAGACCAGCACCGAGGACTACCAGTGGTACGGCAACAACACCACTGCGCGCGATGCCAACGGCAACCTGCTGGAACAGGATGGCATCCACTACTGGTGGGGCCAATCCGGTTTCAACAACCAGACCGGCACGAACTACAGTGAATTCTTCATGCCGACCTCGGTGAACTTCGCGGTGAAGGAAGAGAAGCGCGAGCGCAAGGGCGGCCAGCTGACCTTCCAGTTCAAGCCGATCGACAACCTGACCCTGACCGCGAACTACTTCCGCTTCGAACTGCAGGGTGACTACACCCAGAACATGCTGAAGGTGCCGGAGTGGAACCTGGCCCGCTACAACGGCGATGGCAACTGGGCCGGTGGGCGCCTGCTCAACGGGCTGAGCTTCGATCCCAGTGGCAGCATCGTCACCGGCGCGCAGTACGAAAAGCTTGCCGGCAAGACCTATTACTGCAGCGAAGACCAGGCCGCCGCGGCTGGCCTGCCGCCGGGTGGCTGGGGTCCGGATGACTGCACCATCCCCACCCCGCAGCTGACCGGTGGCTACAGCAAGGAAAAGGCGCTTTCGCAGACGGCCGACCTGACCGTCGACTGGGACATCAGCCCGCTGTGGAAGGCCAGCTTCACCGGCGGCCGCACCTGGTCCAAGGGTGGCCCGTCGATGAATTTCCGCATGTCGGCCAAGCCCCGCCGCAAGGTCGGTGACCAGTGGCAGGCGGGCAACCAGTACACCGCGTGGGACCTGACCGGCACGCCGTCGCTGACCGTCTCGCCGGACATCCAGCAGCAGCTGATGGCCGGCATCGCCGAGGTCGATACCGGCTCCACCGATTCGTCGTGGATGCAGACCGAGGTCAAGCAGAACTACTTCCAGGCCGACGTCACCAAGATGTTCGAAGCCGGCTGGCTGGATTCCATCCAGTTCGGCGCCAAGTACCGCGACGGCCAGGTGCACCGCAATACCGGCAACACCTACTGGGTCTGCCAGGGCCTGGACCCGGCCGACTATGACAACAATCGTTACCAGGCCGGTTGCGATCCGACCGCAGGCAATGCGCAGCCGGGCTTCTTCCTGTCCAACCCGATCAGCAACATCGCCGGTGGCTTCAATGCCAACGTGTTCCCCGGCATCAACTACCCGGCCTACATCGACTACCTCAACCAGACCTACGGTGGCTCGCACAACCGTACCGAGGAAGACTTTGTCTACGACGTCAACGAGAAGATCTACTCGGGTTACTTCCAGGCCAACTTCCGTACCGACCGCGTGCGCGGCAACGTAGGCGTGCGCGTGGTGCGCACCAAGCAGTTCGCCCAGTCCAGCGATTCGGTCGAACGTTTCAACGACTACTTCGTGGACAACGCCGCGGGTGCGCCGATGAGCTGCGATGACCCGGCTGCCGATCCGAACCTGCGTTGCCAGGGCGGCTTCGTGCGTCTGCCGGACAACCAGGTGCGCGACAAGGTCTATACCCTCAGCTCGCTGGAAAAGACCTATACCGACTTCCTCCCGAGCTTCAACATCGCCTGGGACATCACCGACAACCTGGTGCTGCGCGGCGCCGCGTCGAAGGTGATCGCGCGCCCGGGGTACACCAGCATCGCCTATCCGGGCGGCCTGCAGTACATCAGCCAGGAATACAGCAATGACCGTCGGGTCGCTGGCGGCACCGACACCCCCGGTTGGTACGGCTCGGGCAGCAACAAGGCACTGGAGCCGTTCAAGGCGGTGCAGTTCGACCTTGGCCTGGAGTGGTACTTCAAGCCGGGTTCGGTTGCAGGCGTGGCGTTGTTCCGCAAGAACGTGGACAACTTCACCGTGCCGGTCGTGCGCGACCAGCAGATGAGCGTCGGTGGTGAAACGGTGGTGGTGCAGAAGTACAGCACCGAAGCCAACGGCCGCGACGGTGTGTCGCAGGGCGTGGAGCTGTATGGCCAGTACACCTTCGACTTCGGTCTGGGCGTGCAGGCCAACTACACCTACAACGACACCAACCTGGCCTCGATCGTGCTTGATGGCGAAGAGATCGGTTCCTCGCCGCTGGTCGGCAGCGCCAAGAACCAGGCCAACGTCACCGTGTTCTACGAGAACGAGAAGTTCCTGGCCCGTGCCTCGTACAACCGTCGTGGCGAAGTGGTGGGCGGCCTCAACAACGGCCTGACCACCTACACCAAGCCGTACAGCCAGCTCGATCTGAACGTGGCCTACAACCTCACGCCGGACTGGACCGTGACCGCAGCAGTGCTCAACGCCACCAAGTCCGAGCTGCGCAGCTACATCGGCAACGACAGCCAGGCCCGACTGCTGTCCAACCTGTATGCCGGGCGCCAGCTGTACTTCGGCGTGAACTGGAAGTTCTAAGGCATTACCCCCGCCTGCGGGCGGGGACGATCCTCCACGGCAGCCGCGCTGGTACAGGTGGCTGCCGTTTTTCGTGGCCCCTGCACCGCGGGCCCCCTTGACCCTGCCATCGTTGCAAGGTGCACACTGCCTCCACCCCCAAGTGCATCGAAGGAGCTACAGATGGAATTCCATGTGGAAGGCATGACCTGCGGCGGCTGCGCGCGCAGCGTGACCAAGGCGATCGAGCTGGTCGACCCGGCGGCGACGGTGTCGGCCGACCCGCCCAGCCGCCGCGTGCAGGTGCAGACCTCGGCCAGCGAAGCGCAGATCATTGCAGCGCTGACCGACGCGGGTTTCCCGCCGCGCCCGGCCTGATCGCCTGAGCCACTGCATGAACGATGCCCGCCCCGTGCAACTGCCGGGGCGGGCGTTTTCTTTTCCGTATGTCGTCTTCAGGTCGTGCGCGCGCGCCTGCGTACCGCCCCGGTGGGCGCCGCCACCGGCGCAGCGCCCTCCTCGCCTTCGCCCAGCCGCTGCAGGATCGGGCACTCGGGACGATCATCGCCGGCGCAGCAGCTGATCAGTGATTTCAGCGTATCGGCCATCTGCCGCATGTTCTCGATGCGCTGTTCCAGATCATCGATGTGCTGCTCGGCCAGGCGCTTGACGTCGGCGCTGTGCCGCGAGGTGTCGTTCCACAGGCCCAGCAGGTCGGTGATCTCGGCCACTGAAAAGCCGAGATCACGCGCGCGACGGATGAAACGCAGCCGGTGCACGTCGGCCTGCGAATAGGCGCGATAGCCCGCGCCGGTGCGGTCAGCTGGCGGAATCAGGCCGATCTGCTCGTAGTAGCGGATCATCTTGGCCGACACGCTGGATGCCTTCGATGCTTCACCGATGTTCATGCCATCACTCCTTTACCGGGCCGCATGGGACGCCTCGACCATCGGTGCCTGGAAGCGCCGCAGGCGCAGCGCATTGCCGAGCACGAACACGCTGGACAGGGCCATGGCACCGGCGGCGAACACTGGCGACAGCAGGACGCCCCATACCGGGTACAGCGCACCCGCCGCGACCGGAATCAACGCGGTGTTGTAGGCGAAGGCCCAGAACAGGTTCTGGCGGATGTTGCCGATGGTCGCCTTCGACAGCGCGATGGCGTTGGGCACGCCCTGCAGGTTGCCGGACATCAGCACCACGTCGGCCGATTCCACCGCGACGTCGGTGCCGGTGCCGATGGCCAGCCCCACATCGGCCTCGGCCAGCGCCGGCGCATCGTTGATGCCATCACCGACGAACGCAATCTGCCCGTAGGCCGCCTTCAACCGGCGCACCGCCTCCACCTTGCCTTCCGGCAACACCTCGGCCACCACTTCATCGATGCCGAGCTGGCGGGCGATGGCCTGCGCGGTAGCGGCGTTGTCACCGGTAATCATGGCCACCTTCAAGCCAAGCTGGTGCAGCGCGGCAATGGCGGCCGGCGTACTCGGCTTGATCGGATCGGAGACGGCGAGGATCGCCGCCAGGCGGCCATCGATGGCGGCATATAGCGGCGACTTTCCTTCGTTGCCGAGGCGGTCGGCCAGCGCATCGAACGCGCCGATGTCCACGCCCAGCGAACGCATGAAGCGATCGGCACCCACTTCCACCCGCGCACCGTCGACGCTGGCACGCACGCCCATGCCGGTCACCGACTCGAAACCGACCATCGCCGGCAACGCGATACCCTCCTCGGTCGCCGCCTCGACAATGGCGCGGGCGATCGGGTGCTCCGAGCGCGACTCCACCGCCGCCACCCGTGCCAGCACCTGCGCGCGATCGAAGTCGTCGGCGATCTCCAGCTCGGTCAGCAACGGGCGGCCTTCGGTCAAGGTGCCGGTCTTGTCCACCGCCACCACCTTGGCGTCCTTCAACAGCTGCAGTGCCTCGCCCTTGCGGAACAGCACGCCCATCTCGGCGCCACGGCCGGTGCCGACCATGATCGAGGTCGGCGTGGCCAGCCCCATCGCGCATGGGCAGGCGATGATCAGCACGGCCACCGCGTTGACCAGCGCGAAGGTCAGCGCCGGCGACGGCCCGAAGATCAGCCACACCAGGAAGGTGGCCAACGCCGCCAGCATCACCGCCGGCACGAACCACAGCGTCACCTTGTCGACCACGGCCTGGATGGGCAGCTTGGAACCCTGTGCCTGTTCAACCAGACGGATGATCTGCGCCAGCATGGTCTGCCCACCTACCGCGGTCGCACGCAGGGTCAGCGCACCCTTCTGGTTGACGGTACCGCCGACCACGCTGCTGCCGGCCGACTTCTCCACCGGGATCGGCTCGCCGGTGATCATCGATTCGTCGACGAAGCTGCGACCGTCGGTCACCTCTGCGTCCACCGGCACGCGCTCGCCCGGACGCACTTCCAGCAGGTCGCCCAGCAGCACCTCGTTGATCGGAATATCGACGATGCGCCCTTCGCGGCTGACGTGTGCCACCTTGGCCTGCAGGTTGACCAGGCGCTTGATCGCCTCCGAGGTGCGGCCTTTCGCGCGCGCCTCCAGGAACCGGCCGAGCAGGATCAGCGCGACGATCACTGCCGCCGCTTCGTAGTAGACATTCACGGTGCCCGGCGGCAGCAGGCGCGGGATGAAGGTGGCCACCACCGAATAGCCGAACGCCGCCGCGGTACCCACCGCCACCAGCGAGTTCATGTCCGGTGCCAGGCGCAGCAGCGCCGGGAAGCCCTTCTGGTAGAAACGCCGGCCGGGAATGGCCAGGACCAGCGTGGTCAGCACGAACTGCAGGTACCAGCTGGCCTGAATGCCGATCGTGGACATCACCCAGTGGTGCATGCCGGGGATCAGGTGCGAGCCCATTTCCAATACGAACACCGGGGCCGCCAGCACGCTGGCCAGGATCAGGTCGCGCTTCAGCGCCACCCGCTCGGCATCCTTCTTTTCAGCCGCTTCCTCGTCGACCTGGGTACCGCCATCGATCGCGCGTGCCGCATATCCAACCTTGTCGATCGCCGCCACCAGTGCCTCGATGCCGGCAACGCCGCGCACGGTCGCACGCTCGGTGGCCAGGTTGACGCTGGCGTGGCTGACGCCCGGCACCGCCAACAGCGCGCGCTCCACGCGGCCGACGCAGGATGCGCAGGTCATCCCTTCCACGGCCAGTTCGGTGGTCGCGGCGGGTACTTCGTAGCCCACCTTCTCCACTGCCTGGATCAGCGCATCGCGGTCGACCGGACCAGAGGAACGGATGTCCGCGCGCTCGGTGGCCAGGTTGACCGACACGCTGGCGACCCCCTCGACCTTGGCCAGGGCCTCTTCAACGCGGCCAACACAGCTGGCGCAGGTCATGCCTTCGATCGGCAGGCTGATGGTGGAAGCCGTCTCGTGGACGGCGGTGGGGCTGGAGGTGCTCATGGCCTGGTTTCCCTGGTTCCATCTGGAGGATGGTGACCAGCCTAGACCTTGCCATCGTGGGAAGGTCAAATCCACCCCGCCCCGCCAACGACCCACCCATCCCGCGCGCGCCCAGTAGAGCCACGCCATGCGTGGCTGCCCGTCAAATCGTGGCTGTCGCCGGGCCATGCCCGGCGCCGCCCTCCCTCAGAACGTGAACACATACTCCAGCGCGAACTCGCGTCCCACCGCACCCAGCAGGCGGGTCGGGGCGAAATCGTAGTCGACCTTGTACGGGTCCTTGTGGTTCCAGCTGGTCGCATTGAACGCGTTGTTCACGTATAGATTGACCTTCATGAACTCGGTCACCTGGTAGCCGACGTTGAAGTTCCAGGTAATGAACGGCCCGACCCGGCCGTAATAGCGCGCCGTCTGCTGCCCCGCATTCGGGTTCGGATTGGCCGATCCATCCGGGCGCGTGGCGGGTTCCAGGCAGTTCAGCGACGGGCTGTCGCTGGGCACGTAGCCATCGGCGAATGGCAGGCAGCCGCCGGGGTTGTCCAGGCGGTCGGTGCCCCAGTGGTAGCGCACGCCCGGCACTGAACCGATGCGGTCGGCGTACACGTTCGCATTCCAGTTGCCACCCTGCCACGCCAGGCTGGCGCGCAGCTTGCTGCGCAGGTCACGGTCGCGACGCTCCGGGTTCGGGTCGTTGGCGTAGCGCTGCTCCTTCGTCGAGATCTGGTTGGTGTAGTTCACCCCCAGCTGGAAGCTGCCCCATGCGGCCGTCTCCAGGCGGTAGCGCGCGCTCAGGTCGATGCCGCGCACTTCGCGGCTGGCCAGGTTGAACGGCCCGCGCTCGATCGACACCAGCCGGCCGCTGCTGTCACGGCTCACCCGGGCCAGGATGCCAGCGCAGTAGGCCTCACCCGCCGGGTTCGCCCACGGCGTGCCATCCATGTTCCTGCCGGTCAGGCAGCCGGCCTCACTCGCCAGCACTTCGTCGGCACCGACGTCGACGATCATGTCTTCCAGCGTGATCGCCCAGTAGTCAGCGCTCATCGACAGGTTCGGCAGCACGTCCCACACGAAACCGACCGTCCACGAATCGCCGGTTTCCGAGCGCAGCAGCGGCGTACCCCGGCGGTTCACATCGAACGCGTACCAGACATCGGCATTGCCCACGCCGCAGTTGTTGACCAGGTAGGCGCCGCTCTCGATGCAGCGCAGCCGGTCGTAGGTCAGCACTTCGGAACTGCTGGCCTGCCCCAGCAGGTAGTGCATGTCCGGCGCGTGGAAGCTGGTCGCGTAGGAGCCGCGTACCAGCAGCGACTCGAACGGCCGCCATTCCAGGCCGGCGTTCCAGGTGGTTTCCTTCTGGCTGCCGATATCCAGCGCTTCGCCGCCGCTGTCGGCCTTGTAGCTGCCGTACCGGTCGTAGCGTGCCGCCGCGGTGGCGATCAGGCTGTCGGCCAACGGAATCTTGAACTCGACGCCCGCCGAATAACGCGTACGCTCGCCACCGCCGCGATCGACGTTCTGCAGATCGAAATCGATGCCCGCGCGCGGGTCCGGGCTGAGGTGATAGCCCTGCTTGGCCACTTCGGCTACCGCTGCGAACGAGATCGGACCGGCCCAACCCTGGAACAGTTCACCGGTGATGTCGGCCGACGCCTGGTTGACGTAGGACGACGCACGGTTCTTCGCCACCGTGCCCATCTGCCAGTACTGGTCCGGGGTGATCGGGTTCCACCAGCGCGACTCGTTCAAGGCGTAGATCGCCTCGCCATCGCCGGTGGTGCCCAGCCGTGGGCCGAGGAAGAAGTCGTACGACTTCTGCTCGTCGACCACGTTCTGCCGCTCCTCGACGCGGTAGTAGGAACGGCCGACCGTGGCGCTCCAGTCGAAGCGATCGGCCAGGCGCCCGCGCAGGCCTGCGCTGATATCCCACGACAACTCGCGGTTGGTATTGCGCAGCGTGTCCAGGCCACCGACTTCGTTCGGGGTGAACTGGCGCACGCCGAGCACCGGGCGATTGCGGTTGGCATCCCAGTAGTAACCGTTGGCATCGTCGATCAGCGACACGCTCGGCGGATTGGTGCCCCAGATCGCCTCGGAACGGTAGACCGCCAGGTTGCTCCAGGCCTGCAGATCGTTGCCGAAATCGAAGGTGGCATACAGGTTGCCCGACAGGTTCTCCGAGCCTCCGGTCAACAGCCAGTTGGCGTAGTCGGCGCTCATGCCGCAGAGGCGGCCGGTGTTGCTCACCGTATTGGCGTTATAGTTGTAGACCAGGCGGTCGGCGGTGTAGTACTCGCCAGCAAATTTCTCGCAGGTGCCGTCCGGCGGCGCCAGGCGCTGGCCGTTGCTGGGGTCGATCAACGCCAGGCCAGCGGCGGGACGGAAACCGACCTTGCGCTGTTCCATGTTCCAGGACGGGTACAGCGCATCGTCGGCGTCGTCCATCTGCGGCCGGTCACGGCCGAACAGCGGATCGCGCTTGGTGTACTGCAGGGCGTAGGTCACGCTCCAGTTGTCGCCGGTCTTGCCGCCCGCCCAGGACAGATCCCATGTATCACGCCCGCCTTCGGTGGAGGTGCCGCCGCGCACGCGCACCTCGTCGCCGTCGTAGTTGGTCTTGAGGATGACGTTGACCACGCCGGCGATGGCGTCCGAACCGTAGATCGCCGAGGCGCCGCCAGTCAGCACTTCGATGCGTTCGACCGCCGCCGCCGGAATGTTGCTGTAGTTGGAGAAATTGGTCTCGCCGCCATAGGGCAGCGGATAGTCGGCCACGCGGCGGCCATTGACCAGCAGCAGGCTGCGGTTGGGGCCCATGCCGCGCAGGTTCAGGCCACTCGCATTGGGGGTGTGCGAGCCCCACTGCGACGCCGCCTCGACCGTGCCGGTCGCCTCGGTCAGGGTCTTCAGTGCGTCGTAGACGGTGACGAAGCCTTCCTTCTGGATCTGTGCGGCGCTGATCACGTTGACCGGGGCCGGGCCCTCGACGCTGGCACGCTTGATGCGCGAACCGGTGACGGTGACCGCATCAAGATCCTTGGTGGGCGACGGGGCCGCGTCCTGTGCGCCAGCGGCGAACGGCAGCAGGGCCAGGGCGAGGGCGTGGGACAGCAGATGACGGCGGTTGCGGACGGACTGAGCCATGGGTGGTTGCTCTTGGATGGTGGACGCGCGGTCGGATGGCGATCCCGGGCGTTGAATCGATCCATCTCGATTCGACCGCCCTCCCCTGTGGATCGATCCAAACTAAAGCACAGCTGAACCACGCCCAGCATGCGGCGGCGCAGCATCCGCCCGACACGCGTCGTTATCGCCTGTTGGGCTGCAGATGAATCAATGGGTTGCACGACATCATTATGGAAGCGGCACAGAAGTCGATGACACGATCACGACACCCGCGCGCGGAACGGTTTTGTCCGTGATCGGGCTGCGTGTTCGCCGGGCATGGCCCGGCGCTACCGCGGATGCATCCATCGCGGTGCCGACCCGCCCCGGTAGCGCCGGGCCATGCCCGGCGGATGCGCTCAGCCGTCGAGCGCCTTCCGCAGCGCACTCACCGTGGCGGTGTCTGTCTGGCTCCAGTCCGGGTCCAGCCCGCGCAGGGCCGGGTTCTGGAACTGCATGGCCGAACGTCGTTGCGCCTTGGCCGAGGCATGCAGTTCGAGACAGCCGGTCTTCCGCGCCACGGCGGCGATGTTGCCCGGGCCCAGCCCTGCGCCGGCCATGACGCTGATCCTGCCGGCGGCCCGCGCGACCAGCGCGGCCAGTACATCGGCACCGGCGTCGGCGCTGGCCTGGCCGCCGGACGTCAGCACCCGCTGGCAGCCCAGCCCGATCACCTGCTCCAGCGCCGCCGGCAGATCGCGCGCGGCGTCGAAGGCACGGTGGAAGGTCACCTGCAACGGGCCGGCCGCGTGCAGCAGTTCGCGGCACAGCGGCAGGTCGATATCGCCCTGCGCATCCAGCGCACCGATCACCACGCCATCGCAGCCCAGTGCGCGGCACTGGGCGATGTCGCGCAGCATCAGCTCGGTTTCCAGCGCGTCGTAGTGGAAATCCCCCGGACGCGGTCGCACCAGCACGAACAATGGAATCTGCAGCCGCTCGCGGGCGATGGCGATGCTGGCAAACGACGGCGTGGTACCGCCTTCGGCAAGGTTGTCGAACAGTTCGATGCGATCTGCGCCACCGGCCTGCGCGGCCAGCGCCGAAGCCACCGAATTGCTGGCGATCTCCAACGTCAGGCGTGCGCTCACGTCTGCGTGATCGTATAGATCGACGGTGAGTCGCGCAGGTCGTCCTGGCGCTGCGCATCGCACACCGCGTAGACGAAGCCGTGATGCAGTGCATAGGCACCCACTTCGCCCTGCTTGTTCATGGCCAGGAAGCAGACCTGCAGCGTGCGGCTGGCCTCGGGGCGCTTGCGCACCACCCGGTCGATCGCTTCGCGGCAGGCCTGTGCCGGCGAACGGCCCTGGCGCATCAGCTCGACCACCAGGAACGAGGCCGCGTTGCGGATCATCTCCTCGCCCACGCCCGAAGCAGTGGCCGCGCCCACGTCGTTGTCCACGTAAAGGCCGGCGCCGATGATCGGGCTGTCGCCGACCCGGCCATGCAGTTTCCAGGCCATGCCGCTGGTGGTGCAGGCGCCGGCCAGGTTGCCCTTGGCGTCCAGTGCCAGCATGCCGATGGTGTCGTGGTTGTCGCTGTTGCCGGGAAGACCGCGGCGCTCGGCATTGATCTGCGGGGCGTACTTTTCGGTCTTCAGCCACTCACGCCAGGCCGCTTCGGCCTTCGGCGTCAGCAGGTGCTGGCGCTGGAAGCCCTGCTGCACGGCGAACTGCTGGGCGCCCTCGCCCACCAGCAGCACATGCGGGCTGTTCTCCATCACCCTGCGGGCCACCGACACCGGGTGCAGGATGTCGACCAGCGCAGCAACCGCGCCACAGCGGCCGTCACCATCCATGATGCTGGCGTCCAGGCTCAGCACGCCGTCGCGGTCAGGGTTGCCACAATGGCCGACAGTAGGGTTGCACAACTCGCTTTCGGCCCAGCGTGCACCGGCTTCCACCGCATCCAGCGCACTGCCGCCCTGCGCCAGTACCTTCCACGCGGCCTGGTTGGCCGGCACGCCGAAGTCCCAGGTCGAGACCACCTTGGCGCCACCGCGCGTACGCGCCTTCACCACCGGCAACGCTGCCACGCCTGCGGCCAGTGCACCGGCCTGCAAAAACTGCCTGCGATCCACCATCTTCGCCTCCGTCTGCATGCTGCGCCTGCCGGCCCGATGCCGGCAGCGCCGATCAATCGTGCGCGGGGGTCCGCGCTGCGTGCCAGGCTGCCGCACCGAGCACACCCAGCTGGCCATGTTCGACGCGCCACACCGGCACCTGGCGCAGCACGTCGGTCAGCACCCCCTTGTTGAGGAAGCGCTCACGGAAACGGCCGTCGGCCAGGAAGTCCTGCACATGGGTGGAAATGCCGCCGGCCAGGTACACCGAGCGCGCGCCCACGGCGATCGCCGCGTCACCGGCCAGGCTGCCCAGCCAGGCGCAGAACACCTGCAGGGTTTCCACTGCCAGCGCGTCGTCGCCTTGCCGCGCAGCCGCGATCAGCGCTTCGGTGCTGGTCCATTGCGGAGCCACGCCGCGCAGTTCGCACAGGCAGGGATACAGGTTCATCAGGCCGCTGCCGGACAGCACGCGTTCGTTGTCCACATGCGGCCAGCGCTGCAGCAGCTGGCCCAGCACATGCAGTTCCAGCGCATTGCCGGCACCCAACGCAGCGTGGCCGATTTCGCTGGCCAGCACCGGGCGCTCGCCATCGGCGAAGCGCAACGCGGCGCCCAGGCCGGTGCCCGGCCCCAGCACCAGTGCCGGGAAGGTCTTGGCCGGATCGGCATCGCCATTCAGCGGCACCAGCGTGTCGGCCTGCAGGTAGGGAATGGCCAACGCCACTGCTTCGAAATCATTGATCAGCTGCAGGTCGGGCAGGCCCGACTCGCGGCGCGTCGCCGACAGGGACACGGTCCACGGCAGATTGGCATTGATCAGGGTATCGCCGTCGAGCAGGCCGGCGATGGCGACCACCGCACTGGCCATCGGCTGGCCGAGACTGGCGGTGAAATCGGCCAGGATCGCCGCCAGGCTGGGGTGGTCGGCGCAGGCATAGGTGCGGTAGCTACCCAGCCGCGGCGCCTGCCCCGGCAGGGTCTCGGCCAGCGCAAGACGGGCGAAGGTACCGCCGACATCGGCGACGACCAGGCTGCGGGAGACGCCGCTGCGGACGGACTCGGATGGCGCCGGGGACACTGCTGCAACGTTCACGCTGGCCTGCTTGGATCGATTGAATCGTGCCGATTCTCAGGCATTGGACGGCCTTTGCCTAGCGCGGCGACAGCGCCGCCCGGGGTCACATGCCTTCCTGCTCGGCCACCTGCACACCGTCCACCAGCACCCGCAGGCGCTGCGGGCGGAACCCGGCGAACAGCAGCGGCCGGGTCCGCTCCACCAGCACTTCATGGCCGGCGATATGGCGCTGCCACGACTGTACCAGTGAGAACGAGAAGTGCGTGCCCGGATGCAGCGGGTGCTGCACCCAGACCTTCTCGCTGGCGCTCTGCAGCATCATCGCGCCGGTGAACCAGTGGCGGCTGAGGGTGACCGGCGTGGTGCCGGCCATGAAGCGGATATCCATGCTGCGTCCTTTCGTGATGGAAGTTGGTGATGGCAGCCCGGCCCGCGCTCAGGGCTGCGCGGTCTGCAGGCTGTAGCTGGTGCTGGCGGTGAACACCGCACCATCGGGCTGGGTGGAGCGCACCTCGACCTTGTGGCTGCCCACGGCCAGGTCGGTCGGCAACGCGCCACGCCACAGGTGCGGCGAGGCGGTGGCTTCCGGAGAGCGGTCGTAACCGCGCAGCGTGGAAGCCAGGTCGTCGGCAACGTTCTCCACCAGCAGGCGCGGATCGGGCTGGCTGACCTGCTTCATCGGCTGCCAGGCGCCGCCATCGACGCGGTACTCGACCACGCTGGCGTCCTCGCCCATGTACACGTTGGCATAGATGCCCCACGCCGGGTACGCGCCCTTGCGCAGCACCTTCGGTGCATGCAGGCCGATCTGCTCGCTGGCGGCCGCACCGGCCACCCGGTACTGCAGGCGATAGCTGCCGTTGCCGGCCACGTCCAGCAACGCATAGCCCTTCGGCGTGCCGTCGCTCATGGTGCTGTCCGGTACGCCGGCGGCATTCTTCACGCCCGACCAGAACGCACCGCAGTTGGCACCGACGTTGTACTCGTGCAGCGGCCTGGCGCCCTGCCAGCCGTCGGCTTTACCGTGATAGACGTGCTGCTGGGTGTGGCTGTGGCCACTGAGCACCAGCACGTTGCGGAAGTCCTTCAGCAGGTCGAACAGGCGCTGGCGGTCGGCATGGCGGAAGGTCTCGCGCCCCGGTGCCGCATCGAACAGCGGAATGTGCATGCCCAGCACCAGCAGGCGGTCCTTGTGCATGCCCTTCAGGTAGGCCGCAAGGAAAGCGAACTGATCCTCGCGCAGGCCACCGACATACCTGGGCTTGGCGTTGGGGTCGTACACCACGTCGTCGAGGAACACAAAACTGGCGCCGCCCTCTTCCACTGCATAGGTATCGGGGCCGTAGATGTTGCGCCAGCTGTCCAGCGAATGCGCATCATTGGCCGCGTCGACATCCAGGTCGTGGTTGCCGGGTACGTGGAACCACGGCACGCCGAGTTCGGTGGTGACCTTGTTGATCGCCGGGTACAGGGTCAGGTCGTCGTTGACGATGTCGCCCAGCGTGGTACCCAGCCGCGCCTTGGTCTGGCCCACCAGCGGCGCCACGATCGACTGCCGGTAGTAGCCGATGTCCTGCAGGCTGGCGGTCTGCGAGTCGGTGAACACCAGCATCTGGAAACCACGGCGGCTGTCATGCCGGTCGTTCTGCAGGGCGAAGTCCCAGTTGCGGGCAACGTCACTGGTCGCGGCGATGCCACCGTACTTCAGCGCCGGAGAACCATTGGGCCGATAGTGCCGCCAGAACGACGGCAGGCCGTCGGCGGCCTTCGGGAAGGAATACGCATCGGGCTTGATCACGAAGACCGTCTGCCCGTCACGCACAGGCAGGCTGTAGCTGCCGTCGGCGGCGGTCTTGACGATGGTTTCGCCGTTGGACACCTGCACGCCGGCCAGGCCCGGATCGGTCGCACCGCGGCCCGGCTTGCCGTCACGCTCCAGATAGACCTTGCCGCTGACCACGGTATCGGCGGCCCAGGCCGGCGAGGTCAGCAACAGGCAGCACAGCCAGGCGGCAGGCAGTTTCATGGGGGCGGTCCGGGAAAAAGAGACCGCCTATTGTAGATTCCGGCGATGACATCGCGCACGCGATTGCCGCTTTTCCTGTCGTGCCGGCCGCTGGCCGGCATTCCACCAGGCGTCCCACGAACATCAGGTTGCCGGCCAGCGGCCGGCACTACCGCACCTCTAACGATGGCGCTTTTCCAGCACGTCGCGGGCATCTTCCAGCGACAGCCCGCGCGCGCGCAGCAGCACCAGCAGGTGGTACAGCAGGTCCGACGCCTCGCCCAGGAAGGCCTCATCGTCCTGCGCCACCGCGGCCAGCGCCGTCTCCACGCCTTCCTCGCCCACCTTCTGCGCGATGCGGCGGATGCCACCTTCGAACAGGGACGTTGTATAGCTGCCGGAGGGGCGCAGTGCCTCGCGCACGGCCACCAGCTGGTCCAGGCCGCCGAGGAAGTCCTTCGGCGCGCCATCGAAGCAGCTTTCCGCGCCGGTGTGGCAGGTCGGGCCTGCCGGGCGCGCCAGCACCAGCAGCGTATCGGCATCGCAATCGACGCTGATCGACTGCACCGCCAGCACATTGCCGGACTGCTCGCCCTTGGTCCAAAGACGCTGCTTGCTGCGGCTGAAGAAGGTCATGTGGCCGATGGCCAGCGTCGCTGCCAGCGACTCGGCGCTGACGTAACCCAGCATCAGCACCTGCAGGGTATCGGCGTCCTGCACAACGGCCGGCAGCAGCCCATCGCCCTTGTCCCAGTCCAGCGTTTCCAGCGCCTGCGGCGACGGCCGCACATCAATAGACATCCCGCACCTCGATCTGCTGCTCGCGCAGGTAGCGCTTCAAGTCGGCAATGGCGATGGCGCCACTGTGGAATACGCTGGCCGCCAGCGCACCGTCAACGTCGGCCTGGTCAAAGGCCTGGGCGAAGTGCTCCATCGTACCCGCACCGCCCGATGCGATGAGGGGCACCTGGCACAGCGCACGTGCCTGGCGCAGCTGCTCGACGTCATAGCCACGGCGCACGCCATCGCTGTCCATGCAGTTCAGCACGATCTCGCCGGCACCCCGGCGCTGCGCCTCGACGATCCAGTCCAGCGTGCGCAGCGGCACTGCCTGGGTTCTGTCCGGGTCGCCGCTGAAACGGCGCACGCGCCACTGGCCATCGTCCTCGCGTACCGAGTCGACACCGACCACCACGCACTGCACGCCGAATTCTCCGGCCAGTTCGGTGATCAGTTCCGGGCGGCCCAGCGCGGGTGAATTGATCGAAATCTTGTCCGCGCCGGCGAACAGCACGCGACGCGCGGTCTCGACGCTGTCGATGCCGCCGGCCACGCAGAACGGGATATCGATCAGGCGCGCGATGCGCTCGATCCAGGCCACGTCCACCGACCGCGCCTCCGGGCTGGCGCCGATGTCATAGAACACCAGCTCGTCGGCACCCTGGTCGCGATAGCGCTGCGCCAGTTCGGCGATGTCCCCCATGTCGACGTGATCGCGGAAACGCACGCCCTTGACCACGCGGCCATCGCGCACGTCCAGGCACGGAATGATGCGGCGGCTCAGCATGCCAGCGCCTCCGCCAAGTCCATGCGCTGTTCCAGCAATGCCTTGCCGAGGATCGCGCCACCACAACCGGCGGCCTGTGCCGCAGCCACGTCGGCCACATCGCGGATGCCGCCCGACGCCTGTACCGCCACGCCCGGCAGCAACGCTGCGAGGTGCTGGTACAGGCTGATGTTGGGCCCGGCCAGCATGCCATCGCGGGCGATGTCGGTGCACAACAGGTGACGCATGCCGGCCTGTGCATAGCGCTCGGCCAGCGCATCCAGGGTCACCCCCGCGTTCTCGGTCCAGCCATGCACCGGCAGCTGCCATTGCCCTTGCGCGTCCTGCCGTGCATCGAGGGCGATGGTCAGCCGCTCCGGGCCGAACTCGCCCAGCCAGCCGATCACCTGCGCCGGCTCGCGCACCGCCAGTGAGCCGATCACCACGCGGCTGGCACCCGCATCGAGGATGCGTGCCACGTCGTCACGGCCACGCACGCCGCCACCGGTCTGCACCTGCAGCGGGGTCTGCGCACGGATCGCGGCCAACAGCGGCGCCAACGTGTAGCCACCGGCACGTGCGGCATCCAGATCGACCAGGTGCATCCACTGTGCGCCCTGCGTGGCGAACGCCTGCGCACGCGGCAGCGGGTCGTCGCCATAGTGGGTTTCCTGCGCGTAGTCGCCCTGACGCAGCCGCACGACGCGGCCGTCGCGGATATCCAGTGCGGGGTAGACGATGAAACTCATGCAGCGGTGCCCTCGAGGAAATTGCGCAGCATCAGCGAACCGGTATCGCCGGACCGCTCGGGATGGAACTGGGCGCCGAAGTAGCGGCCCTGCTCGACCACGGCGGTGAACAGGCCGCCGTGATCACAGGCGGCAACGGTATGGCTGTTCAGCGGCGCGGCATAGCTGTGCACGAAGTACGCACTGGCGCGCTCGGGAACCCCCTGCAGCAGCAGCGACGGGCGCAGCGGCAGCAGCCGGTTCCAACCCATGTGCGGCACGCGGATGCCACAGGCCGGCACCAGCTTGCGCACCACGCCGGGGATCAATCCCAGCGTATCCACGCCGGCCTCTTCGGAGCGGTCAAACAACAGCTGCATGCCCAGGCAGATGCCCATCAAGGGCACCTGCAGCTGGCGCAACGGCTCGACCAGGCCCTGCGCATGCAGGCGCTGCATGCCGGGGCCGGCCGCGCCGACGCCGGGCAGGATCACCCGTTGCGCGCCGGCCAGGCCTTCGGCATCGCGGACCAGCTTCACCGTCGCACCGAGCCGTTCCAATGCGTAGCGCACCGAACCCAGATTGGCACCGCCGGCATCGATCAGCACGACCTCGCTCACAGCGCCCCCTTGGTGGTCGGCAAGGCGGTGCCCTGCCGCGCCAGTGCCGGCCGCAGTGCACGTGCCAGGGCCTTGAAGCAGGCTTCAACCTTGTGGTGGTCGTTGTCGCCACGCACCTGCAGGTTGAGGTTCAGCCCGCTGGCATCGCACAGCGAACGGAAGAAGTGCGGGACCAGCTCGGTCGGCATGTCGCCCACGCGCTCGCGCTTGAACTCGCCTTCGAATACGAAATATGGGCGGCCGCTGAAGTCCAGCGCAGCACTGGCCAGGGTTTCATCCATCGGCAGGGTGAAGCCGTAACGGCCGATGCCGCGCTTGTCGCCCAGCGCCTCGCGCAGGGCCTGGCCCAGTGCAAGGCCGGTGTCTTCGATGGTGTGGTGTTCGTCGATGTGCAGGTCGCCCTCGGCGCGGATGTCCAGGGCGAAACCGCCGTGCTTGCCGATCTGTTCCAGCATGTGGTCGAAGAACGGCAGGCCGGTGTGGATGTGCGCATCACCGGCACGGTCCAGATCCAGTTCGACGCGGATCTTCGTCTCCTTGGTATTGCGCTGGACCACCGCCGTGCGTGGTGCATCGGCCAGTGCGTGGGCGATGCCCGGCCAGTCCCACTCGCCGCCGAACTGTTCGGTGCGCAGCTGGAAACCACGGATGTTGAGGTTGTCGGCGAACTGCAGGTCGGTGATGCGGTCGCCCACCATGCCCGAGCGCGCCCAGTCGATGCTGCGGTCCTGCAGGTAGGCCGTCATCAGGCCGATGCCCGGCTTGCGCGTCGGCGCGTTGTCGTGCGGCCAGCTGCAGTCGACCAGCACGTCACGGAAGACGATGCCCTGGCTTTCGAAGATCTGCAGCATCAGGTCATTGGGGCCATCGAAGCTGGCGCGCGGGTAGCGCTCGCTGCCCAGACCGTCCTGGTTGGTGACGATCACGAACTGGTAGCCGGCATCGCGCAGCTTCAGCAGCGCCGGGATCACCTGCGGCACGAAGCGCAGCTTCTCGTAGGCGTCGATCTGGAAATCCGCCGGCTCCTCGATGAGGGTGCCGTCGCGGTCAATGAACAGGATCGGCGTCATGCCGCGGCCCTCCGCGCCGACAGGGCCGCAAGCACGCGGTCGTTCTCTTCGGGGCTGCCGATGCTGATACGCAGTGCATCGCCCAGCTGCGGTGCGGCGCGCTGGTCGCGCACCACCACGCCAGCAGCAAGCAGCGCGTCGAACGCCGCCTGCGCATCGGCAAAGCGGACCAGCAGGTAGTTGCCGGCCGAGGCGTATACCCGGCCGATGCCAGGCAGGCCCTGCAGGCCGTGGTGCAGGCGCTCGCGCTCGGTGACGACCGTGGCTACCCGCTCAGCGGTGCGCGCAAGCGCGGCCGGCTGCAGCGCCTGCGCGGCCAGCTCGGCGCACGGCGTCGGCACCGGGTACGGCGCCTGGCATCGGCGCAGCACGGCAATCAGTTCCGGCGCGGCGATCAAGGTGCCGATACGCGCGGCGGCCAGTGCGTGCGCCTTGGACAACGTGCGCAGCACCGCCAGGTTGGCGTGCGCGGCAAGCAGCGTGGTCGCTGAAGCGCGCTGCGCGTACTCGACATAGGCCTCGTCCACCACCACCAGCGCCTGCCCGCGCAGGGCACGAGCCACCCTTTCGATCTCGGGCAGCGGAATATCGCTGCCGGCAGGATTGGACGGCGCGCACAGGAAAACGAGCTTGGCGCCCTGCCCCTTCGCAGCGGCAATCACCGCATCCAGGTCCGTGCGCAGGCCGTCGCCATCGTCAATCAGCGGCACCTCGATCAACGGCGCACCCTGCAACCGCGCACAGACTGCGTACATGCCGAATACCGGCGGCGTCACCAGCACGCCATCGCGGCCCGGCGCGCACAGGGCGCGCACCAGCAGATCGATCGCCTCGTCGCTGCCACGGCCTACCAGCAGCTGTTGCGGCTGCACGCCGTACAGCGACGCCAGCACATCACGCAGCGCAGCCGGCTGCGGCTCCGGGTAGCGGCGGCAGCCCCCAGTGGCGTCGGCCGGGTTGGCCCACGCCGATTCGTTCGCGTTCAACCACACCTCGCCCTGCACCGCGCTGCTGCGCGCCGAACTGTAGCCGGCAAAGGCCTGCAGGTCCGGCCGTACAAGTGCCAGCACGCCGTCGATATCCGCGCTCATGCGGCCACCTCCATGCGCAGTGCCACCGCACGTTCGTGCGCATCCAGTCCTTCGGCGCTGGCGATGATGCGCGCGCAGCCACCGATCGCGGCCAGGCCAGCGGCGGTCGCGCTCTGTACGCTGATCAGGTTCTGGAAGCTGGCCACGCTGACGCCACTGTAGGCGCGCGCGGCACCGGCGGTGGGCAGCACGTGGTTGGTGCCGCTGCAGTAGTCACCCAGTGCTTCCGGCGTGTAGTCGCCGAGGAACACCGAACCGGCCGCCTGCACCTGGTCCAGCCACGCGCGCGGTTCGCGCAGGGCCAGGATCAGGTGTTCGGGGGCGTAGCGGTTGCTGATCGCAAACGCATCGGCCAGCGATTCCACCTGGATCAACTGCGATGCCGACAGCGCCTGGCGGGCGATGTCCTGCCGCGGCAGCAGGGCCACCTGGCGTTCAACTTCGGCCTCGACCGCGGCCAGCATCGCCGCGTCATCGGTCAGCAGCAGCACCTGGGAATCCGGGCCGTGCTCGGCCTGCGACAGCAGATCGGCGGCAACGAATGCAGGGTTGGCACCGGCATCGGCGATCACCAGCACTTCCGAGGGACCGGCCGGCATGTCGATGGCGGCGGCACCGTCCTGTGCCACCTGCTGCTTGGCTTCGGTGACGAAACTGTTGCCCGGCCCGAACAGCTTGTCGCTGGCCGGGATGCTTTCGGTGCCATAGGCCATCGCCGCGATCGCCTGCGCACCACCCAGCTTGAACACGCGTTGCACACCGGTCAGGCGCGCGGCCACCAGCACCGCCGGATCGGCCGTACCGTCGGCACGCGGCGGGGTGCACAGCACCACCTGTGGGCAAGTGGCCAACTGCGCCGGCACGCCCAGCATCAGCGCAGTGGACGGCAGTGGCGCACTACCGGCCGGCACGTACAGGCCAACCCGGCCGATCGGCCGCAGCATGCGCTCGCAGACCACGCCCGGCGCGGTTTCCACCGTATAGCCCTGGCCCATGCCGGCCGCGTGGAAGCGGGTGATGCGTTCGGCCGCTTCCACCATGGCCTGGCGCAGCTCGGCCGGCACCGCGGCATCGGCAGCTGCGAACTCGGCTGCGGAAACTTCGAAATCCTGCAGATCCACGCCATCGAAGCGCGCGGTGATCGCGCGCAGCGCGGCGTCGCCCTGCGTGCGCACCTGCGCGATCAGCGCGGCCACCGCATCACGGGTCTGCTGCGCCACGGTCTGCACCGGGCGGGTCAGCGCCGCGCTGCGTGCGGCCTCGTCAAGTTGCGACCAGATCAGACGATTCATGCCAGCGACCGCTCCACGCTCAGTACCATCAGGCCCTGGGCGCCGGCGCGCTCCAGCTCTTCCATGCGCTGCCAGGTCAAAGGACCGGGGCACATGGTCTGCAGGCGCAATGCACCGCCATCGGCAGGCAAACGCACCAACGGTTCGGCATCGGCCAGCAGCTGCGACAACGCGTCGACGCGGTCCTCGCTGGCGCGGAACATCAGCAGCTTGCGGTCCTGCCGCTGCACCACACCGTCCAGGCGGCGCAGCAGCATGCTGCGCAGCGCGCCGCGCGCATCATCGGGAACGCGTACCGCACCGGCCAGCACGGCTTCGCTGTCGAGCAGGTTGTGCACCGGGGTGAGCTGGTTGGCACGCAGCGTGGCGCCGCTGGAGACCAGGTCGCAGATCAGGTCGGCGGTGCCCAGGCGCGGCGCGATCTCCACCGATCCGGACAGTTCCACCACCTGTGCGTCCACGCCCTGCGCGGCCAGCCACTGCTTGAGGATGGCCGGGTAGCTGGTGGCGATGCGGGTACCGGCCAGTTGTGCCGGCCCCTGCCATTGCCAGTCTTCCGGCACCGCCAGCATCAAGCGGCACTGGCCAAAGCCCAGCCCGCGCAATGCCTGGTAGGCATCGGCCAGGCCGATCTGGCGACGCGCGGCCGCCTGTTCGTCCAGTTCATTGCGGCCGACGATGCCCAGGTCGCAGACGCCATCGGCGATCAGGCCGGGAATGTCGTCGTCGCGCACCAGCAGCAGGTCCACCGGCAGTGATTCGCCGTAGCAGAACAACTTGTCGCGGCTCTCGCGCCAGCTCAGGCCACAGGCACTGAGCAGGTTGCGGGCGGGCTCGGCCAGCCGGCCACTCTTCTGGATGGCGATACGCAGCCGGTCTCGCGCCGGCGCTGCCTGGGTTGCACTCATGGGGGAGGTCTCGAAGTCTGGAACGGGGCGCGGATCAGCGCGAAGCAAGGCGGTCGACAGCGGCGGCATAGCCTCGATGGCCATGCTCGAGCGTGCGTGCCACCCGTCCGGTGGTGGTCACGCTGACGCCGGTGCGCTCGTGGATCTCACGGTAGGGCACGCCCTGCTGCAGCAGCGGCACCACCTTCCAGCGGTCAGCCATGGCTTCCAGCTCGGCCGGCGTGCACAGGTCACGCAGGAAGGCGACTACCTGCTCCGGCTCGCGCAGCGCGGCAAAGGCCTGGGCCAGGGCGTCCAGATCGGCTTGCGGGTCTTTGGCGGCGATGTCGGGGCGGACTTTCACGGGCGGGGCTCTTGCATCAATGTAATAGCGTGTTAGTACATTAACGCATTCTTGCGCACCGCGTCAAAGGGACGGCCAGGGTCCGCCAGGCCCGTTCAGACAGCGGAAACGAAAACGCCCACCGTGCGGTGGGCGTTCGGATGCGGCAATGGCCAGGGCTTCGATCAGGGCAGGCAGCGGACCTCTGCCTGCAGCGCGCCGCGCCGCAGGCATTCACCGAACAGGCTGCCCTGCCGGCTGGGATGGGACTGCAGGTTCTGCAGCGCTCCTGCCCGGCCCGGGCACGCCCGCTCGGCAAGCGCCTGCAGGTCCTGCTCAAGCTGCGCTCGATCCATCACATGGCAGCGATCAGCCACCAGCTGGTAATACGCAGGGCCGATCCGGGTAATGCGCAACGCCGGATCGCTCTGGCAGCCCGCCAGCAGGAGCAGCATCAGCGCCCCTGCGGCGGCACGCGTCACGGCATGACCCGCGACTGCTCCAGTTCCACCTGCAGGGTGCTGGCCAGTTCATCACGGGAGACTTCGAACTGCTGCTCGCGCAGCAGGTCCTTCACCGCCACCACGCCGCGCGCCAGCTCGTCTTCGCCAGCCAGCACCACGAAACGGATACCGGCCTTGGCCGCGTACTGGAACTGCTTGCCGATCTTCTTCGGCTCCATCTGCACTTCGGTGTTGATGCCGCCGGCGCGCAGGCGGCGGGCGATGTCCAGCGACTGCGGCATGCCCTGCTCGTCCATCAGCGCCACCAGCGCTTGCACGCTGCTGGCCTCGATGCCCTCGATCAGGCCAGCTTCGCGCAGCTGCCAGAACAGGCGCGACAGGCCGATGGAAATGCCCACGCCCGGCAGCTTGGACTTGCTGTAGTGGCTGGCCAGGTCTTCATAACGGCCACCGGAACAGATCGACCCGATCTGCGGGTGGTCGGTCAGCGTGGTCTCGTACACCGTGCCGGTGTAGTAATCCAGGCCACGTGCAATGGAGAAGTTCAGGCAGTACGCGCTTTCCGGCACGCCCAGTGCCTGCACCAGCTGCAGTACTTCGCGCAGCTCGGCCACGCCGGCACGCAGGATCTCCGAGGAACCCGCACCGTCTTCCAGCGCTGCCAGCTGTGCCAGCGCATCGGCATGACCCTGCGAACGCACGGCGACGAAGGCCAGGATCTTCTCGACCTGTTCGGCCGGAATGCCGAAGCCCTCGCCCACCAGCGTCTCGCGCACGTAGTCGGGGCCACGCTTGTCCAGCTTGTCCACTTCGCGCAGCACTGCCAGCTGGCGTTCGCCCTCGGCCACGCCCAGGCTTTCGAAGAAGCCGCGCAGCAGCTTGCGGTTGTTCAACTGGATGCTGAAGTCACCGATGCGCAGTTCGGCGAACACCGCATGGATGACCGCCAGCACTTCGGCGTCGTAACGCACGCTCAGGCTGTCCTTGCCGATCACGTCGATGTCGCACTGGTAGAACTCGCGGAAGCGGCCGCGCTGGGCGCGCTCGCCGCGGTACACGCGCTGCATCTGGTAACGGCGGAACGGGAAGGTCAGCTCGTGTTCGTGTTCGGCCACGTAACGCGCCAGCGGCACGGTCAGGTCGAAGCGCAGCGCCATCTCCGGCAGCGAACGATCACCGGATTCAGCGGCGTTGGCCAGCGCGCCGGTGGACTGCACGAAATACACCTGGCGCTCGGTTTCGCCGCCGGACTTGGTCAGCAGCACATCGGACAGCTCGAACACTGGCGTCTCCACCGGCAGGAACCCGAAGCGCTCGTAGTTGCGGCGGATGACGTCCAGCATGCGCTGGAACGCAATCTGCTCGCGCGGCAGCAGTTCAAGGGTGCCGGGCGGGGTACGGGGCTTGATCACGGGCGGAGCTCCTGCGGAATCGGGGACGTGGGAGGGGGCGACATTCTAGCGCCCCGCATCGCTCAGCCGCAGATAAGGGGTCCAACGGCCGCTTGAAGTATCATAAAGCCCTCCCCCGCCCGCGATACGCCCACGCAACATGTCCCGGCCTTCCGGCGCTCCGCCCGCCACCAACGACCCCGCCGCGCCGTCCTGCGCCACGCTGGACTGCCTGCACTGCTCGGTACGCCACCTGGCGGTGTGCTCTGCGCTGTCGCCCGATGAGGTGCAGGCGCTGGAACAGGTGACCGTGTCGCAGCAGCTGGCGATGGGCAGCACTCTCGCCCGCAGCGGCGAAGAGCGCCAGCATGTCTATACATTGACCGGTGGCGCGCTGCGGCTGGTGCGCACGCTTGCCGATGGCCGTCGCCAGATCAATGGCTTCGTGCTGCCTGGCGATTACCTGGGCCTGAGCGGCAGCGACCACCATCGCTACGACATCGAGGCCATCGCCGACAGCCGCGTGTGCCGCGTTGCCCTGCCGCAGATGAAGGGCCTGCGCGCCCGCTATCCGCACCTGGAGCGCAAGCTGCTGCAGCGCGCCTGCCAGGAGCTGGACGCCGCACAGGATGCCGCGCTGGCGCTGGCACGCCTGCAACCGGCGGAAAAACTCGCTGATTTCCTGCTTCGCCTGGCCGCGCGCGAGGCCAAGCTGGGCGGAGATGGCCTGCGCGTCTCCCTGCCGATGGGCCGCGGCGACATCGCCGATCATCTGGGCCTGACGATGGAGACGGTCAGCCGCACCTTCACCAAGCTGCGCCAGCAGGGGTTGATCGCCCTGCCCCATCTGAACGTGGTTGAGATCCTCGACGAGGATGGCCTGCGCACGCTGGCCGGTGACGTGCTGGGCTGAGCGCCCGATTGGTGTCGGATTGCCGGCCAGCGGCCGGCACTACCCGTGATGCGTGCTTCTGGTAGTGCCGGCCGCTGGCCGGCAACCACGCAGGCGCCTCCATCAACGCAACAACACCTCACGCAATGCCGCGTAGTCCGCCGCCACTGGCTCGGCGTGCGCCGGACGCTGCAGCAATGCATCCAAGGCCGGCGGCACCGCCACGCCTTCGCCGATCAACGGTTCCACCACCGCCTCGAACTTGGCCGGGTGCGCGGTGGCAACCACCGCCCAGTCGCCCTTGGCGCCACCGGCGCGCAGATCCTGCAGCACCTTCACCGCCGTGGCCGTGTGCGGGCAGAACAGTTCACCGTCGCTGGCATGGGCGCTGGCGATGGTCGCGCGGATGGTCACGTCATCCACTGCGAAGGCGCGGAACGCCGCCCGCAGTTCGGCATCGTCGCCCTGGTACAGCCAGCGCAGCCGCTCGAAGTTGCTGGGCGCGCCGACATCCATGGCGTTGGCCACGGTCGCAACGCTGGCCGCTGGCTGGTACGGGTCGCCACTGAAATAGCGCGGCAGCACCGCGTTGGCGTTGGTGGCCAGCACGATCTGCCCGATCGGCACGCCAAGCGCGCGCGCCAGCACCGCCGCCATCGCATTGCCGAGGTTGCCGGTCGGCACCACCAGGTTCAAGCGCCGCTGATGCTGCGCATGGAGGCCCAACGCCGCGTGCGCGTAATAGCTCATCTGCGGCAGCAACCGGCCCAGGCTGATGCTGTTGGCGGAGCTCAGCGGCACCTGTGCCTGCAGATCGCGGTCCGCCAGCGCCTGCTTCACCATCGCCTGGCAATCGTCGAACGAACCGGCCACCCGCAGCGCCTGGATGTTGTCGCCAAAGCAGCCGAGCTGGTGCGCCTGTCGCGGCGACACCCGCCCATCGGGATACAGCACCACCACGCGTACACCGGGCTGCCGATGGAAGGCCGCCGCTACGGCTGCGCCGGTGTCACCGGAAGTCGCCACGACGATGGTCAGATCGCGGTCCCTGCCCGTCTGCAGCCGCGACAGCGTACCGGCAAGGAAACGCGCGCCGATGTCCTTGAACGCCGCCGTCGGCCCATGGAACAGCTCCAGCACATGGTCACCGCTGTTGCGCAGCGCGCGCAATGGCACGGGGAAATCGAAGGCTTCACGGCAGATCGATGGCAAGGCCTCGGCCAGCACATCACCTTCGAAGAAAGGTGCGAGCAGGTCAGCGGCGGTATCGGCCAGGCTGACGCCAGCCTGCAGGGCGCGCGGCGCCGGCAGCACCTCCGGTACGTACAGGCCGCCATCGGGGGCAAGGCCGGCGGCGATGGCCGCACTGAGTCCAACGGCCGGCGACTGGCCGCGGGTCGAAACGAATTGCATGAGGTCGATATCCGGTAGGGAGGAAGGATTCAGCACAAGCAGGCTCCGGGTGCATCCAGCGGCGAGATCCAGGCATCACTGTCGAAGCCGGCAGCGGCAAACGCCGCACGCACCGGCTGCGCTGCCGCGCGCGCCTGGTCGGCATCTTCAAACCAGGCAAAGACGCTGGGCCCGGCGCCGGAAATGCCCGCGCCCATTGCGCCGGCGGCCAGTGCAGCATCGCGTGCCGCGTCGAAGCCCCCGATCAGGCCCGCCCGCCGCGGTTCCACCAGCACATCGCGCAGGCCGGCGCGCACCAGCGAGGCATCGCTGCGATGGCAACCGCTCAACACCAGCGCCAGGTTGGAACTCTGGGCGACGAATTCGCCCAGCGCATAGCTGCCCTGCAGCGCCTGTCGTGCCCGCCGGGTCTCCAGCACCGCATGCGGATGCACCAGCAGGCTGTGCCAGCTGGCCGGTACCGGAATCGGCACCAGGCGATCAGCCGTGCACAGCGCCACGCCGCCCAGCAGCAGCGGGCCGACGTTGTCACCATGGCGGCCACCGCTGGCCACGGCTTCGCCATCCAGTGCGAACGGATACAGCGCTTCGCGCGACAGCGGCATGTCCAGCAGTGCATTGGCTGCCACCAGCGCTGCCACGCAGGAGGCCGCCGATCCGCCCATGCCGGAGCCGAACGGAATGCCCTTGTCGATCTCGATGGCAAAACCGAAGCCCAGCCCCAGCGCTGCACGCAGTGCGATCAGCGCGGCCCCTGCTGTATTGCCTGGCGCATCCAGCGGCAGTTCGACCGCACTGCCACGGATCGTATCGATCCGCACCAATGGTTCGTCGATGCGGCGCACGCTCACCGTATCGCCGATACCGGCGATGGCGTGGCCGAGGATGTCGAAGCCGACCGCCACGTTGGCCACAGATGCGGGTGCGAAAGCGCGTGCGATCACAGCCGCGCTCCTTCGCCGGCCGCCACCCGCAGCAGATCGGCGAACACGCCGGCCGCGGTGACTTCCGGGCCCGCGCCCGGGCCCTGCACCACCAGCGGGTTGTCGCAGTAGCGGCGGGTACGGAACTGCACCACGTTGTCGGTCAGCCGCAGGTTGGCGAACGCGTGGTCGGCCGGCAGCTCCTGCAGCCCGACCGACGCGCCATCCGGCCCCAGCCGCGCGACATAGCGCAGCACCGCACCGCGCTGGCGGGCATCGTGCAGCCGCGCCAGCAGCGCCTCATCGGAGGCACCCAGGCGGGCCATGAAATCGTCCACGCTTCCTTCGCGCAGCAACGCCGGCACCAGGCTCTCCACCTGCACCTGCTCCAGGCTGAGCGCGTGACCGGCCTCGCGGGCCAGGATCACCAGCTTGCGCGCAACATCCACGCCGGACAGATCGTCGCGCGGATCCGGCTCGGTGTAGCCCATCGAGCGTGCCTGCGCGACCAGTGCCGAGAACGGCTGGCTGCCGTCAAAACGATTGAACAGCCAGGCCAGCGTGCCGGAGAAGATGCCTTCGATCGCCAGCACTTCGTCTCCGGTATCCACCAGATCACGCAGCGTGGTGATCACCGGCAGGCCGGCACCCACCGTGGCTTCGTAGCGGAAGCGCGCACCACTGGCCGCCGCCGCCGCGCGGATGCGCTGGTAGCGTGCCAGCGGACCGGCGCCGGCCTGCTTGTTCGGGGTCACCACATGAATGCCGGCGGCCAGCCAGCCTTCATAGCGCTCGGCGACCTCGGCGCTGCCACTGCAGTCGATCACCACCGCGTGCGGCAGATGCGCGGCCAGCAGGTGCTCGGTGAAGTGGTCCAGATCGCTGGCCTGGCCGGCGTCCTGCAGCGCCTGGCGCCAGTCTTCATGCAGGCCATCGGCCTCCAGGCGCATGCGCGAGCGGGATGCAAGCGCGCGCAGGCGCAGATCGACATTGGCCTTGGCCAACAGCTGCGGGCGCGCCGCCAGCAGCTGATCCAGCAACGCAGCGCCAACATTGCCCGGACCGATCACCCCCACCGCGAACGTCTGCGGCGACAGCCAGAACCCGGCATGCGCGGCACGCAGCGCGCGGGTCGCATCGGCGCTTGCCACCGCCACCGAGATGTTGCGTTCGGAAGACCCCTGCGCGATCGCCAGGATGTTCACCTGCGCCCGGCCCAGCGATTCGAACAGCCGTGCGGCCACACCCGGCTGGCCCGCCATGCCATCGCCCACAGCGGCCAGCACGCTGACGCCCTCGCTGACCTGCACCCGCTGCACCTGGCCGGCAGCCAGTTCGTGCGAGAACGCCTGCACCACGGCATCGCGACCGCGCGCCGCTTCGCCTGCGCGGACAACACAGCAGATCGAATGTTCGGAAGAGCCCTGCGAAATCATCACCACCGAGACCTGTGCCTGGCGCAGCGCGGCGAACACCCGTTCGGCGGTACCCGGCACACCGATCAGGCCGGTGCCTTCCAGGTTCAGCAGGGCCAGATCCGTGCTCAGCGTCAGCCCTTTCACCGGGCCACGTGGCGAGCGCTCGGCGCTGATCCGCGTACCCGGATGGCTGGGCTGGAAGGTATTGCGGATGAAGATCGGCAGGCCCAGCCGGATCGCCGGTGACATCGTCTGCGGATGCACCACTTTCGCCCCGAAATAGGCCAGTTCGCAGGCCTCGTCGTAGCTCAGCGCGTGCAGTTGCACGGCCTCCGGCACCAGCCGCGGGTCGGCCGACAGCACGCCGTCGACGTCGGTCCAGATATGCAGCTCATCGGCGGCGAACAGGGCGGCGAAGATCGCGCCGGAGTAGTCACTGCCGTTGCGGCCCAGCGTGGTGACGCGGTCCTGGCGATCGCGGGCGACGAAACCGGTGGCGACCACGCGCGGCTGCGGGTGCTGCAGCCGCCACGCGGCAAGGCGCTCCGCACTGGCATCCCAGTCGACATCCACGCCCAGTTCGCCGTGGCCGACCACCAGCACATCGCGTGCATCCAGCACCGCGCAGTCCTCGCCCAGCGCGCGCAGGTGGGTGCCAAGCAACTGTGCGGAGAACACTTCGCCCAGGCCCTGCACGCGGTCGAGCACTTCGCGTGGCAGCTCGCCGATCACCGCCAGCGCGGCCAGCACCTCGGCCAACTGGTCGAAGCGTGCATCGATCCAGTCCACGGTATCGCCCACCTGCTCACCCAGCAGCGCTACCGCGGCACCCCGATGCCGCGCGCGCAGCGCATGCCACGCCTCCTGCCAGCCGGCATCGCCCTGGGCTGCCAGGTGTGCCAGTTCGATCAGCGCATCGGTAACCCCCTTCATGGCCGAGACCACGCTGACCTGCAACGACTCGGGGCGGGCCAGCAGCAGGCCGGCGACATGGCGATAGCGCTCGGCGTCGGCCACCGAGGTGCCGCCGAACTTGTGCACGACAGTGGACGGCGCGGCCAGTGCGGACGCGGCAGGCGAATGGGCGGGGGCGATGGAAGACATGCAGACCTCGGTTGGAGGCCCCGTCGCATGCAGGTGGTCGAGTTTCCCCGTCACCTGGATGGTGCGGGGCCGTTGTTTTCGGGAGTTACACGAAGACGACGGGCCGCACCAGGGCAGTGGTGACGGTGGTGGTGGTAATGGTGGTGGTGATGGCGACCGGCGCAGTCGAACGGCCCGCGGTAGCGGGGGCGATCAGGCGGGCGTTGGCGGCATCAAGGACCATGGCGTACAGAAAACACCGCCGCGATGGTCGCTGTCAAGTGTTGCGGCGCAATATTTCCTTGCGGCGATCATCGGCCAACGTGCCGGCATTTGGTTGCAACTGAGACCAAAAGGTGATCGTCGCCCTCAGTGCGTCGATTCAGCCGACATGTTCGGTTATTGCGCGCGGTGTGCGATGCGCATGCGCGCACAACAGCACCCCGCCCACCAGCAGCACGATCGCCAGCAGTTCCAGCAGGCTGGGCCAGCGCCGCTGCCAGGCGAAGGCGTACAGCAGTGCGAACAGGGTCTCGAACACGATCATCTGCCCGGTCAGGGTCAGCGGCAGCAGGCGACTGGCCCGGTTCCAGAACGCATTGCCGAGGATCGAGGCGACCACCGCCACGCCGGCGCTGATGGCCCAGAACCCACCCCATTGCGCCGCCGTATGCGCCTGGTTGTGTCCACTGAACGCCATCGGCACCAGCAGCAGCGACAACCCGCCGGTGGTGACGCCGGTCAGCAGTGACCAGTCGTGGCTGGAAAGGTCGGGCCGCCGCGACAGCCAGCGGCTGTTGCCGATGGAGTACAGCGCCCACGAGAACAACGCACCGAACGCGCACAGCAGGCCGATCAGGCGTTGCCGCCAGGGCGTACCCATATGCTCGGACATCAGCGCCTCCCAGCCGACCATCGCCACACCGAGCACGCACAGCGCCAGCGCCGGCAGCAGCTGCTTCAACGGCACCGCACCCTGCTCGCGCACGCCCACCAGGGTGACCACGACCGGAATCAGGCCGACAATCAACGAAGCAGCGGCGCCACCGGCCCACTGCACCGCCGTGGCCAACAGCAGGAAGTACACCAGGTTGCCGGCCAGGCTCAGCCACAACAGGCCGATCCACTCGGCGCGACCGAGCTTCGGCGCCAGCCGCTTCCAGCGCGGCAGCAGCAGGACCACGGCGATCAGGCCATAGATCAAGTAGCGGCCGGCGGAAAGCTGCAGGGCATTGAACGTGCCCAACACGGCGGGCGCGAGGAAGACCACGCCCCACAGCGCACCGGCGGCGATGCCATTGGCGATGCCCAGGGCAATCGGGTTGTTGCGCATTGCAGGTTCACAGCAAGAACGGACCGCGCAGTGTAAGCGGCCCCTTGCCGGCCGGTCTTGACCGAGGCTACTGGCGGTTCGCTTCCGCAGCGTCGGGCAGACGCCGCCGCCATGCCGCCGGCGTCTGCCCGCACTCGCGGCGCAGCGCACGGGTCATTGCACTCTGCTCGGAATACCCTGCGGCCAGTGCGATATCGCTGATCGATGCCGGGCTGACCCGCAACTGGTGCTTGGCCCAGCGCAGGCGGCTGGCACTGAGCCAGGCCTGCGGGCTGAGCCCGAACTCACGCCGGAACACCGCATGCAGGCGGCTTTCGCTGATGCCGACAAAGGCAGCCATGCGCGCTACCGACCACGCCTGCCCCGGCATCGCCTCGACCGCAGCGCACAGGCCCTGCAGGCGCGCACCACTACCGGCAGGCGCGAAGACCCGCAGCAGTTCCGGCAACAGCGCTGGCACAGGCCGGCCCGTCTGCACCTGGGCAAGCCGCTGCCGCAGCGACAGCGGGAGATGCAGCCAGCGCTGCCGGCGCAGGTGCTCCTGGGTCGCGTCATCGAGCACGCCCGGCCCGCAGTCGACAATCACGAAACCGTTGGGACCCTCGGCCATCTGGTCGTGCGCCTCGCCGGCGGCCACGAATGCGCCCTGCAGCAGGTCAAGACGGCCGCCCCTGCCCTCCATCTCGAACTGCAGCTCACCCTGCAGCGGCAGCACCCACTGCGCATAGCCGTGTCGATCCAGGCCGGTGGCCTGACCGTAGTGCCGTAGATGGAAGATGGCGCCCATTTGTCCAGTGTGCGCGTGCCACTGCCGGCCCGCAACGATGCCGGGCACCGGCGACCTTCGTGCCAGCACGCCGCGCATTGCCCAGCGCGGCCACGACGTGCTGGCGGTGTACCGGACCCACGCGCAGGATGCGGCCTCGCGCTACCCCTCCACGCCCAGGAAGGTGAAGGGCGCGCTGGGCACGAAGTGCTGCAGCGCATCCCCGGCAAACGTATTGCGCTGGTCACGACCGAGATCAAGCTTGAGCACCTTGCCGCCGAAATCGACCTTGGTCAGGTCGACCCAGAAGGTGTTGGGCGTCAGTGCCGACTCGAAGAAATACAGGCGCCGCTTGTGGTCGGCGACCGTGCGCCAGCGGGTGGACGAGATGTTGGGCTCGCCCGGCGTGGTGATGCCGAATGGTACCGACACGTTGCGGATCACGCTGAACACACTGGCCAGCGCCTCCACCGGATCTTCCGCTTTCGGAATCGCGTTGATGTAGAACGACGCGCGCGCGAAGCGGTCGGCCGAACGGTTGGTGCCCGGCAGCATCACCGTGCCACCGATCTGCTGCCAGTAGCTGTTCAACGCCAACTGCTGGTCGAAGATCGGCGAATTGGTCATCACCTGGTAGCGCCGATCGTGGTGGATCACCTGGCGCCCGCCGATGTACTCGACGATCGCGCTGTCACCGGTGGCGTCGGACAGCGACAGATGCAGCGTCGCCTGGCGGTCCTCGCCCGGCACCTTGTCGGTGACGATCGCGTACGGCTCGCGCTGCAGGGCGGTCACCGCTTCTTCCACCGTGGCGAAATTGTCCAGAACATACTGCGCCCACAATGAGATGGACAGGCCGGGCTTTCCGCTGCGCTGGGCCGGGTACTCCGACTCGACCAGCCACAGCAGGTTGGCGACCAGGCCCTTCTCGTTCATGCCATCGGTGGTGGAAATGTCATAGCCGGTGGCCACCACGCTGCCGTAGCGTGCAGTCCAGGCGATCGACCCCGGCCCCGCCTTTCCGGTGCGCGCGATGCCTCGCGGCAACACGTAGAGATTGGTGGCCACGTCCACTTTCCAGTCCATCGAGCGGGCGGTGATGACATCGCCGTTGTCGCCCAGATACACCGCGCGCGTGCACGCCATCGTCGGCGTTGCCGTCGTCGCCAGTGCCGCCGCCAGCAACGCGCCGCCTTTCCATTTCATCCGTGCCATATCGTCCTCCGTTCCCCGGGAAGGATGATCTCAACCCCGCGATGGTGAGACGGACGTGAAACCTCAGCGCAGCCAGCGATCATGCAGCCAGAAACCGGCGGCCATTGCTGGCACGAACCACAGGGCTTCGCGCGCGCCCACCGCCAACGCGGCCAGCGCCGGCCCCGGGCAATAGCCGACCCAGCCCCAGCCGATGCCGAACAGCGCCGCGCCCAGCAGCAACCGCGTGTCGACAGCCTGCGTCGTCGGCAGCTCGAAACGTTCGGCGCAGCATGGCCGCTGCCGCCGCCGCAGCCAGAAGTGACCCAGTGCGCTGACCAGCAGCGCCGACGCCAGCACCCAGGCCAGCGTGGGATCGAAGTCGCCAGCCACATCAAGGAACCCCAGCACGCGACGCGGGTCGGTCATGCCGGCCAGCGCGAGGCCGGCACCGAACAGGCCGCCGGCCACACCTGCCGCCCACAACCTGCGGCTCATGCCAGGCCTCCGCCGTGACGTAGCAGGAACGTGGTGAGCATCGCGCAGGCCATGAATACCAGCACCGCCACCAGCGATCGCCGCGATCCACGGGCGAGGCCACAGACACCGTGGCCGCTGGTGCAGCCGTTGCCCAGCCGCGTACCCAGGCCCACCAGGACGCCGGCGCCGATCAACTGCCAGGCCGGCAACGCGTCACGCAGCAAGGCGCGCGGTGGTTGTCCTGCACCCGCCTGCCAGCTCAGCACCGCTGCCGCCGCCAACATCAATCCGAACAGGAAGGCCCAGCGCCAACCACGATCCCCACGCGGTGCGGCCGCGGCGCCGGCAGCGATACCGCTGATGCCCGCCACCCGACCGAGCGTGGCCAGCAGCATCACCGCCGAGGCACCGATCAGGCCGCCGCCCGCCATTGCCGCCCATGGCAGGTTCATGCCCTGCCCCTCTGCGTCACGCGCATCGGCTTGCCCTTCAATTTAGATTAATCTAAATTAGATCCTTCTGAACTACCGGGTCAAGCCATGCCCCACATCAGCACCGACAGTGCCGCGATGGCCGCGCATGCCGCGCAGGCGGCTGCGCTGCTGAAATCGCTGGCACACCCGGCGCGACTGCGCGTGTTGTGTCGTCTGGTGGAGGGTGAAGCACCGGTGCCGGAACTGCAGGCCCTGACGGGCCTGAGCGCGTCGGCGCTGTCACAGCACTTGGCCGTGCTGCGCAATCTGGATGTAGTGGCAACGCGGCGGCAGGCACAGTCACTGCACTATCGGCTGCTGGAGGGTCCGGCGCTGGGGGTGCTGCAGGCACTGCACGCAGCGTACTGCGCGCCGCAGCGCTAGCGGTCAGCCCGCGCTGAGCACCGGCCGCACGACCTCGGCCAACAGATCCACCGCCGTAAGCACGACGCTGTCACCGTTCACCGAGCGGGCGAATCCCGACCAGTCGCCTGCGGAGAGCTTGCGCAGCAGCGCGGCATCGACCGGCAGCCCGCGCATTGCCCAGTACGGAAACTGGCGCTGGCCCAGCCGGCCACGCGCCAGCTCGACGATGTCGACGTGGCTGCCGGCCTGCAGGATGCGCTCATAGACCGAATCGATGCCATCCGGCGGGCCTTCGATGTACTGCAGGAAGCGCTCGCCGTCATGCAGCAGCACGCCCGTCACCCCTGCCATCTTGTTGAAGCGCGCGGCGTCATCGACCAGGGTCTGCAGACGTGCGGCAGACAGATCCGGCTTGGCCTGGCTGACATAGGCGATGGCACGCAGTGGCATGGGGCTTCCTTTGCAAGAGTGGTGCCACGGTACCAGTTGCGGACGAGCCCGTCTCAGTTCGCTCACGCGCCAGCTGAAGAATTCAGGAAACCGCCGGACTGCGCAAATCGGAACGACGAGGCAGCAGCGCCTCCAACACCACGTGCCCTGCTTCGTTGCGCGCGCTCAACTGGCCACCATGGGCACGCACGAACTGGTCCACGATGTACAGCCCCAGCCCTAGCCCGTTGCTCTGGTGGAAGCTGGCCTTGAAGGGTTCGAACAGGCGCGGCAGCAATGCCTCATCGACATGGCCGGTGTTGCGCACGCGCAGCGCGACCACCCGCGCATCGCCACCATCGACCTGCACCTGCACCGTCGCGTCAGCGCCGTGGGTGAGTGCGTTGCCGACCAGGTTGGCGACGATCTGCCCAAGGCGATCCATGTCGCCCTGCAGGCTCGAATCGCCACGGACGTCCAGCGCGATCCGATCGCTTCGATGGCCGGCACCGGCCTCGACCAGCACCGCACGCGTCACCTCGGCCAGGTCACAGACGCTGCTCTGCAGGCGCAGGCCACCGCTGCGGATCCGCGAGAAGTCCAGCAGCTGCTCGACCATGCGTGCCATCCGCAGCGTGCTGGCTTCCAGGTAGCTCAGTGTCTGCTGCGCACCGGCATTGTCGTCCGGCAGTTCCAGCGACAACTTGTCGGCACACAGCAGGATGGCCGACAGCGGCGTGCGCAGGTCGTGGGTGAGCACCGCGGCCATGGTCTCATTGAGCTTCAACGCGCGCTCCAGCGCTTCGTTGCGCGCCTTCAGCAACTGCCGCTGCTGGTAGAGCTCGATGAACACATTGACCTTGCTGAGGATCACCTGCGGTGCGACCGGCTTGTGCAGGAAATCCACCGCGCCGGTCTCGTAGCCCTTGAACACCCGCAGCGGATCATCCGGCGAGGCGGTCAGGAAGATGATCGGCACATCACGGCTGCGCTGCGAGCCACGCATCAGCTCGGCCAGCATGAAACCGTCGATCTCCGGCATGTGCACGTCCAGCAGCGCCAGCGCCACCTCATGCTCCAGCAGCAGCTCCAGCGCCTGCGCGCCAGAGTCCGCCAGCAACAGGTTGACGCCCTCGCGGCGCAGCAGCGCCTGCATGGCCACCAGGTTCTGCGGCACGTCATCGACGATCAGCAGGTTGACCGGCGCCTGCGACTGGGCAGGGTCCGGCGGCAGCAGGTTCATGCAAACAACTCCTTCAGGCGGCGGCACATCAGTTCAAGGGGCAGCACGGCGTCGGCGCCGGCATGCTGCAGGGCAGAGGCCGGCATCATCGATGCCTCGGCCTCCTCGGGGCATTGCAACCAGGCCTGGCCGCCAGCGGCGCGCACGGCGGCCACGCCATCGCTGCCATCGCTGCTGGCACCGGTCAGCAGGATCGCCAGCACACCCGTGCCGAACGCGGCCGCGGCCGATTCGAACAGCGGATCGATGGCCGGCCGCGAGAACAGCACTGGTTCGTCCATCGACAGTGCGATGGCCTGCGTGTCCTCCACCAGCAGGTGGTAGTCCGGCGGCGCGAACGTCACCGTTCCGGCCTGCAGGGGCTGCTTGTCCTCCGCTTCGCGCAGGGCCAACGTGCAGTACGGCGCCAGCACCTCGGCGATGCGGCTGGAACGGTCGCGCGGCAGGTGCAGCACCACCAGCACCGGCACCGGCAGCGTGGCCGGCAACGCACCCAGCACGATCTGCAGGGCGGCCACGCCACCGGCCGATGCGCCGATCACCACCACGTCAGGGTGGGACATCGCCGCCATCAGGCCACCTTCCGGTACAGGCGGTGCTCCCGCGAACAGGCTTCGAAGGCATCGTGATGGCGACCGAACTGCAGCGACTCCTTGCTGCCCAGGCCGAGGAAGCCGCGATGCACCAGGGCTTCGCGGAACAGCCCCACCGCCCGATCCTGCAGGTCGCGGTTGAAATAGATCAGCACGTTGCGGCACGAGACCAGGTGCACTTCCGAAAACACCGTGTCGGTGGCCAGGCTGTGGTCGGCAAACACCACGTTGCGGCGCAGCTGGCGGTCGAAGACCGCGCCGTCGTAGGCGGTGCTGTAATAGTCCGACAGCGACGCGGTGCCGCCGGCGGCAAGATAATTGCGGCTGAACTGGGCCAGGCGGTCGATGCCATAGGCGCCGGCTTCGGCCGAGGCCAGTGCAGCGGGGTTGATGTCGGTGGCGTAGACGATGCTGCGCTCAAGCAGGCCTTCCTCGTGCAGCAGGATTGCCAGCGACCACACTTCCTCGCCGGTACTGCAGCCGGCCACCCACAGCTTCACCGAGGGGTAGGTGCGCAGCACCGGTACCACCTGTTCGCGCATCTGCCGGAAATACTCCGGGTCACGGAACATCTCCGAGACCTGCACGGTGAAGAACTGCATCGCCTGGGCGAACAGTTCCGGCTCGTGCAGCAGCCGATGCTGCAGGTCCGACAGGCGCTCGCACTCGTAGCGCTGCATGGCCTGGCTGACGCGACGGCGCAGCGAGGACACCGCATAGCTGCGGAAGTCGTAGTGGTAGCGCTGGTACAGCGCTTCCAGCAGCACCTTCAGCTCCAGGTCGAACAGCGCCTGCTCGTTCATTGCCGCGAGCACCAGACCCGGCACAGCGATACCAGCTTGTCCACGTCGATGGGCTTGGCGATGTAGTCGTTGGCACCGGCCTGCAGGCAGCGCTCACGGTCATCGGGCATGGCCTTGGCGGTCAGCGCGATGATCGGCAGGTCCTGCAGGTGGCGCTGCGCGCGGATCTCGCGCATCGCCTGCAGGCCGTCCTTCTCCGGCATCATGATGTCCATCAGCACCAGGTCCACCTCGCGCTGGGCCAGGCGGTCGACGGCCTCCTGGCCGTTGCGGGCGATCTCCAGCGTCACTCCCAGCGGCTCGAGCACACTGGACAACGCGAAGATGTTGCGCACGTCGTCCTCGGCCAGCAGTACGGTGCGTCCATCGAGCACGGTGTCGCGGCGGCGCGCTTCGCGCAGCAGGCGCTGCTGGTCGCTGGGCAGGTTGGCCTCCACGCTGTGCAGGAACAGCGTCACCTCGTCGAGCAGGCGCTCGGGCGAGCGCGCGCCCTTGATGATGATGCTCTTGGAGTAGCGGCGCAGGCGCTGCTCTTCTTCGCGGCTGAGGGCACGGCCTGTATAGACGATGACCGGCGGGAAGCCGACATCGTCGTTGCCTGCCATGTGCTCGAGCAGGTCGTAGCCACTGCCGTCGGGCAGCGACAGGTCCATCACCATGCAGTCGAAGGTGACCGTGCTCAGCTGCTCCACCGCTGCGGCCAGCGTACCGACAGCGGCGATCTGCAGCTGATCGCGGCCCAGCAGCAGTTCCAGGTTGCGGCGCAGATCGTTGTCGTCCTCCACGATCAGCAGGCGCCGTACGTCGCGCTGGCTGGTCTGTTCAAGCTGTTCGATGGCAGCCACCAGGCGCTCGCGCGTGGTCGGCTTGATCGCAAAGCCGATCGCGCCCAGTTCGCGTGCCACCTGGCCGCGGTCCATGCCCGAGACCACATGCACCGGAATGTGCCGGGTGTCGGGGTTGCGCTTGAGCCGCTCGAGCACGGTCAGGCCCGAGACGTCGGGCAGGCCGATGTCCAGCAGGATGCCGTTGGGACGCAGGTCCGCCGCCAGCGCCAGCGCCTCTTCGGCGGTGGTGGCCACCACGCAGTCGAAATCAAGCTCGTGCGCCAGCGTCACCAGGGCTTCGGCGAAGACCGCATCGTCCTCCACGGCCAGGATCAAGCGCCCCGCATGGCTGCGCCGCCCACGGTCGTCGGCCACCGCTGCCACCGGCGCGGCACTGGACCGCTGGGCAGGCGGAGCCGGTACTACCGTCGCGGCAGTGGCCGGCTGCACGGGCACAACGGCATCCGCGGCGTTCTCATCCGCCGGCGCCCCCTGCAGCGGCAGTTCGAGAATGAAACAGCTGCCACGGCCCGGCTCGCTGTCCACCTGGATGTCGCCGCCCATGCGCACCGCAAGGTCGCGCGAAATCGACAGGCCCAGGCCAGTGCCACCGTAACGGCGGCGGGTGCTGCCATCGGCCTGGCGGAACGCTTCGAAAATCAGCTGCAGCTGGTCGCGTGCAATGCCGATGCCGCTGTCGGCCACTTCGAATCGGATCCGGCCATTGCCGCCGTTGCGGACATGCAGGCTCACCTTGCCGTGCTCGGTGAACTTGACCGCATTGGCCAACAGGTTCTTCAGGATCTGCTGCAGGCGCTGGCTGTCGGCCACCAGTTGGCTGGGGGCCAGGCCATCGGCCTCGATCTGCAGCGTCAGGCCCTTCTGCCGCGCCATCGGCTCGAAGGTTTCGCGCAGCCGCTGCAGTACGCTGTCGACCACCACCACTTCGTCGGCCAGTTCGACGTGCCCGGCTTCGATGCGCGACAGGTCCAGGATGTCGTTGATGAGCGCCAGCAGGTCATTGTTCGACGACAGGATGGCGCGGGCGTACTTGACCTGCTCCTCGCTGAGCGAGCCGTCCTTGTTGTCGGCCAGCAGCTTGGCCAGGATCAGCGAACTGTTCAGCGGGGTGCGCAGCTCGTGCGACATGTTGGCCAGGAACTCGGACTTGTAGCGCGAGGTAGCGGCCAGTTCATTGCTGTTGCGCACCAGCTGCCCCTGCGCGACCAGCAGCGCCTGCTTCTGCGCCTCCAGCTCGTGGGTGCGTTCTTCCAGCTGCACATTGCTCTGTTCCAGCTCGGCCTGCTGCTGTTCCAGATGCGTCTGCGACTGCATCAGGCTGCGGCTCTGCTCTTCCAGTTCCTCGTTGGCAACCCGCAGTTCTTCCTGCTGTGCCTGCAGTTCTTCGCCCTGGCGCTGCGACTCTTCCAGCAGCACCACCAGTTGTGCGCGCAGCATCGAGGTGCGCAGGGCCATGCCGATGGTCTCGGCGCAGCGCAGCAGCAGCTCGTCATCCAGCGCGCGCTGCTCACCGACAGCTGCCCGGCCCAGCTCGAGCACGCCCACGATCGCGCCGTCGCTGCTGACCGGGGCGAGGATCCGTTCACGCACGGGTACGCGCCCGAGGCTGGTCTGCAGCTCCAGCGGCGCCGCTTCGTCCCCCTGCAGATGCCGCGCCCGCTGGTCGCGGGCCACCTGGCCTGCCACCCCTTCCTGCAGGCCCAACGTGGCCGGGATGCCGTTCGGCAACGCCAGCCCACCGGTCAGCTGCAGGCGTCCGCCTTCCAGCCGGTAGAGCGCACCGACATCGGCACCCAGTTGGGTCGCCAGCGTCGACACCGCCGCTTCGGCGATCTGTTCCGGCCCGAGCTCACCGCGCAGGCTGAGCGCCACCGCGTTCTCCGCCTCCTGCAGCCACAGCGCACGCATCGCCTCGCGCCGCGCCTGGATGGCGCGCGAGGCGATGAGTGCGATCATCAGGAAAGCCGCGCCACCGATCGACCGGTTGACGAACGAGAAGGATGAATTGTTGCTGGCCGGCGCCACGTTGTAGCCCACCGCCAGCAGCACGCAGGCGCTGACGGCCACTACGAACGGCACGCGGGCACTGCGCTGGAACACAGTGACGCCGATGGCCATGAAATAGGCCAGCCACACCGCGTAGCCCAGGGGTACCACCAGTTCCAGCGCGGCCGTAACGGCCAGCAGCACCGCCGACGTCATCCAGATCCAGCGGTCACGCGTAGTCGCACCAGGACGCATGCAGGTCGGTTCCAGTTTGGAAAAGGGGACTGATGTTACTCCTTGTCGCATTCAGCCGCATACGACCAATGGCACAGGCGTCGCATGCACGCCCTCTTCACACTGCACTGCCTACGTTCTCGTGCCTGACAGAGGTAATACGCATTTCATCGTGGTCGCTGCCGCTTCGACGCCGTCCGTGTTGACGGACCCTACCCGACAGCTGCGATTGCTGATCGACAGCGTGCGCGACCATGCGCTGTACCTGCTCGATCCCGATGGCATCGTCTGCAGCTGGAACCCCGGCGCCGAACGCATCAAGGGCTATCGGTCGGAAGAAGTCATCGGCACCCACTTCGGCCGCTTCTACCTGCCGGTCGATCGCGATGCTGGAGAGCCGCAGCGCCTGCTGCGGCTGGCTGCGGAATGCGGGCAACATGCCGCCGAGGGTTGGCGGGTGCGCCGGGATGGGTCTCCGTTCCGTGCCAGCGTGGTCATCGAGTCGGTGGTCGAGAGCGGCGAGCTGGTGGGCTTCGTCAAGATCACCCGTGACATCACCGAACAGTGGCAGGCGCAACGGCTGCTGCGCGATGCGCAGCGGGCGCTGCGCCAGACCCAGCAGTTCGAGACGGTCGGCCAGCTCAGCCGCGGCCTTGCCCATGAGTTCAACAACCTGCTGACCACCATCGTCAATGCGCTGGACCTGCTGTCCGCGCGAATGGGCGATGACGAGCGTGCCAACGCCCTGCTGACCACCGCGCAGGCGGCCAGCGATCGTGGCGCGCTGCTGACCCGCCAGCTGCTGGCCTTCAGCACCGGGCAGACCCTCATCCGCGAAACGCTGGACATCAATGCGCGCATCCGCGAGTGGCTGCCGGCACTGCAGGCCGCCTGCCCTGCCGGCGTCACCCTGGAAACCGCACTGGCCGGCGGGTTGCCTGCGATACTCAGCGATACCGTGCAGCTGCAGACCGCGCTCGCCAACCTGGTCGGCAACGCTGCCGACGCCACGGTGGGTAGCGGCCGGGTATTGATCGCCACCGCGCTGGAGCACCGCATGGACCCCGACGCCGATACATCCCGGCAACGGACCTATGTAACGTTGAGCGTCTGCGATGAGGGCCACGGCATGGCCCCGGACATCGCCGAGCGCGCGACCGAACCTTTCTTCACCACCAAGGACATCGGCAAGGGCAGCGGCCTGGGCCTGAGCCAGGTGTTCGGATTCACCACCCAGAGCGGCGGCTTCGTAGACGTGTCCACCACGCCCGGTGTTGGCACCACGGTCAGCCTGCTGCTACCCGCCACAGAGGAACCCAACCCATGACCGATGATCCGATCCGCGTACTGATGGTGGAGGACCAGACCGATCTGCGCGAAATGATCGGCCTGGCCCTGCGCGACTTCGGCATCGACGTGGCTACCACGGCCGATGCGCAGGAAGCGGTCGCGCTGCTGCAGGGCGATACGCGTTTCGACGTGGTGTTCAGTGACATCAGCATGCCCAACGGCATGTCGGGCATCGAGCTGAGCGAGCACGTGGCACGCGACCAGCCGCAGGCGCGGATGATCCTTTCCTCCGGCTACGCGCGCTCGCAGTTGCCGCCGCTGCCCGAGCAGGTGGAATTCCTGCCCAAGCCTTACCGCCTGCGGCAGCTGGTGGAGCTGCTCAGGCAGGCGTGAGTCGCCGCCGCCTTGCCAGGCATGGCCTGGCACTACCGGGTATCGACCCCTGTGGGCCCGCCAGGCATGGCCTGGCGTTGCCCGGTCCTCAATAGCGACCCACCAGGTTCAGGTACCAGCCGCGGTGGGGGTACCGGCAGCCGGACCGTCCTTTCCTCCGGCAATTCGTCACGCATTGTCGGAGCCGGCGCGAGACGGCTGGTGGACGCGCACAGGAAAGCCGCCGGACCATCGGGCTACCGGAGACGATGGAAGGGAGAAGGAAATCGCGTCGCGCCTGGCGGCCACCGCACTTCTACCAGGGCACGAAAAGCAGGATCAGCACGATCGCCAGCAGCACGGCGGCGACGGTCAACAGCACGTTGCGCTGGCGCCAGGAAGGCTTGGGGGTGCCGGGGGTGTTCATGGGGGCGCTCCTTGGCAACCGATGGGGACGGCACCAGACTGCCGAGTCCGCTTGCAGCAGCGCGTGCACAGGATGTGCAGCGGGAGTGCAGAGCCCTGCCCTTTCCCGCTCAGGCTGTACGGCGGGCCATGAACAGCAGCTCAGGCGTGCAGGCGTCTTCGCTGGCGACGAAGCCGAGGTCGCGGTACAGCGCCACGGCCGCCTGATTGTCCCTATAGACCTTCAACGTCAGCTGCACCGATGCGGTGCGGCGAACGGCTTCGGCGCACAGTGCCGTCATCAACACCCGGCCAAGGCCACGGCCACGCGCCTGCGGCGACACGATGATGCGCCCAAGGTGCGTGTTGCCAGGTGTTGTCTGCCAATACTGGCCGAAGCCCAGGCAGGTGCCGTCTGCATCCTGCAGCGTCCAGCCTGGACGGGAAGGCAACGCCAATGCAGCGTCGAAGGCTTCGGCAGGCAAGGGAAAGGGAACACCGGGACCTGCCCAGCGCAGGGTCGCCCCAGGTGAGTCGAGCCAGCCGGCAACAACGGCAAAGTGCGAAGGCTGGACAGGCTGCAGGACGTAATCCATGGCGCCGGCGCTGTTGCGGGCGCGCGTCGATGCGCCCGACGTGGATGGTGACCCCGGCCCGATTCGAACGGGCGACCTTCCCCTTAGGAGGGGGACGCTCTATCCAGCTGAGCTACGGGGCCATGCAGCCGCCAAGTTTACAGGCAACGCACCCTGCCCTCCAAGCATTCATCTGCCACGCCACTACCACTGGCGCGGCGCACCATGGCCAATCCGGACGCTCTGCTACCATCGGCGGCTCAGTTCGTCGCGCCCCCACCTGCCCGCGACGGCGCCAAACACAACGTAACGAAACACAGGAGTCTGCATGTCTTCCGAGCTGCTCAAGTCCCTTGGTCTGGACGCGATCAACGCTGGCACCTACCTGGGCAACGGGGAGTGGTCGAGCGCTACCGGTGGTGAACTGATCACCCCGATCAATCCGACCACGGGCGAGCCGATCGCGCAGGTCCGCGCCACCACCGAAGCCGAGTACGAAACCGTCATCGCGCGCGCCCAGGAAGCCTTCAAGGTCTGGCGCACCACGCCGGCTCCGCGTCGCGGTGAAGCCGTGCGCCTGTGCGGCGAAGCGCTGCGCAAGCACAAGGATGCGCTGGGTTCGCTGGTTGCGCTGGAAATGGGCAAGAGCAAGCCTGAAGGCGACGGTGAAGTGCAGGAGATGATCGACATCGCCGACTTCGCCGTGGGCCAGAGCCGCATGCTGTACGGCTACACCATGCATTCCGAACGCCCCGGCCACCGCATGTACGAGCAGTACCAGCCGCTCGGCCTGGTCGGCATCATCAGCGCGTTCAACTTCCCGGTGGCGGTGTGGGCATGGAACTCGTTCCTGGCCACGATCTGCGGCGACATCTGCCTGTGGAAGCCATCCAACAAGACGCCGCTGACCGCCATCGCCTCGATGCGCATCTGCAATGAAGCGCTGCGCGATGCCGGTTTCCCGGACCTGTTCTTCCTGATCAACGACGCCGGCACCGCGCTGTCGGAAAAGATGGTGGCCGACAAGCGCGTGCCGCTGATCAGCTTCACCGGCTCGACCCAGGTCGGCCGCACGGTCGCCGAGAAGGTCGCCCACCGCCTTGGCCGCTGCCTGCTGGAACTGGGCGGCAACAACGCGATCATCCTCGACGAAACCGCCGACCTGAAGCTGGCCATTCCCGGCATCGTGTTCGGTGCGGTCGGCACCGCCGGCCAGCGCTGCACCACCACCCGCCGCCTGATCGTGCACGAATCCATCCATGACGACGTGCTGGCCACGCTGGTCAAGGCGTACAAGCAGGTGGAAGGCAAGATCGGCGATCCGACCGACCCGGCCAACCTGATGGGACCGCTCAACAGCGACGGTGCCGTGCAGCAGTTCCTGGCCTCCATCGAAAAGGCCAAGGCCAGCGGCGGCACCATCGAAACCGGCGGCACGCGCATCGACCGCCCCGGCAACTTCGTGCTGCCGGCCATCGTCACCGGCCTGAAGAACAGCGATGAAGTGGTGCAGCACGAGACCTTCGCGCCGATCCTGTACGTGATGAAGTACAGCACGCTGGAGGAAGCCATCGACATGCAGAACGGCGTGCCGCAGGGCCTGTCCTCGTCGATCTTCACCACCAACCTGAAGACCGCCGAGCGCTTCCTGTCGGCGGCCGGTTCGGACTGCGGCATCGCCAACGTCAACATCGGCACCTCGGGCGCGGAAATCGGTGGCGCCTTCGGTGGCGAGAAGGACACCGGCGGTGGTCGCGAGTCCGGTTCGGATGCATGGAAGGTCTACATGCGCCGCCAGACCAACACCATCAACTATTCGGATTCGCTGCCGCTGGCCCAGGGCATCAAGTTCGACCTGTGATGGCGGAGAGCGCCTCCCTGCGCGACGGCCGGCCGGTGATCGATTTCACCGGCCGCCGGGTGCTGATCGCCGGTGGCAGCAAGGGCATCGGCCGCGAACTGGCGCTGGCCTTCGCCCGCGCCGGTGCGCAGGTCTCGGCCTGCGCCCGCGGGCAGGCGGGGCTGGAGGCTCTGCAGGCCGATGCGCAGGCCCAGGGCACGCAGCTGCACACCTTCGCCACCGATCTGGGCGACCTCGGCCGCATCGGCGCCTGGCTGCACGCCGCTGCCGACGCGCTCGGCGGCATCGATGTGCTGGTCAACAACGCCACCGGCTACGGCATGGCCGATGACGAAGACGGCTGGGCGGCCAGCCTGCAGATCGACCTGATGGCGGCAGTCCGCGCCTCGCGCCTTGCGCTGCCGTGGCTGCGCGCCTCGTCCGACGCCTGCATCCTCAACCTGTCCTCGATCGCCGCGCAGCAACCGCGTCCCGGCGGCGCACCGTATGCGGCGGCCAAGGCCGCGCTGTCGCACTACACGACGTCGCAGGCCCTGGCGCTGGCACCGGACCGGATCCGGGTCAACGCCATCGCACCGGGCTCGATCGAATTTGCCGATGGCCTCTGGGATCGACGTCGTGTCGAAGATCCCGCCCTGTACCACGGCACCCTGGCGAAGATTCCGTTCGGCCGCTTCGGGCAGCCGCGCGAGATCGCCGATGCCGCGCTGTTCCTGTGTTCGCCGCTGGCGCGCTGGATCACCGGCCACGTGCTCAATGTCGATGGCGGCCAGGTGCTGATGGGCTAGCGCCGATCCCTCGGTAGCGGCCAACCTCGGTTGGCGCCGCATTCGTCGACCAAGGTCGACGCCTGCCAAAGCCACCCCGCGCTCGGCTCCGATGGCTGCCTACCTTGCCTGGCAGCCTTGCATTGGCCGGACCATGGGATTGCCGGGGCAGACGCACTATCATGTCGGCACTGCCACGGAGGACTCGATGAGCGTGCCACCCCGACAGAGCAACGCCCTGGCCGTGGTCAGCCTGATCGCGGGCATCTGCAGCTGGACCGTGCTGCCGGGTGTCGCCGCCCTTGTTGCCATCATCACCGGGCACCTGGCCCGCGCCGAGATCCGCCGCCGCGCCGGCGAACAGGACGGCGATGGCATGGCCCTGGCCGGGTTGATCATGGGTTGGCTCAACATCCTCGCTGCGGTGGGCCTGGTGGCCATCCTGATCTTCGCGATGGTGGCCGCCGGCGCCGACGCCAAACCTGGACTGCGCTGGTGAAAGCACGATGACCTCCGCCGACAGCACTGAACGCTTCAGCAGCCGCGTCGCGGACTATGTCCGCTACCGCCCGGACTATCCGCCTGCCCTGATGGACTGGCTGCATGGCTCCATGGCCGTGGCAACCAGCGCGCGTGTCGCTGACATCGGCGCCGGCACCGGCATCTCCAGCCGGCAGTTCCTGGCCGCCGGCCATCCACTGGTCGCCGTCGAACCCAACGCGGCGATGCGCGCCGCCGCCGAGCACTGGCTGGCGCCGCAGTATCCGCAGTTCTCCGCCGTCGATGGCCGCGCCGAGGCCACCGGGCTGGCCGATGCCAGCGTTGATCTGGTCGGCGCCGCGCAGGCCTTCCACTGGTTCGACACCGTGGCCGTGCGCGCCGAGTGGCAGCGCATCCTGCGCCCGGGCGGGCTGGCGCTGATCTACTGGAATTCGCGCCTGCTCGATGCCAGCCCGTTCCTGGTCGGCTACGAACAACTGCTGCTGGACTACGGCACCGACTACACCGCCGTGGCCGAACGCTACCAGGACGACGCCACCATGCAGGCCTGGTTCGGCTCCGGCCTGCGCGGCATGGTGCAGCTGCCGAACGTGCAGCACCTGGACCTGGACGCCCTGCGCGGGCGCCTGCTGTCTTCTTCCTACGCGCCGCAGCCCGGCCATCCGCGCCACGCGCCGATGCTGGCTGCGCTGCAGGACCTGTTCGCCGCCCACGCGGTCGACGGCCAGGTCGCTTTTGAATATCGAACCCGAGCCTTCCTCGGCACGCTGGACTGAAACCAACGCATGTATTCGCTTGCCCGCCCCTTCCTGTTCTCGCTCGACGCCGAACGCGCCCACGGTCTCGGCCTGTCCGCTCTGGACCTGGCCTATCGCACCGGCACCACGCCGCTGGTGGCCGCACGCATCGCGCCGATGCCCAGCACGGTGTTCGGGCTGACGTTCCCCAATCCGGTCGGCCTTGCTGCCGGCCTGGACAAGAATGGCGAGCACATCGATGCACTGTTCGCGCTGGGCTTCGGCTTCGTGGAGATCGGCACGATCACGCCGCGAGCGCAGGCCGGCAACCCCAAGCCGCGCCTGTTCCGGCTGCCGGCGCACAACGCGATCATCAACCGCATGGGCTTCAACAATGCCGGCGTGGATGCGCTGGTGCGCAACGTCGAACGCGCGCGCAACCGGCGCGGCCTGCTCGGCATCAACATCGGCAAGAACAAGGACACCCCCAACGAACAGGCCGCCGATGACTACATCGCCTGCATGGACAAGGTGTACCCGCTGGCCGACTACATCACCGTCAACATTTCCTCGCCCAACACGGCCGGCCTGCGCGAGCTGCAGGAAGAGACCGCGCTGCGGCAGCTGGTCAGCCAGCTGCGTGAGCGCCAGGAAGCACTGGCCGCGCAGCATGGCCGGCGCGTGCCGATGCTGGTGAAGGTGGCCCCGGACCTCAGCGAGCGCGACATCGACGCCGCCGCGCGCGTACTTGGCGAACTGCAGGTGGACGGCGTGATCGCCACCAACACCACCATCGACCACAGCCGGGTTGCCGGCGATCCGCTGGCCAATGAAGCCGGCGGGCTGTCCGGCGCACCGGTGCTGGAACAGTCCACCCTGGTACTGCGCCGCCTGCGTGCACGCCTGCCCGAATCGGTGCCGCTGGTCGGTGTCGGCGGCATCCTGTCCGGTGCCGACGCCGTGGCCAAGATGGCCGCCGGTGCGGCGCTGGTGCAGTGCTACAGCGGCCTGATCTTCAAGGGCCCGGCATTGGTGGCCGACTGCGTGGAGGCGATCCGCCGCCGACGCGAGGCGCCCAGCCGCGGCGCGGTGGCACCCCTGTGAGCACGCCCATGGACGACACCAACAACGCTGCAGCACCGCTGCGCTGGACCCTCACCCATAACGCGCCACTGCAGGCCCTGAACACGTTCCACGTGCAGGCCAGCGCAGCGCAGTTGCTGGAACTGCACGACGCCGCGCTGCTGCCGGAGGTTCTGGCCTTGCCGGAAGTGGCCAATGGCCCGCTGCTGGTGCTTGGCAGCGGCAGCAATGTGCTGATCGCCGAGGACCTTCCCGGCACCGTGCTGGTGTTCGGCAACCGCGAAATCAGTTTCCTCGAACACCGTGCCGACCACGCCGTGATCCGCGCTGGAGCCGGCGTGTCCTGGCACGGGCTGGTGATGTGGTCGCTACAGGAAGGCCTGTCCGGCCTGGAAAACCTGGCCCTGATTCCCGGCACCGCCGGCGCATCGCCGATCCAGAACATCGGCGCCTATGGCGCGCAGGTCGGCGAGTTCATCCAGACCGTAGAGGCCTGGGACTGCCAGGAAAAAACCTGGGTACGGCTGGACAACGAACAGTGTGGCTTCGCCTACCGCGACAGCGTGTTCAAGCAGCAGCCGGACCGCTACCTGATCACCGCCATTGAACTGAAACTGCCGCTGCTGCACGACCTGCGCATGGGCTACGCCGGCATCCGCGAAGAACTGCAGGCGCAGGGCGTGGAACTGCCAAGCGCAGTGGACGTGGCCAATGCGGTGATCGCGATCCGTCGCCGCAAGCTGCCCGACCCCGACGTACTGGGCAACGCAGGCAGCTTCTTCAAGAACCCGGTGCTGCCGCTGGAACAGGTGGAGGTGCTGCTGCAGCACTTCGCCGAGCTGCCGGTGTTCCCGGCGGACCGTGATGACCGCCGCAAGGTCTCGGCGGCCTGGATGATCGAATCCTGTGGCTGGAAGGGCTTCCGCGAAGGTGATGCCGGCGTTGCGCCCAGCCACGCGCTGGTGCTGGTCAACCACGGCAACGCCACCGGCACTGAACTGCTGGCGCTGGCACGGCGGATCTCCGCTTCGGTACTGGAGAAGTTCGGCGTGCCGATCGAACCGGAGCCTCGCCTGCTCGGCGCACAGTGGTGAGCACACCCGCCCTACCCGCCAGCGCCACCCCATTGCGGGCGGCGCTGCTGATGCTCGGCAGCACCATGGCCTTCGGCCTGATGGCGGTGGCGATCCGCTACGCCACCCGCTACGTGCCGACCCAGGAAGTGGCGTTCTTCCGCAATGCCTTCGGCCTGCTCGCCCTGCTGCCGATGCTGCTGCGCCCAGGCCATGCACCGTTGAAGACCCAGCAGCTGTCGCGCTATTTCCTGCGCAGCGCGATCGGCCTGGGCTCGATGCTGTGCGCGTTCTGGGCATTGGGCCACCTGCCCCTGGCACAGGCCGTTTCGCTGTCCTACTCTACGCCGTTGTTCGTCACCATCGCGGCGGTGCTGTGGCTGGGCGAAACGGTACGCGTACGGCGCTGGGCAGCGGTGGTGGTCGGCTTCATCGGCGTGCTGGTGATCGTGCGGCCGGGCACGGCCGGCTTCACGGCCGGCAGCCTGATCGCCGTGGCCGCCGCCGTGCTCAGCTCGCTGGTGGCGATCCAGATCAAGCAGCTCACCCGGATCGACAGCGCCGACACCGTGGTGCTCTACACCTACGTGTTCTGGGTACCGCTGTCGCTGATACCGGCCCTGTTCGTGTGGGTGTGGCCCACCGGCATCGCCTGGCTCTGGCTGCTGGCCACCGGCGTGCTGGGCACCATCGGCCAGTTGCTGTGGACACGCGCACTGCGCCTGGGCGAAGTCTCCGCGCTGACCCCGATCAGCTTCCTGCAACTGCCGCTGGTGACCTTGTGTGGCTGGCTGTTGTTCGCCGAGACGGTGGATCGCTGGACGATCATCGGCGCCGGCATCATCCTCGCCGCCAACGCCTACATCGCCCATCGCGAAGCGGTGCTGTCACGGCGTGCAGCGAGCGTCGCCGCGAGCGCAGCGGCCAAGCCGGCGGAATAAGGGTTCCGGCCGGGCTGCGCCCGGCACCCGTGGTAGTGCCGGCCGCTGGCCGGCAACCTCAACAGCAAAAGCAACAGCGGGCGTTCCGTGGGATGGCGGGGTGGGTCCGGTTGCGGGGGACGCCGTGAATCCATCCATGGAGGCTCGGTCGCGCCATCCATGGCGCTCACGCCCCCGCAACCGGACCCACCCCGCCTTCGACAGCTTTCCGCGATCTGTCGTAGATCCACGCCATGCGTGGATGAATTTCCATCTAAATCGAATATTTCGACAATTGAACGAAGAACATCCACGCATGGCGTGGATCTACGCGTCGACCAAGGTCGACACCCACCAACAGCAGCGGGGAATTGTCGAGGGCGGGGCGGTGTCGGATTGCGGGGTGTCCGCGGCATGGATGCCGCGGCCAAGCCCCCATGGATGGGTTTACGGCGTCCCCGCAATCCGACACCGCCCCGCCAAACCCACAGATAGTGCAGAGCCGGCTGTTGCTGTTGCTTCGGCTGTTGCTGTTGAAGTTGCCGGCCAGCGGCCGGCACTACCGCGGGTGCCGGGCGCAGCCCGGCCGGCCCCCCTACAGCACCTGGTACGCGCGCTCGGCCGCATCGAACACATTGCCCGGCGCGAACTGCTCGCCCAGGTAATGCAGTGCTTGCCGGTGCTGCTGCAACGAGCGCTGCGCCGCGCCGGGGCCCAGCAGCATCTGCTCGAATTCGATCAGGTCCTGCAGGATGCGCCAGTGCCGATACCACGCAATCCAGCGCGGATCGCCCAGGTCGCTGCCATAGCCTTCGGCGAAGCCGAGTGGATGCTCACGCCCCCAGCGACCACCTACCGCGGCGCCGACAAACATCAGGTCGCGCTCGCGCGGGGCCAGTGCCAGGCCGTCCCAGTCGATCAGGTGCAGTGCATCGTCCTGCCCCATCAGCAGGTTGCCCGCGTGCAGGTCGGTGTGGCACAGGCGCAGCGCCGGTGCCTCACCCTGCAATTGGCGATGCAGCGCTTCGGCACGCTGGTGAAGTTCGGCGATGCGCGACCGCTGCTGCTGCCATAGCGCCAGGAACGCACCGCCGGATCGATCCTGCGCCTGCGCCAGCGTCGAGGGATCGCGCAACCACGTTCCCACCGTGTCGACCGCTGCGGTTTCAAGCCGCAGCGTCGGCAGGGCCTGGCGCAACGCGGGCGGGATCTCGGCCTCATGCAGGCGACGCAGCACTTCGCCCAGTTGGCGCCATTGCGCACGGCTCAGCGGCGCCTCGAAGCCCGACTGCCCTTCGATGTAGGGGAACAGCGTGAACTGCAGGCCCCAACGCTGCACCGACGCGCCGCCGCTCAGGGCCGGCCACGGCGCAACAATCTCTCCGATGCCCAAGGTGCCACGCAGCCAATGCAGGCTGTCCCACACCGCGGGCGCCACCTGGAAGTTGCGGCATTTCAACCACCAATGGTCGTGGCGGGCATCGATGCGAAACACGCACGCGTTGGCGTCGGCGCCCACCGGGCGCGGCACCACCGCCGTCGCGTTGATGTCGTAGGACTGCTGCAGGACTTCAACGATCTGCTGCGCCGAAGCGAATGACATGGATGCAGGCGTGCTTTGGTGACGACACCTACTATCGCAGATGGCCTTGCATCCGCACAGGCAAACTGGTCACAACATCGCTCTCCTGCGACAAAAGAACTAGCCGGCAATGCGTCGCATGACTGCTTCCAACGGACCGCGCGCGAACCGCCACGACCACAACCAGGCCGCCGCGGTCGCCAGCATCACGAACAACAACGCAGCCATCAGTACCCACGACAGGCTGGCACTGCCATCAAGCAGTCCAAGCGATTCCAGCACGCCCATGCCGATCAGGATGTGCGCCACGTACAGGCTCAGCGTCATCCTTCCGGCCGCAGTGAACGGTTCCAGCCAACCGCCAGGATGCAGCCGCACCAACCACAGGCATGCTGCGATCAGTGCACACGCCGCGCCTGCGCCGGTCAGCAGATAGGCCGGGCCGGGCGGCATCGGCTGTGTCGCCAGCCACACCTGCCACGGCGTGCCATGACCCCACTGCTGCAACACCTGGCCGGCCCCCATCAGCAGCAGGCCGAGCAGCAGCAAGGCACGCTGCACCCGGGGTTGCGACAGCGGCAGCTGCGCCAGCAGCATGCCCAGCAGGAAGAAGCACAGCCACGGCAACACCGGATGGAAGCCATTGAACAGCAGGTTGCGCATCGCCCCCGGCCATTGCCACAGCCCCTCGTAAGCCAGTGTCTGCCAGTTCCAGCCCTGGCTGTAGTCCCAGCGCAGCAGTGCCCAGAACCCGACCATCGCCAAAGCCACCATGCTGCCCAGCAGAACACGGGGCGACGCGCGCAGCCACAGCACCGCCAGCGCGAAGTACACCGCGTAGTAATGCAGGATATCGGCAGGAAACACGGTCAGGTTGAGCAGGCCGAGCACGGCCAGGAACACGGCCCGCCGCCAGGTCTGCACGCTTGCCTGCCACCACGCCAGTCTCTGTGTGGCCAGCATCAGGCCCACCCCGGCCAGCGTCACGAAGGTCGCCGAAGCCTTGCCTTCCAGCAGGTGGAAGAATCCAGCGAGCCAGCCGCCGCCGTCGGTCTCGACGGCCATCGCCAGGCGGAAGTTGACCAGCACCATGCCGGCCAGGGCGAGGTAGCGCGCCAGATCCAGCCCATGCAGCCGCCGATCGTCAGTGCTCACGCACGCGCCCCAAGCAGAACTGCCAGCAGAGCGGGATCAAGCACGTCGGTATCGGCATCGCTCGCCTCACCCAATCCCTGCCGCAGCGCAGCGCTCTCGATCGCATCCAGCAGCACCTGCGCCTGCAGCGCGGGCGCCAGCACGGGCCGGCGGCGCTCACGACGTGCGACCTCCTGCAAAGCCTCGGCAAGACCGCGCTGCAACTGCGCGCGGTTGCCAGCGAATGCCGCCGCCACCGCCGGATTGCGCGCGCTCTCGGCCAGCACTTCCACGCTCAACAGCGCCCATTCCGGCTGCCGGCACAGGGTGTGGAAGTCCCGCAGGAACCCCTGCACCTGCGCACGTTCGCCATTGCATCCCGCCAACCGCTGCAGCAACGGCTGCAGTTCGTCCTGTTCGGCCTCGGCCGTCGCCAGGATCAGCGCCTCCTTGCCGGGAAAGTGGTTGTAGAGATTGCCCAGGCTCACCCCGGCCGCCTGCGCGATGTCGCGCATGCTGGTCTGGTGGAAGCCCTTGGACAGAAAGCATTGCAGGGCCGCCTGCAGGATCTGCGAAGCGCGTTGCTCATTGCGGTCGGTGCGGTTCATGCGGCAAACAATGAACGAACGTTCGTCCATTTGAAAGCCGAATCCAAGCCGTCGGCCAGTCACCATTCAGGCCGTCGCGCTTGACCTCAACCGCTGTTGAGGACCGATCCTGCCGCGCCCTGCTGCGACTGCGGACCCTGCATGCACCTAGAAGAACTCGTCCAAGAGGCGGTAGAACGCGAGTCGGCGTTCATCGGCACCCATGCCATAGCGGGCCAGCAAGGGCGCAACCCAGCGGGTGTCGTCATAGTTGTGGACCAGGCTGCGTGCGGCCAACGCCAAGTCCTGGCAACGATCAGCCACACCCAGCCGGCCGCAATCGATGAAACCGCTGAAGTGGCCGTCGACCGCCATCAGATTCGGCAGGCACGCATCGCCATGCGCTACCACCAGATCCTCATCCGCCGGGCACGTTGCGATCAGCTCGGCATGCACCTGCTCGGCGCTCTGGCCCATGCGTTCATCGTCGAAATCATCCGCATCGATCAACCGTGCGGCAACGCGCGCAGCGACCTCCGGCAAGCGCGTTGCAAGGCGATGATCGAACGGACAACCGGCAACCGGCAGCGCATGCAGGGCGCGCAGCGCGTCAGCCAGCAGCACGACCACCTGGTCGGGCGCCAGCGTCGGCGACGATGCCAGGTCATGGCCGGGCAACGCGCTCATCAGCAGCCAACGCCGGCCGCCCTCCTCCGTTGTGTCCAACACCGTTGGCACCGGCTGTCCCTGTGCCCGCAGCCAACGCAGGCGCAGGATTTCGCCCTCCAGTTCGCTGAAGGCATCGATCACTTCCGATTTCAGGAACGCATCCGGCAACCCCTGACGTCGCACCCGCGCTACATCGGCGCGCGACACGCCGATGCCCTGCATCTCGATATCTGCATCACGCAGCATGCTGCGCCAACGCGACGGCAAGGGCATGGCACCGCCATCGCTCGATCCTGCTTCCATCTTCGCCGCTCCGGCTCCGCTGACACCCTGGATTCTCTCCGAAGCGCACACTCCACAGCAAAGGACATCGCATGAAACTCATGATCATCGGCGCCAGCAAAGGTCTTGGCCGCGCCTTCGTGGAGGGCCTCTGCCGGCCCGGCGATACCGTCGTCGGCGTATCGCGTACACGCCCCACGCAGCTGGACTGCGGCGAGGGCGTCGATGTGCACTGGATCGAGGCAGACCTGAGCCAGCCAGCACGGGCCGCCGCCAGCATCGCAGCGCAGGCGCCGCCGGATCTCGATGTGCTCATCCATAACCTTGGCATCTGGGAGGAGACCGCATTCAGTGACGACTACGATTTCCTCAACGAAAGTGACAGCGCGCTGGCTCAGCTGGTGGACATCAACATCACCGCCACCCTGTTGCTGCTCAAGCAGCTGCTGCCCCGCGTTCTCGGCGGGCGCCGCCCGCAACTGGTGTTGACCGGCTCGACCTCGGCGCTGCCACGCAGTGGCCGCCCCGAGGTGGCGTTCGGCGCGTCCAAGTTCGCGCTCAACGGCATTGCCGATGCCCTGCGCGAAGGCTTCCGCCAGCAGCGGCTGGCCGTGACGACGCTGCAGCTGGGCTACCTCAATACCGAAGATGCACTGTCGGTGCCGCTGCAGCAGGCGGCCGCACGCGGCAATGGCGAGTACGTGCCGGTGCACGACGTGGTGTCGATGGTGCGCGCCCTGCTGCAGCTGTCACCGTCCAGCTTCGTGCGCGAGCTGGTACTGCCCGCGATCGCCGATCCGCGTTACTAGACCAGCGCTCAGCACACACTGGCAGCCCCGGTTTGGCCGTACACGCGACCGTGGTTTACTCTGCGTCTACTGGCAGTTGGCCGCACACGAGACCGGCTATGGCTATCGATGCGCTATCGAGGCTCTCGACCCGGGTTCTGGACAGCGCCCTGCCCAGCCTGCCGCTGTACCTGCTGCAGGCCACTGCGGTGATCGGCATGATCGGCGTGTTCCTGATCGCCACCCGCCGCGGCGGCCATGCCATCGAAGGACGCCGCGTCTACATCGGCGCGATCCTCGGCCTGATCTACCTGTTCAATTCATGGTTCGTGGCCGGCTACGCGCAGGGCGTGGTCAAGCTCAACCTCGGCATCGACATCCTGCTGATCAGCGGTCTGCTGGGCGGCTGGCGCGGCGGCGTGACCTGCCTGCTGGCCAGCCTGCTGGCGCGCTACCAGTTCTCCGGCACGCAGTATTTCCTGCCCGCCAGCCTGGAAGCGGCGCTGCAGGTGCTGGCAGGCATCTGGCTGCGCGGGCGGATATACCCGCGCATGCTCACCCACTTCTCGCTGCGGTTGATCCTGCAGGCCTGGGCGGTGCGCATCGCGGTGACCTTGATCGGGCTGGTGTTGGGCGTGGCGATCATCGGCAGCGCGCAGCTGCCCCTTCTGGAACTGGCCACCCAGCGCGTGCTGGCCCTGCCGGTGTCATTGCTGGTGCTGGTAGCCGTATTCGCGCTGGTCTACAACGATGCGCAGATCGATGCCCAGCGCCAACGCGAACATGCGTGGATGCGCATCGACCCGGTGAGCGGCCTGCCCAACCTGCGCGCCCTCGACGAGCGTCTGCAGCGTCATTGGCGCAGCAGCGACGACCGCGGCAACGCGTGCCTGATCGTGACCGAGATGGGCAACCTGCAGGATCTGCTGCTGCGCTATGGCCCGCTCAATGACAGTGGCCTGTGGAACCGGCACAACGCCGAGGCCGTGCGCCGCACCCTGCTGCATGCGCGACCGACCGATGCGATGGAAATCTATCAGTTCGGTGACAGCGCGCTGGCGATCCTGCTGCCTGACGCAAGCCTTGCCGATCTCCGCGCGGACATCGAACTGCCTGCGTTGGCCGACCGCCTGTCCACGGTGATCGGCAATGACTGGCCGGGCTTCCGCCCGGTGTTCCGCTGCGCGGTGGTCGAGCTGCAGCCGCCCACGCAGGACGACAGCTCCATCCCGTTCCGCGCGGTCACCCTGGCCTTGAACGCGATCGAGTCAGGTGTTGTGTTCTTCGATGATCCGATCCAGCGCGACAGTGAAGTGGATGCCCTGATCGAGACCGCGCTGGACCACTGGCTGCAGCACGCCGATGCACCACTGTACTACCAACCCAAGTTCCGCCTGCAGGACCGCCACCTAGTCGGCGCCGAGGCGCTGCTGCGGATGCGCGATGGCGATGGCCACCTGATTGCACCGATGCGGGTGGTTTCGCTGCTGCGCCGTCGCGGACGCCTGGCCGAACTGGAATGGGCCACGCTGCAGGCGGCCACCGCCTTCCTTGGCCACTGCAGGGATGACGGGCATACGCTGACGATCGCAGTGAACGTGTCCGCCGAATCGCTGCGCCAACCCGGCTTCGGCGCACGCCTGTGCACCCTGCTGGAACAGCAGCGCATACCCGGCGCGATGCTGCGGCTGGAGATCGTCGAGTGGACCGAAATCGTCGAGCGCGACGTCGTCGATGCCAACGTCGTCGTTCTGCTGGCCGCTGGCATGAGCCTGTCGCTGGACGACTTCGGCGCCGGCTATTCGACCCTGATCCTGCTGTCGCAGCTGTCGGTGGCCGAGGTCAAGATCGAGCGGGCATTGATCGCCACGCTGTCCGATGCCAAGTCGCAGTCCATCGTCCGCTTCATCGTGGAAGTAGCCCACCGCTGCGGTGCCGTCGTCGTCGCCGAAGGCACCGAGACCCCGGCGCAGGAGCAGCTGCTGCGTGCGCTGGGGGTGGATGTGGGCCAGGGTTATCTGTATGCACGGGCCCTGCCACCGGAGCAGTTCCGGCAGCTGGCCTGAGCGGCCTTCAGGCCAGCCGCATCGACAGCTCCACATCGTCGGCGAAGGGCACAGACAGATAGCCTGCATTGCCCGAGCGCATGCGCTGCTGGTAGCGCGGGCTGTCGTCGGCGTTGTCGGCGATCACCACTGCGCCCGGGCGCAGCCGCTCGTGCAGCAGCTCCAGCACATCGTCGTACAGCACCTTGGCACCATCGAGCAGCACCAGATCGATCGTATCGGGCAGGTCCACCGCCAGGGTCTCCAGTGCGTCGCCCACGCGGATCTCGACCAGATCGTCCAGGCCCGCTTCACGCAGGTGGCCGGCGGCACGGCGCGCCTTCTCCGGTTCGAACTCGGTGGTGATCAGGCGGCCGCCGCCGTTGTCACGCAACGCCGCAGCCAGATGGATGCTGGAGATGCCGAACGACGTACCGAACTCAACGATGCTGCGCGCGCCACTGCTGCGCGCCAGCAGGTACAGCAGGCGGCCGGTGTCCGGCGACACCGGCAGCCACAGGTCCTTCAGCAGCTCGCCATACAGGCGCCGGTATTCGGTGCGGCTGCCCAGCAGGCGCTGCCGCTCTTCGGGAGAAACGGAGGTCAAGGCCGGGCTGAGCGCGCTGTCGGCTTCGGTAAACAGGCGTGCCAGCAGGGGCGCGACCGGGGTCGAGATCAGGGTGGACATGGGCGGGTGTTCCTTGCGATGACGGGGTTAGAATGCGAATGATTCGTCGCAATCAAGAATACGGACGATCCCCGGCTCCGCCTATTCGCATTGGAAAAGCCTCATGTCCGAACGTCGTCCGCCGCAGATTTCCTCGAGAAAACAGCCTCGCCAGTCACGATCGAACGACCTGGTCGCGGCCATTCTCGAAGCCGCTGCTCAGGTTCTGAAGCACGAAGGCGCGCCCCGGTTCACCACCGCGCGGGTGGCCGAACGCGCCGGCGTCAGCGTCGGCTCGCTGTACCAGTACTTTCCCAACAAGGCGGCAATCCTGTTCCGCCTGCAGCGCGACGAGTGGCAGCAGACCGGCGCGATGCTGCGCGACATCCTGCAGGACACACGACAACCGCACCTGCAGCGCCTGCGCACGTTGGTGCATGCCTTCATCGTGTCGGAATGCGAAGAAGCGCAGACCCGTGGCGCGTTGAACGATGCCGCGCCGCTGTACCGCGATGCGCCGGAAGCGCAGGAAGCACGCAGCGAGACCGACGAAGCGATGCTCGTGTTCATGGCCGAGCTGCTGCCGCAGGCCTCGGCGGGCACGCGCCAGCTGGCGGTGGATCTGATCGATACCACGCTGGGTGCCACCGGTCGCGAATTTTCCAGTAAACCGCGCACTGCCGCCGAGATGCGCATCCATGCCGATGCGGTCGCGGATATGTTCTGCGCCTATCTCAGGCAGCTGGGCGCGCACTGACGTGCAGCCGCCGGCTTACACCGCGTAGAAGCCCAGGAACATCGCCACCGCCGACTCGGCCACGCGCGTGCGTTCGGCCTGCGCCAGCGGCGCCTGGCCCATCGTCACCTGCGGCCAGAACGCGAAGCTCTTCACCAGGCCCTGCAGCTGATGGCCGGCGAATTCCGGATCGACCTGGCGCAGCCGCCCATCGGCAATCGCCGCACGGATCCACGCGCTGACGCCGCTCTCCTTCTCGCCCATGCGGCAGACGATCGCCTGCGCACGCTCGGGCGAATGGATGATCTCGGCCATCGCCACCCGTGCCAGGTCGATGAAGTTGGCATCACCCAGCAGGTCCAGCTTCTGCCGCAGCAGCTGCAGCAGCTGCACATCCAGCGGCTGGTCGGCGCGGTACGGCAGCTCGACGCTGGCCACGCTGCTCTGCCACAGCTCTTCCAGGATCAGCGCGAACAGTTCTTCCTTGCTCGGGAAGTGGTTGTAGACGGTGCGCTTGGAGACACCAGCCACCGCCGCGATGCGGTCCATGCTGGTCGCCTCGTAGCCGGCCGAACGGAACTCTTCCACCGCCGCGCGGACGATGGCCTCGCGCTTGCGGTCGGTAAGGCGTTGCGGGGTACGGGGCATGGCGGAACCAGACAGCTGAACGGATGCCACCATTTTACACCCAGCAGTGTACTTTCTGAAATCCGGAAACTACACTGTGCAGTGTACCCTGCGGACGTCACCCATGAAGCGCCTGCTCCTTGTCCTCCTGCTCGGAATCCTCGCCGTGACCGCTTATACCTTCTGCAAATCCTGGTCCCTCCCCGACTTCCCCGATTCGCCGCAGTACCGCGAAGGCAAGTTCCGCAATGCCCTGCCGAAACCGGCAATGGGCCTGCGTGATGGCCTGGAGATCTGGTGGACCTTCCTGTTCAACAAGCCCAAGGGCACCGTGCCCGACCACCCCATCCCGGTGCAGGCGCTGGACCGCGCCACCCTGGATGCGGCGCCCGATCGCAGCCTGTTCCGGCTGGGGCATTCGACGATCCTGCTGAAGCTGCGCGGCCAGTACTGGCTGACCGATCCGGTGTTCTCCGAACGCGCCTCACCGGTGCAATGGATGGGCCCGGCGCGCTTCCATGCACCGCCGATCAGCATCGACGAACTGCCGCCGATCGCCGGCGTCATCCTCTCGCACAACCACTACGACCACCTCGACCACGCGGCGGTAATGAAGCTGGCCGGCAAGACCGCGCGCTTCATCGCACCGCTGGGTGTGGGCGACCAGCTGATTGCCTGGGGCGTGGATGCAGCCAAGGTCGAGCAACTGGACTGGTGGCAGTCCACCGAAGCCGCTGGCCTGCGCCTGACCGCAACCCCCGGCCAGCATTTCTCCGGCCGCGGCCTGGGTGACAGCGATCGCAGCCTGTGGGCGTCGTGGGTGATCCAGGACGGCGACTTCCGCATCTTCTTCAGCGGCGACACCGGCTACTTCGATGGCTTCAAGGCCATCGGCGAGAAGTACGGCCCGTTCGACCTGACGATGATCGAAACCGGTGCCTACGATCAACGCTGGGCGTTCGTGCACATGCAGCCCGAACAGACCCTGCAGGCGCACCTGGACCTGCGTGGCAAGTGGCTGCTGCCGATCCACAACGGCACCTTCGACCTGGCCCTGCACGAGTGGCAGCAACCGTTCGAACGCATCAGCGCATTGGCTGCCGCAAAGAACGTGCCGGTGGCCACGCCGATGATGGGCGAGGCACTGGACATGCAATCACCGACCGCTGGTACGCGCTGGTGGGAGCGAGTGCGACTGTAACGGCCTGTCGCGCAGCGACCCTCAGCCGGGATGCTGAACCAGCCGTTCCTGCTCCTTCGCCACATTGATCTGCAGCGCCGCAGCAGCGAGCTCCGCCAGCTCGCTGCTGACCTTCTGGCTGCCGCGCGCCTGCATCCACGAAAGAATATCGGCCAGATGCCAGATCGACGCGCTGCCTTCGTGCACCGGTGCCGGAAACGTCTGCGGGTGCGCGAGCAGCAACTTGCGCATGTTCTGCCGTGACATCCCCAGCAGATCAGCGACATCCGTCAGCCCTACCAGGTCGGGACTGACTTCGATCAGCTCTGCATCGGGTACGGCTTGCCGTACATCTGCAAGCGCGGAAAGCACGGCCTCCCGGGCGCTGGTCGCCTGACGGCAGAATTCAAGCGCCAACCTGCCCGGCCTGCCAATGCCCAGCAGCGCATCATCACAGCCGGCATCGGCAAGGCGTTGCTCAAGCGAGCCAGCATCGGTACCTGTATCCGGCAGACGGTATTTCAGAATGAAGGTGAATTCCATCATCGGTGTGTCCTTGGGAGGATGGCGGCTGCGTCATCGCTCACGGCTGCAGTTCTCGACAACGCGACACAAGGCCCGCGCATGGTTCAAGGCATTCCGGGGCGTGCTCCAAACGCTCACCACACAGAATTCCCCGCATCGGCACTCCTTGTCGTTGTAGGGACAGTACATTCGTCCCCAGGCATGACTGCCGCCGATCCGCAGCCACCATCCACGCGACTCGGCGAAACGGAGGGCAGCTTCAATGTCTTTGTCCGGATGGCGCGAACGGGGCATTCCTTTCCCTCGGAGTCTGGATGCGATCGCATTGGTTGTCAAGTGACAACCACTGGTGATGCGATCAGTCGCTTCGACCCTACAGCCTCTCCGCCATGGGTCCAGAGCCATCCGCGTCAGTGATCCGGGTGCACCTGTTCCTGCAGGTGAATTCCCAACCCACACTCCTTCGCCGAGATTCCAGGTCGCAGCTCAAGCGATGGGATCAGATAATCCCCAGCGTTCTGCCGCCGGTAGGCAATCACCGGATCGCTCGCCAGCCCATCCAGCCGCGCGCCCAGCCCCTCCAGCACGCCAGGCAAGGACGCCTCATCGATACGGCTGCTGCGGTAGATCACATGCGCGGGCAGCACGTCAAAGCCGGGATAGAACAGGATGCCGTGCTGGATCGGGAACAGCACATCGTCGATCGGCCCATTGATGCCGCGCGGACCGTAATGCGACTCCCAGCCACCGGTGGTGACCACCAGCATCGCGCGCTTGCCGGACATCGCGCCCTCGCCATAGCGGTCGCCCCAATGCCGGTCGGAATGTTCGCCCACGCCATAGGCAAAACCATAGGCATACACGCGATCCACCCAACCCTTCAGGATGGCCGGCATCGAGAACCACCACAGCGGGAACTGCAGGATCACCGCGTCGGCCCAGCGCAGTTTTTCCTGCTCGGCGGCGATGTCGGCACTCTGCCGGCCCGTCCTGAAGGCGTCGCGCGAATCCAGTGACGCGTGGAACGGCACCGAAGGATCCCGCCCGGGGTGATCGTCGGCATCGATCTGCGCCTTCCATTGCATGGCATGCAGGTCGGACACCTGCACGGTGTGGCCGGCGCGTTGCAGGTGCTCGACGGTGAAGGCCTTCAGGGTGCCATTGAGCGAGGTGGGTTCGGGGTGGGCGTAGACAAGCAGAACGTTCATGGTGGTATCAGGGAGGGAATGCCGGCCATGTTGGGCGCCGCCACGCTATAGTTGAAATGAATTCCTGCAATTCCCAGCATTGCCATGGACAATACCCTGCGTCGCATCGACCTCAACCTGCTGGTAACCCTGCAGGCCTTGCTGGAAGAGCAGAACGTCACCCGCGCGGCCGAACGCCTGCATCTGGCCCAGCCCACGGTCAGCGTGCAGCTGGCGCGCCTGCGCCACCTGTTCGATGATCCGCTGCTGCTGCCGGGGCCACGCGGCATGCGTGCCACCGCACGTGCCGATGCGCTGCGCGAACCATTGGCCGAAGCACTGGCCGCACTGCAGCGTGCGGTCGCACCGGTGCAGGCGTTCGATCCGGCCCAGGCCACGCAGACTTGGCGGATCATGGCGTCGGACTTCGGCGAAACCACGATCGTCCTGCCGGCATTGGCCGACCTGCGCGTGCGCGCACCCGGCACGCGCCTGGCCGTGGTCAGCCTGGCGCCGGCGCAGATGGTGACGCAGAGCGAACGCGGCGAGATCGATCTCGCCCTCCACATCACCGCCGACGCGCCTGCCTACCTGCACCATCGTCCGCTGTTCCAGGAACGCTACGTGCTGGCCGGGCGTCGCGACCATCCACGACTGAAGCGGCGGCCGACGCTCAAGCAGTTCTGCGCGCTGGACCACGTGATCGTGTCGCCGGATGGCGGCGGTTTCCATGGCGGCACCGACAGCGCGTTGGCGCATGTGGGTGCGCGTCGCAACGTGGTGCTGTCGGTGCCGCACTTCCTGTTCCTGCGCAGCGTGCTGCTGCGCACGGACCTGGTGGCGATGATGCCCTCGCGCCTGGTCGCGCAGGACCCGGCCTTGAAGGCGGTTGCCGCGCCCATTGATGTGCCCGGCTTCGAGATGGTGATGCTCTGGCACGAACGCGTGCATCGCGATCCGGCACATCGCTGGCTGCGCGAGCGTATCTGTGCGCATTCATGAAACCTCGTGCCAAGACCCGCCCGGGAAATATTGCGACGCGTCATGTAACCGGTTACATCCCTTGCTAGCGTAGGCCCGCCCGTTCCGGGCCCTGCCGATGTGAGGCCTTCGCAATGACGTTGTGCGCTGACCGCTGGACCGCTCCCCGCCTGCCGAACCGGCGCCTTGCCGCGGCCCTGCTGCTCGGCCTGTCACTGGCCGCCACCGCCACCGCCACCGCCACCGCACAGAACCTGCCACCGCGCGCGCAATGGCAGGCCAGCGCGTCGTCGCAGCAGGTTCCGGCGATGGCGATCAGCCACCTGATCGACAACGATCCGCAGACGGTGACCGGCGGCGCGTTCAGTCCCGGCCACTGGTTCCAGGTCGATCTCGGCAAGCCTGCGATGCTGGCCGGTGCACGCCTCACCTGGGATGTCTCCAACCCCGAAGGCTATTCGCTGCAGACCTCGCTCGACGGCAAGCAGTGGCAGAGCGCCTACGTCATGGGCGATTCGCTGGGTGGCATCGAAACCCTGTACTTCGCGCCGCGACAGGCCCGCTACCTGCGTCTGGCCAGCCCGCAGCGCACCTCCGACTGGGGCGTATCCATCTTCGAAATGGAACCGCTCGACACCACGCTCAGCGCACGTGTGACCGGGCTGGACGCCACCCGGTCCGCTGCGCTGTGGCAGGGCGGCGGCACGGTTGCCATCCCCGCAGGCAAAGGCGGCATCCACACGCTCGACATCACCCTGCCCCGTGCGCAGCCCAGCACCGGGCTGGCGGTGGACTGGGCCAACGTGCACGGCGCTGCACGCCTGCAGGCGCAGGACGCGCAGGGCCGCTGGCACGAACTGGCGCGCGATGCACAGGCGGCGACCCGGCAGCAGAGTTGGCTGGCGGCCGACGCGCCACTGGACATCCAGGCACTGCGGCTGACCGTGGAAGGCGATGCACCCCAGGTCAAACGCATCCGCCTGCTCGGCCCGAAGGCGGTGATGACGCCGATGAAGCGCTACCAGATCGCCGCCAGCGGCGCGCAGCGCGCGTTGTTCCCTGCCTCATTGCACATGCAGCAGACCTACTGGACCGCAGTCGGCGTGCATGCGGGCCGGCAGAAATCGATCTTCGACGAATACGGCAACATCGAAGCCTACAAGGGCGCACCGCTGGTGCAGCCGATCTGGCGCAGTGCCGATGGCCGCGCGACCGGTGCCGCCGAACAACCGGTGCAGCACGCACTGCGCGATGGCTGGAAGCCGATGCCGTCTGCCACGTGGTCACCGCAGCCCGGGCTGGAACTGCGCAGCGAAGCCTTTGCCATCGAGCGCGACGGGCAACCGGTCACCTTCGTGCGCCATCGCCTGCGCAACACCGGCAGCGCGGCCATCGAAGGCACGCTGACCCTCGCAGTGCGACCGATGCAGATGAACCCGCCGTGGCAGAACGGCGGCCTGTCGCCGATCCGCCAGGTGGCCGTCGAAGGCAACAGCGTGCGCGTCAATGGCCGCACGCTGCTGCAGTCACTCAGCGCAGTGGATGCCGCTGGCACCGCCCCCTTCGGCAACGAAGGCGACACCGAGATCACCACGGCCATCGCCAACGGACAACTGCCTGCCGCACAGCAGTCCAGCGATGCCGCAGGCCTGGCAGCGGCGGCGTTGAGCTACCGCGTCACCCTGGCCCCCGGTGCCAGCGACGCGGTGGTGGTGGCCTTCCCCCTCGGTACCGCCACCGCCGATGCCAATGGCGTGCTGCCGGAAGCACCGGCCCTCAACCTCGCCTCGCTGCCGCGCGACGGCGACAAGGCGTTTGACACGCTGGCCAGCCGCGCCTCCGCTGATTGGCAGGCGCGGCTGGGCCAGGTCGGCCTGCGCCTGCCCGACCCTTCGCTGGTGGACATGCTGCGCGCACAGGCCGCCTACATGCTGATCAACCAGACCGGCCCGGCCATGCAGCCCGGTCCGCGCAACTACAACCGCTCCTTCATCCGCGATGGCATGGCCACCTCGGCCGTGCTGCTGCGCATGGGCGAAGCCAAAGTGGCACGCGACTACCTGGCCTGGTACAGCGAACACGGCGTGCATGGCAATGGCCTGGTGTCGCCCATCCTCAACGACGATGGCAGCGTCAATACCGGCTTCGGCTCGGACATCGAGTACGACAGCCAGGGCCAGTACGTCACCCTCGTTGCCGACGTCGCCCGGCTCGATGGCGGGCCGGAAACCGTGCGTGCCTACCTGCCCAAGGTGAAGGCCGCGCTGCGCTTCCTGCAGGAACTGCGCGAACGCACGCTGGTGCCGGGCTACATGGCCGACCAGCCATCGCCGGAGCGCTTCGCCGGCATCCTTGCGCCGTCGATCAGCCACGAGGGCTATCCCTCACCCACCCACAGCTACTGGGACGACTACTGGGGCCTGAAGGGCTGGCATGACGGCGCGTGGTTGGCCGAATCGCTGGGCGACCACGAAACCGCCACGTGGGCGCGCGAACAGTACAAGGCGCTGTATGACGCACTGCACGCCTCGATCCGCGCGACGATGGCATGGAAGGGCATCGACTTCATTCCGTCATCGGCCGACCTCGGCGATGGCGATCCGACCGGTGTATCGATCGCGCTGGACCCCACCGGTGCGCAGAGCGTGCTGCCCGCCGAGGCTCTGCGCACCACTTTCTCCCGCTACCTGGACGATGTGCGCAAGCGCAACCAGCCCGGTGCGCTGTATGCCTACACGCCGTATGAAATCCGCAACGTGCTGAGCTACGTGCACCTGGGCCAGCCCGAAGCGGCCGACGAACTGCTGCAGGGCCTGCTGCACGATCGCAGGCCGCTGGAGTGGCAGGTGCTGGCCGAGGTCGTGCACTCTCGGTTGCGCTTCCCGCGCTATCTGGGCGACATGCCGCACACCTGGATCGGCGCCGAATACGGCCGCACCCTGTTCGGCATGCTGATGCGCGAGGATGACGACGCGTTGTCGCTGCTGCCGGGTACGCCTCCTTCGTGGGTCGCTGGCGAGGGCCTGGCCGTGGACCGCCTGCCCACCGCCTATGGCACCCTGCAGATGCAGGCACGCCAGCGCGACGGCAACCTGACCGTGTCGCTCGGCAAGGGGCTGCGCAAGGGCACGCCGGTGCGCGTATGGTGGCCCAGCCGTACCCTGCCCAAGGACGTGCGCGTGGATGGGCGATCGGTACGGAACTTCGACAAGGATGGCGTGCTGCTCGATGGCCCGTTCCGCACCCTGGAGGCACGTTGGCAGTAATGCTGATGCAGGAACCGAAGTGATCGAACTTCTACTCGATGGCAGCGCTGACCCCGGTAGAGGCCGACCTTGGTCGGCAGCCCTGCCTCGCATTCCGGTGGGTGCCAACCCTTGGTTGGCAGCCCCTCCTCGCATTCCGGTGGGTGCCAACCGTTGGTTGGCACGCCCTCCGGTAGATGCCGACCTTGGTCGGCACGCCTTCCGTCGAGCAAGCTCGACGCCTACCAAGCGGCATCGCTAGAACCCCGGCAACCCCGGCGGATTGGTCTGCGACTGCGGCACCGCTTCTTCGGCCACATTCCAGCGCGCCAGCACCTTTGCGTAGGTACCGCTGCTGATCTGGGTGTTCAATGCCTGGGTCACCGCATCGGCCAGGCCACTGCCCTTGCGGGTGGTCACCGAGATCGCCGCTGCGTCCGGCCAGCCACCCGGGAACAGGCCGACCCGGCGCACCTTGCCATCACGCGCCGAATAGGCGCCGGTGGCATTCGGCTCGAACGACACGTCGGCGCGGCCGGTGATCACTGCCAACCGCCCGATCACCGCATCATCGAAGTACTGGTACTCCACCGGTTTCAGGCCTGCGGCGATGTTCTGCTTGTCCCATTGGCGCAGGATCTGGTCCTGGTTGGTGCTGGCCCCCACCACCACTTTCAGGCCTGCCACGTCGGCCGGTGTGGCGATCTTCTGGATCGGGCCATCGGTGCGGGTATAGATGCCCAGCAGGTCGAAACGATAGCTGGAGAAATCGAACTTCTTCTTGCGTTCTTCAGTGACCGTCACGTTCGACAGCACCGCATCGTACTTGCCCGATTCCAGCCCCAGCGGCCAGTCGGCCCAGGCCACCGGCACCACCACCAGCTTCAGGCCCAGGCCATCGGCGATCAACCGCGCTATGTCCGGCTCCACGCCCACCACGTCCTTGCTGTCGGCACCGTAGTCGGCCAACGGCAGCTGGCCGGGATGGGTGGCGATGGTGAACGCGCCCGGGGTGACGAAGCGATAGCCGGCCGGAATCAGCGCCTGCGCCTTCGGATCGGGCGTGCCCTTCAGTAACTGTGCATTGCTGGCGGCCAGCGAGGTCGCCGCAACGGGCACGCCGTCGGGGTCCTGGCGCACGCGCGAATAGACGATGCCGGCAATGCCGATGACCAGCACACCGACGATCAACAGGGTGCTGCGGGCGGGACGTCGCTGCGATGCTGGGCTCATGGCGGTTCTCGAAAAAGGGTTACAGGGTCTTGGCCAGGAAATCGGCGGTGCGTTGCTGGCGCGGGTGTTCAAACAGCGCGTCCGGTGTGCCCTGCTCGATCACCCGGCCCTGGTCCATCATCACCACGTGGTCGGCCACGCGGCGGGCGAAGCCCAGTTCGTGGGTGACGATCACCAGCGTGGTGCCGGAACTGGCCAGTTCCTCGATCACGCTCAGCACCTCCGACACCAGCTCCGGGTCCAACGCGGAGGTCGGCTCGTCGAACAGCAGTACCTTCGGCTGCAGGGCCAGCGCGCGGGCGATGGCCACACGCTGCTGCTGGCCGCCAGACAGCTGGCGCGGGAAAGCATCGGCCTTGTCGGCCAGCCCCACCCGCTCCAGCAGGGTGCGTGCCTGCTGCTCGGCCTGGGCGCGCGAAATGCCGCGCACCGCGATGGGCGCTTCGATGATGTTCTCCAGTGCGGTCATGTGCGGGAACAGGTTGAAGCCCTGGAACACCATGCCGACTTCCGCGCGGCGACGGCGGATCTCGCCTTCCGGCAACTCGTACAGGGTGTCGCCGTCGCGGCGGTAACCGATCAGCTGGCCGCCCACGGTGACGAAGCCGCTGTCAGCGCGTTCAAGATGATTGATCAGCCGCAGCAGCGTGGACTTGCCCGCACCGGACGGACCGATCAGCACCGTCACGCTGCCGGCCCTCAGTTCCAGATGCACGTCATCAAGCACCGTCTGCTCGCCGAAGGCCTTGCCCACGCCCTGCAGGGACACAGCCGCGCCCGTTCCGGCCTCGATCGGCACGGCAAATGCCGCGCGGCTGGGCACGCGTGCAGCGGTCGCCGCCCGCGGTGCTGCAGACGATACCCGCGACACGTTGCGCTCGTGCTGCAGCTGGCCGCGGGCAAAGCGCTGCTCCACCCGCCGCTGCAGCAGCGAAAGCACCGTCAGGATCACCAGGTACCAGACGGTAGCCACCATCAGCAGCGGCACTACCTCCAGGTTGCGCCGGTAGATCACTTGCACGGTGTAGAACAGCTCCGGCAACGCCAGCACGTAGACCACCGAGGTGCTCTTGGCCAGGCCGATCACATCATTGAACGCTGCAGGCAGGATCGAACGCATCGCCTGCGGCAGGATGATGCGGCGCACCTGGCGCCCACGCGGCAGGCCCAACGCTGCGGCCGCCTCGTACTGGCCGTGGTCGACCGACAGGATGCCACCACGGATCACCTCGGCCGAGAACGCCGCCTGGTTCAAGGTGAGGCCGAGCACGGCGGCAGTGAACACGCCGATCAGCTGCGTGGTCGGGTACGAGAACAGGCTGATGCCGGTGAATGGAACGCCCAGTTCGATGGTGCTGTACAGGTAACCCAGGTTGTTCAGCAGCAGCAACAGCACCAGCAGCGGAATCGAACGGAACAGCCACACGTAGCCCCACGACACTGCCGACAACAGCGGTGAACCGGAGACCCGGGCCAAGGCCAGCAAGGTGCCCAGCGCGAAGCCGAGGCCGGTACCGAGTGCGGTCAGCAGCAGCGTTCGCCCCAACCCTTCCAGTACCGGCGGGGCAAAGAACCACTCGGCGAACGTGCCCCAGCCCCAGCGCGGATTGCCCAGCACCGACTGCAGGCCGATCAGGATCAGCGCGAGTGCCAACACCGTGCCGATCACCTGCAACGGATGCCGCGCCGGCACGATCTTCAGCGCCGTGGCCGGCTGGCGGACAATGCCCTCGATGGCAGTGGAAGGCGTACTCATGCCGCCGCTCCCTGCAGTGCGAGGGTAGCTGCGTCGCCCGCCTGTGGCTGTGGCACCAGGTGTTTCTCGAACGGCAGATGCGCGATGGTTTCCGGGTCCGCATGCAGATCGAACAACGCGGTGTAGCCGTGGCTGAGATACAGGCCGACCGCCTCGGGCTGGCGGAAGCCGGTGGTCAGGAATACACGCCGATAGCCCTGCCGTGCAGCCTGGTCTTCCAGTTCCTGCAGCACGCGCCGGGCGATGCCCTGCCGACGCAGGCCAGGCAGCGTCCAGATGCGTTTGAACTCGGCGGTGTCCTCATCGCGATGCGGCATGAGGGCGCCGCCGGAAATCGCCACGCCGTCGCGCAGCAGCAGCACGAACGCACCGACCGGGGCAGCGAAGGCTTCGGCCGGATAGCGCTGCAGCTCCTCGCGAGCACTTCCACCGATACGCCGGCGCACGTCCGCATAGCGGTGGTCGTACTCCTGCTCCAGGCCGTCGAACAATGGGCGCGCCAGCGGGTCGTCCACCGAGGTGTACAGGAAGCGATCATTGTCGTACCGCACGCTCATGCCACGTCCTCCACCAGATAGTGCTCGGCCAGACGCGCCCACAGGCTGGCCGCCGGGGCGATGGCCGCGTCGTTGAACACATAGCGCGGGCTGTGCAGCGGCGCGCTGTCGCCGTTGCCGACGAACACGAAGCTGCCCGGCCGCGCCTGCAGCAGGAAGGCGAAGTCCTCGCTGGCGGTACGCGGTGCGAAGGCCTCCACCACCTGCCCCGCACCGAACCCCTGTACCGCCACCTCGCGGATGTAGGCTGTCTGCTCGGGGTGGTTGATCACGCTGGGGAAGCCACGCGGGAATTCGATCTCGGCACGCGCACCGAAGGCAGCGGCGGTCTGCTCGGCAATGTCGGTGACCCGCCGGCGCAGCGTATCGCGCACCGCCGGCAGGTAGGCGCGCACGGTCAGCTTCAGCTCCACCACGTCGGGGATGACATTGGCCGCCTGCCCACCGTGGATCGAGCCGACGGTGACCACGCCCATCTGCCGCGGATCGACATTGCGCGACACCACGCTCTGCAGCGCGGTGATGATGTGCGCGGCAGCCAGGATCGGATCGACGCTGCCCTGCGGCTCGGCGCCGTGGCCGCCCTTGCCGATCACCCGTAGACGCGCCCAGTCTACCGAGGCCATCGCCGGTCCGTCGACGAAGCCGAAGTGCCCCACCGGCACGCCCGGCCAGTTGTGCAGGCCATAGATGGCATCGACGGGGAAGCGTTCGAACAGGCCATCGGCGATCATCTTCGAAGCGCCCGAGCCGGTTTCCTCGGCCGGCTGGAACACCAGCTGCAAGGTGCCATCGAAACGCCCGTGGTGGGCCAGATAGTGCGCGGCCGAGAGCAGGATGGCGGTGTGGCCATCGTGGCCGCAGGCGTGCATCAGGCCTTCGCGCTGGCTGGCATAGGCCAGCCCGGATTCTTCGTGGATCGGCAGCGCATCGATGTCGGCGCGCAGACCCAACCGGCGACGGCCCTGACCGCGCTGCAACGTACCGACCACGCCGGTGCCACCGATGCCGGTGCTGACCGCATAGCCCCATTGCTGCAGCAGCTCGGCCACGCGGGCGCTGGTGCGGTGTTCTTCGAAGGCCAGTTCCGGGTGCTGGTGCAGGTCGTGGCGGATCGCGATGGCCTGTTCGGCACGTGCCGCGATTTCCGGCAGCACGCCAGTCGTTGGGGAACTCCGCCGGGCATGGCCCGGCGCTACCGCGTTTTCTCCGCTCATCGCCCTACCCCACCTTCCGCGCCGGTTCGGCGTCGCTTGCATGGCGGCTGGCCTTGTACGGCAGGCCCAGATGCTCGCGCAGGGTCTGTCCCTCCAGCTCGCGCTGGTGGTAGCCGCGCGCCTGCAGGATCGGCAGCACGTGGCTCACGAAATCGTCCAGGCCTTCGCGTTGCGCCGCGAAGCCGAGGATGAAGCCATCGCTTGCACCGGCGTCGAACCAGCGGATCAGTTCGTCGGCCACATGTTCCGGCGTGCCGATGAAGTTCGGCCGCGGGCTCACCGCCTGCAGTGCCACCTGGCGCAGGCTCAGGCCCTGCTCGCGCGCATCCTGCTTGATGCGGTCGGTGGTGGAACGGAAGGAATTGGCGCCGATGTCACCCAGCTCCGGGAACGGTGCATCCGGGTCGTACTGGCTGAAATCATGGTGGTCGAAGAAGCGGCCGAGATACGCCAGGGCATCGTCCAGCCCGGCCAGCGCGGCAATCGCCTGGTACTTGGCCTCGGCGTCTTCCGCCGTGCGGCCGACGATCGGGCCGATGCCCGGGAAGATCTTGACGTCACCGGCGCTGCGGCCATGGGCGATCGCCGAGTTCTTCACCTTCTGGGTGAACGTACGGGTCTCCTCCAGCGACGGCGCGTGGGTGAACACCGCATCGGCGTACTTGCCAGCCAACGCAATGCCATCGTCGGACGATCCGGCCTGGAAAATCACCGGCTGCCCCTGCGGCGAGCGCTGGATGTTGAGTGGGCCTTCCACCTGGAAGAAGCGGCCCTTGTGGTCGAGGCGGCGGAACTTCTCCGGCGCGAAGAACGTGCCGCTGTCGCGGTCACGCACGAACGCATCGTCATCCCACGAATCCCACAGGCCCTGCACCACCTCCAGGTATTCGTCGGCAATCTGGTAACGCAGCGCGTGTTCCGGATGCGGACGCCCGTAATTGCGGCCCGAGCCTTCCAGCGGCGAGGTCACCACGTTCCACCCTGCACGGCCACCGCTGAGCAGATCCAGCGAGGCGAACTGGCGCGCCACGGTGAACGGATCGCTGTACGAGGTGGAGAGCGTGCCGGCCAGGCCGATCTTCTTCGTCGCCGTCGCCAGCGCCGACAGCAGCGAGATCGGCTCGAAGCGGTTGAGGAAATGCGGGATCGACTTCTCGTTGATGTACAGCCCGTCGGCAACGAAGCCGAAGGCAATGCCGTTGTCCTCGGCGGTACGCGCGATGTCGATGTAGTAGCCCAGGTTGACGCTGGCATCGGGCACGTTGGACGGGTGCTTCCACGCATGCATGTGGCTGCCGGGGCCCTGCAGCATGATGCCGAAGGGGATGGGACGCGGGGTCGTGCTCATGGGGTGGCTCCAGCAGTCAGGCCACCGCCGCGCGGGGCGCGGGCGACAGCAGTTCAAGGGACGTCAGGCGTGCGTCGAGGTCGGCCACCGGCGCGTCGAGGATGAATTCACCGACGCCGAAGCGGCGGTGCAGCGCATCCAGTTCGCTGCGTACATGCTGCGCATCGCCAGAGAGCACGCTGGGGCGTGTCTCTTCGATGCGGAAATCAGCAACCCCCACCTGCCGCGCGTATTCGGCAGCGGCCTCGGGACTGGGCAGGTTCACCGTCTGCCCTGGGGCGAGGTGCAGCTTGTAGACCCGCAACGCGCCAATGTGACGAGCGGCGGCCTCGCTGGTGGGCGCGGCGAAGGCCACGGTCGCCAGCAGCGGTGCATGCGTGGATACCGCGCGATAGGCCTGGAAGGCGGCCTCGATGTGCTTCGGGTCGCCATCGAAGTGCGCGGCGTAGACGAAGCGCCAGCCGAGCTCTGCGGCCTGCCGCGCACTCTGTGGACTCGCGCCCAGCAGGAAGCGCTCCGGCGGCGTCTGCGGAATCGGTCGCGCCTGAGCGTCGGCCTGCGCATCGGACAGATAGCCTTCCAGGTCGCGCAGCTGCTGGTCGAAATCGGCGAATGCCGGGCGACCGGCGGCCAGTGCGGCAGTCGATGCCGGCAGACCACCCGGCGCCTTGCCCACGCCCAGATCCACGCGTCCGGGCGCAAGGGCGGCCAGCAGATTGAAATTCTCGGCCACCTTGTAGGGGGCGTAGTGGCGCAGCATCACCCCGCCACTGCCGATGCGGATGCGCCGGGTCTGCGCCAGCACCCACGCCGCCAGCACTTCCGGTGCCGGGCTGGCCAGCGTCGGCGCGGCATGGTGTTCGGCAAACCAGTAGCGGTGGTAACCCAGTTGCTCGGCGCGCTGCGCCAACTGCAGGCTGTTGCGCAGCGCTTGTTCGGGCGTGCTGCCGTCGGCCACCGGGCTCTTGTCCAACACGCTGGTGAGGTAGCTCATCGTCACGTCCTCACTCAGGGATGGGCCACGGGAATGCCGAGCAGGCCATTCAGTGCCGCCAGGATCGGCTCGGCACCGGAGATATACTGGCGTTGCTGGTACTCGCCACTGGCGTGCTCGTTGACCACGCCCTGCGGCAGCACCAGCTTCGGCAGCGACTGGTCCTGCTCACCGATCTCGGCGATCACCTCGCGGCGCGGCCGGCTGAAGCCGATGCGGCGCACATCCAGCTGTGCGTCCAGGCCCTCGATGCTCGACAGCGCACCTTCCAGCAGCAGGCTGTGCCGGCAGAAGAAGCGTTGGCCGGGCAGCTGGCCGTCCTCGAACTCGCGGTCCAGCAGGAACAGGATGGGTTTGTGGGTTGCGTCTACAGCCACGGGATCGTCCTCGTAGGGGCCGGCAATGCACTGCCGCTTCGATATCGATGCTAGAGAAGGACGGCCCGATGCCAGCGCCGGAACTCGACAATCCACGGTCGGATCCGGCCATGCAGATGCAGGTTGGCAATAAGGTCATGGCGCGGCGCTAGGCAATCCGTCGCAGTGGCGGTGCTGCGGATGCCGCCAGCGGCGTCAGGTGGCCAGCCGCGCGCTCGGCCGCCAGCTGGATGCGCGCCTGCAGTGCAGCGCTGTTGATCCGGTCGCCGTCGAAGTCGGCTGGCGTGGCATACACCCCGATCGGCAACGTATGCGCCTGCAGGAAGCTGAAGAGTGGACGCAGCTGATGATCGATCACCAGCGCGTGGCGCTCGCTGCCACCGGTAGCCGCCAGCAGCACTGGCGTATCCACCAGCGCGTCCAGCCCGATGAAGTCGATCAGGTGCTTGAACAGGCCCGGATAGGTCCCGCGATACACCGGCGCGGCCGCCACCAGCAGCTGCGCCGATTCAATCGTAGCCAGCGCGCGCTCCACCTGCGGCTCCACTTCACTGCGCTGCAGCGCCTGCCCCAGCGAGCGCGCGATCGGCGCCAGCTCGACCAGCTCCACGCTGATGTTGATCCGCTCACGCAGTTCTTCCAGCAGATGCCGCACCAGCAGCAACGTGCGCGACGTCGCCGAACTGGTCGGCGACCCCACCAATGCAACCACCTTCAATGCAGAAGACATGACCCCTCCTCGGTAGCGCCGGGCCATGCCCGGCGACGTTTCACATGAACCTCAGAACCGGTAATTGACGCGCCCGTACCAGAACGTCCCGACGTTGCTCAGCACATCACCGCTGTCCCAGGTGGTCTCGATGCTGGCCACATCGGTGGCGCTGCGTGCGTACGCGGGCACCCTGCGGGTGCGCTTGTCGAACACGTTGTTGATGCCCAGCGCCGCGCTCCAACCGGCACCCAGCTCCACGCCACCGGACAGGTTGGTCACCAGCACCGGCGGCTGCTTGTACTGCACGCCGTTGTTCAGGCGCTTGATCGGGCCGTAGTAGGTGAAGTCCACGTTCGAACGCCAGCGCCCGTTCTGCCAACCCAGCCCCGCCACCTGCGTGTACGACGGCGAGCGGAAGCGCAGCGCGTACTCACTGGATTTGGTCAGCAGGTTGATGTTCGGCAGCCCCTGCAGCGCCTGCGGAATCGCGCTCACTTTCTGGATGGTGGTGCGGCCGACATTGGCCGCGTAGCTCCAGCGCAGCTTGCCCCACTGCGTTTCCTGGTTGGCTTCCAAGGTCAGCTCCACGCCGCGCGTGCGGGTGTCGCCCACGTTGGTGAAGTAGCTGGCGTAGAACGCATCACCGGGCAGGATGCTGATGCCGGCCGTGCCCAGCAGCGCGTCGATGGTGTTCTTCTGCGCGGCGGTCAGCACGGTGCCACTGTTGTCGGTCACCCGCGCCGGGTCCTGCGCGTTGTAGCCGATCTGGCTGGACTGGCCCAGCTGGCCACGGATGTCGATCTGGTACGCATCCACCGCCAGATGGAAGGCCGGGCTCGGGTCCCAGGTCACGCCAAGGCTGTAGTTGGTGGCCTTCTCCGGCTTCAGCGGCGTAGCGCCCAGCGCCACTGCTGCCGGCGAAGCGACCTGTGCCACCAGCGTGGTACCGCACGGGCAGCTGCCGGTGGCCTGGTAGAACTGCGCGCCCAGGCTCGGCGCGTGGAAGCCATTGCTGACCGTGGCACGTACGCCCAGCGCATCGGTGAAGTCGAAGCGCGTGGTCAACCGACCGGTCGACACCGTGCCGAAGTCCGAGTGGTCTTCCCAGCGCGCGGCGGCGTCCAGGTACCAGCGCGACGTGATGTTGGTCGCTGCACCGGCGTACACCGCCTTGCTGTTGCGGGTGGCCTTCACCGCATCGGCGGTCGAATAGCCGACGAAGGCAGCCGCACCAAAACCGGTGTACGACTCCCACTGCCCTGCCCCGCGTTCGTATTGTTCGTGCTGGTACTCGGCACCGGCACTCACTTCCAGCGGCGATGCGAAAGCCGCCACCTCGAAGCCGCGACGCAGATCAAGGTTGGCGATGCCCTGCTGGTAATCCAGCTTGCCGTCATAGAAGTCGGTCGGCGAGCCGGGGTATGGCAGCGAGTAGTTCACCGAATTGCGGGTGTAGGTGCGCACCGTGTTGCGGTTGCCAGTCAGGCTGAAGTCGTAGTCCCACCCCGCAACCTGGCCCTTCACCCCAGCCGTGCCGGTGTACTGCTTCTCCTTGGTTTCCAGCACCGGCAGGAAGCCATCGGGAAACACGCTCAGCACGCCCGGCGCCTTGTAGGTGGTGAAGATCGTTGCCGGCAGGCGGAAGTTCTGGATCGCCTGCGCGGTGCGGTCGCTGGCGGTCGCATTGGCGTAGAACTGGGCGTTCTCGCCCAGCCCATGACCCACGTTCACCGCGAAGGCCTTCAGCGCATACGACGGCGAGCTGAGGATGATGTTGGCCTCGGCATCGCGCCCGGCCTCGGCCGGGTTCGGCGTCGCTCCAGACGGCAAGCGGTTGTTTGGACGCAGCGCCACCAGGTTGCCGTTGCCATCCACGGCGGGATAACTCAGGTAGCCGTCGATGTAGCGCCGCGTGCGGATCGCATGGTGCTGGCGCGTGCTCTCGCCGGACAGGTTGATGAAGCCATCCTCGCCCCACGGCAGGCCGATGTTGGCGCGCACGCTGGTGCGGCTGCCGTCGCCATCAGTGCTCTGCCCGCTCTCCACCGACACATCGCCACCGTGGGCCTGCGATTTCAGGATCACGTTGATCACTCCGGTGATCGCGTCCGAACCATAGATGGCCGAAGCGCCGTCGCGCAGCACCTCCACATGGTCGATGGCCGACACCGGAATCAGCGCCAGATCGGCCCAGGCGTGGCCGGGATAGCCGCCACCGTTGGCGCCACTGACATACGCGCTGGCGTTGCGGCGCTTGCCGTTCACCAGCACCAGCGTGTAACCCGGCGACAGGTTGCGCAGCTGGTAACCGCGGATCAGGCTTTCCTGGTCGCTCTGGTAACCGCCGATCTGGCTGAGCGATGGCAGGCTGCGCTGCAGCGCTTCCAGCAGGTTGGCCTGGCCGGTCGCGGCCAGGTCCTCGGCGGAAATCACGTCGATCGGTGTCGAGCTGTTCTTCACCGTTCGCGTGCTGGTGCGTGAACCGGTGACCACCACCGCATCCAGCGTGGACGCGGCAAGGTTCGCAGAAGTGGCAGTGGTCGCCGACGGTGCATCGGCCTCAGCCGCGTACGCCGGGGCAGCGGCAAGCGTGGCGGCAATCAGCAGGGAGAGCGTGGACAGCGCAGGAGTGTGGGCAGCAGGCATGGGGGCTCGTGGGGGTGGGCCGGAGACACGCCTCCATTCAAGAGCCCACGCCCAACACGCAACAGCGGATATCGCGTCATGTGACCGTCACATCGCGCCAGCCACATGACTGCTGGTAATGACCTTACGCAGCAACGTGCGCGCGTCCGGCGCCAACGAAAACCGGCCACCGGCCATATGCCGCACGGGCATCACCTCATGCCGCCACGACACGCTGGCGCAGGCACCTTCATCGGTAGCATCAAGCCATGCCCACCCTGCCTGCCGATCCGACCGCGCCCACCGTCGCCATCGTGGCCTGCCACGGCCAGGGCCTGTTCGAATTCGGCTGCGCGGTCGGCCTGTTCGCGCCCATCCGCCCTGAACTGGGCGTGGCCTGGTACCGCACCCAGCTCTGCGCTGGCGAGCCCGGTGCACTGCGCATGCTCGGCAGTGCACAGGTGCAGCTGCCCTACGATCTGAGCGCTGTCGACGACGCCGACATCATCGTCATTCCCGGCTGGCGCGAACCCAGCGAGCGCCCGCCGCAGGCGTTGCTTGATGCCCTTACCCGCGCCCATGCGCGCGGCGCACGCATCACCTCCATCTGCTCCGGTGCATTCGTGCTCGCCTGGGCTGGCCTGCTCGATGGTCGCCAGGCCACCACCCACTGGCGCCTCACCGAAACGCTGGCCCGCGAATTTCCGCGCATCCACGTGCGCGACGATGTGCTGTACGTGGACGCTGGCAGCATCATCACCTCGGCCGGCTCGGCCACCGGCATGGACATGATGCTGCACATGGTGCGCAAGGATTACGGCGCGCGCGTGGCCAATCTGGTGGCCGAACGGCTGGTGCTGGCGCCCTGGCGCGATGCCGAACGCAGCCAGCGGGTCAGCCGCGCGATCCCGCTGGGCGAGCCCACGCGGCTGGCGAAACTGATGGAATGGATGCGCCGCAACCTGCGCGAGCCGCATTCGCTGGGCAGCCTGGCCGAACAGGCCGCACTCAGCCAACGCACCCTGCAGCGGCAGTTCCTGGAAGCCACCGGCCTGTCGCCCATCGACTGGCTCATCCGCGAACGCGTGGCCTACGCACGCGAACTGCTGGAAACCACCGACCGCCCGCTGCAATGGGTGGCCGAACAGGCGGGGTTCGGCTCGCAGGAATCGTTCCGCCGGCACTTCCGCGGCATGGTCGACGCCAGCCCCATCGAATACCGCAACCAGCACCGCAGTGGCCTCAGCGCCGACCGGCTGGTGGGTTGCTGAGTCCCGGTAGCGCCGGGTCATGCCCGGCGAGCGAAGCGGCCACTGCAGCGCGGGACGCCGGGCATGACCCGGCGCTACCTGCGCCCCGCTACCTCAATCGTCCTGCACCAGCCCGAACTCGCGCAGCAGCCCGCCAATCTGGGTCTTGTCCAGCTTGTTCATCAGCAGGTTGCGCAGGAACGCCGGCCCCGGAATGTCCAGTTCCTTGCCATCGCGAAGACGCCCGGTCGCTGCCAGCAGCGTGCGCACGTCGTAGGTGGAATTGAACACCTCCGGCACGCCGCGCTCGATGCCCAGCAGCGTGTACACCGCTTCCATCGGCGTGCGTACCGAATACTCGGTGGTGAAGATGCAGTCGCGCTGCTTCGATTCGGCAAACTGGCCGATGAAGGCGAAGTTCACCGCACCCTCCGGCACCACGTCCGGGCGGTCACCGGCCTGGCGCGGCATGAAGAACGCGGTGATGTACGGCATCATCACCGGCACTGTCTTCGCCCCGGTCGCCGCCAGCTCGTCGATCTCCTCCACCGGCACACCCAGGTGGTACAGCCATTCGCGGGTGATCTCCTCGCCGGTGCAGTCCTGCATCGGCTTGTTCACGTAATCACCCGGCGTATCCACGAACAGCGAATACACCCACACCACGATCTGGCCCTTCGGCTGGTTCTTGAAGTGCGGCTGGCGGTTCACCGTCCAGCTCATCAGCCAGCGCGAATCGCGCACGCTCACGATGCCGCCGGTCACCACCTTGCCGCTGAACGGATCGCGCTTGGCAATCTTCTTGATGTACGCCGGAATGCGCGCGTCCAACGTGGTTACCGTCGCCGATTCCCACTTGGTTTCCGGTATATGCGCACCGAATACATCCGGGCGCCCGAACGCCGCATCCTTGGCCGCGATGCGCCGCCACAGGTCCCACGCCGGTGCCGGGCCTTCATTCAAGCGCGCAGCGGTGTGGTGGTCACCGTTGTCGGAATTCTCGGTCAGCGAGCCGATCGTCATGAACACCAGATCGTCCGCGCCCAGGTCCACGCCACCAGCCAAGCCATCCCGTTTCCAGTGGATGCGCGTGGCCTGCTTGCGGCCCTCCTGCAGGTCGAAGTCAACATCGGTCACTTCAGTGCCGTACTGGAACCGCACGCCGCGCTCCTGCAGCCACTTCACCAGCGGCAGCACCAGCGATTCGTACTGGTTGTACTTGGTGAACTTCAGCGCCGAGAAATCCGGCAGCCCGCCGATATGGTGGATGAAACGATGCAGGTACAGCTTCATCTCCAGCGCCGAGTGCCACTCCTCGAACGCGAACATCGTGCGCCAGTACAGCCAGAAATTGCTGTCGAGGAAATCGCGGCCCAGTACCTCGTTGATGCGCTTGTTCTCCATCTCCTGCCGGGTGGCCAGGAACAGCGCGATCACGTCCTTCTGCGCCTGCTCGCTCAGGGTGAACAAGCCATCGGTATGCGCATCTTCGCCGCGATTGATCGTGGCACGCTGCAGCGAATAGTTCGGGTCGTCCTTGTTCAGCCAGTAGAACTCGTCCAGCACACTGGCGTCGTCGATTTCCAACGACGGAATCGAACGGAACAGATCCCACAGGCACTCGAAGTGGTCTTCCATCTCGCGGCCGCCGCGGATCACGAAGCCCTTCTCCGGCACCTTCAGGCCATCCAGCGCGCCACCGGCAATCTGCTGCTGTTCCAGGATGGTGATGCGCTCGCCGGGCATGCGCCCATCGCGCACCAGGAACGCCGCACCGGCCAGCGAGGCCAGGCCCGAACCCACGAACCAGGCCGTCTTGTTGTCCACGCCCGCCGGCTTGCGCGGGCGCGCGAAGGCCTCGTAGTTGCCACTGCTGTAGTACATGCGCGTCTCCTTCCTGGATGGGGTAGCCCCCACTCTAGCGCCGAACCGATGTACCGCATCCTGCAGAAAGGCTGCGACGCAGTGACGCAGGTGCTTGCTGTCCTCGCGTTTCCAGCGGCCTCAACCGCCGTCAGCCGTCGTCTCGGTAGTGAACCAGCGCTGGAACCCGTCGATGGCGTCCGGCATCAGCGCGCTGGCGCGCTCACAGACAATGGACTCGGCGTGGCGGATTGCACTCACCGCATCCGGCTGCGCACACAACGCCATCGCCACGTCCGACGCGTCCAGCATCGCCAGGTTCACGCCCACGCCCACCGGCGGCATCAGATGGGCAGCATCGCCGATCAGCGTCACGCCGTTGCGCGGTGTCCAGCGGAAATCCGCCGGCAGGCTGTAGATCGGCCGCCGCACGAAGTCGGTGCACGCCTCCAGCAGCCGCCGCAGGTTCGGTGCCCAGCCGGTGTAGCTGCCGGTCACCAGCGCGCGCATGCCTTGTTGCGCGATCTGCGCATCAAGCCAATCAGAAGGCCGCTTCAGCGCCGCGTACACGCAGAATCGATCGCCGCTGTTGCGCTGCACGAACAGCGCCTCCTCACCGCCAAAGCAGAACAGGCTGCCCTGCCCCACCATGCCCGCGATATCCGCCGCAGGCTGCGCGATCCATCCTTCAAAGAAGGTAATGCCGGTCGGCAGCGGCTGGCAGGCACTCAACGCAGCGCGCACCTTCGACCATGCACCATCGGCACCAATCACGATGTCCGCCTCGGCCTGCACGCCATTGGCGAAGCGCAGGCTGTGGCGGCCGGCATCTGCAGGTTCCATCTCGCTCAGGCAATGGCCCCACTGCACCGCGTCGGCCGGCAACGCATCCAGCAGCAGCTGGCGCAGGTCGCCACGGTCGATCTCCGGCTTGTCCATGCTTCCCTCCGGCCCGAACCCTCCTGCGGCAATCGCCCCGGACCACGGATCACCCATCCGCGCCTCCTGGCCTTCATGGCGCGCTACCGCCCGGAACGCCTCCAGCAGACCGGCGCGCTGCAACGCCACCTGGCCGGAGTCCTCGTGCAGGTCCAGCGTGCCGCCCTGGGTACGCTGCTGCCCGGACGACTCGCCCTCGTACACGCTCACGCGATGGCCGCCGCGATGCAGGATGAGCGCCGCGGTCAGGCCGGCGGGGCCCGCGCCGATGATGGCAATACGTGGGGGATGCGGCATGAGACGACCTGCGGGGTGGTTGATACGTCAACCGTAAGGCGTTCTGGTTGACACGTCAACCAACCACGGGCAACGTGGGCGCATGACCCCACCCACCATCACCCCTGACGAGTGGGCCGCTTGGCGCGGCTTCCGGCGCATGGCCGAGATCACCTCCGGCCGCATCGTCCACGACATCACCCGCAGCACCGGACTCTCCAGTGCCGACTTTGTCGTGCTGATGGAACTGAGCAAGGCCAAGGACCGCTGCCGCCGCCAGCGCGAACTGCTGGACTACCTGGAATGGGACAAGACCCGACTCTCGCACCAGCTCACCCGCATGGCCGGCCGTGGCCTGATCGAGCGCGACACCGACAGTGACAACGTGGTGGTGATCCGCATGACCGCAGAAGGTCGCACCCAGCTGAGCGCAGCACGGCCGGTACACGTCGCCAGCGTGCGCCGGAATTTCCTCGATCATCTCTCAGCCGATGACCTGGCCGCGCTGCAGCAGATCACCGACAAACTGCATGCAGCACTGCAGGACGCGGAAAACTGAAACGCCGCCAATCGCACGCGCGACCTGGTAGTGCCGGCCGCTGGCCGGCAACCGCAATCACCCCACACTCCCAGGCTGCCGGCCAGCGGCCGGCACTACCACGGCCGTGCGTTCACGGCGGCGGAGTTGACATGCAGGCATTTACCTGCCTATTGTGACCCCACGGACGGCACCCCGCCGCCCACCGTGGAGCCACAGTCATGGTGGATATCGCTCACAGAGTCGGCATCAACGCCCCATCAGCCCAGGTCTACCAGGCCCTGGCCACCCCCGAAGGCATCGCCGCCTGGTGGGCCGAGGACACCACCGGCGACCGCCACCCCGGCGGCACCGTCACCGCCCGCTTCACCGCCAACGGCCAGGAAATCGGCGTCATGCAGATGAAGCTGCTGCAGCTGCAGCCGAACGAGCGGGTGCTGTGGGAATTCATCGACGGCCCACCGGAATGGATCGGCACCACCGCGCGCTTCGCCCTGCACCAGGACGGCGACTACTGCATCGTGCTGTTCAGCCATGAAGGCTGGAAGGAGCGCGTGGAGTTCATGCACCACTGCAGCACCAAGTGGGCCATCTTCCTGATGAGCCTGAAATCCCTGCTGGAAACCGGGCGCGGCCAGCCCAGCCCGCACGACGTCAAGATCGACAACTGGAACTGAAGCCCCCCATGGATGCAGACAAGGTGTTCAAGGCACTGGCCGACCCCACGCGCCGCACGTTGTTGGACCTGCTGTGCGAACGCAACGGGCAGACGCTGGGGCAGCTCTGCGAGCACCTGCAGATGGCCCGGCAATCGGTTACCCAGCACCTGGGCCTGCTGGAAGACGCCAACCTGATCAGCACCGTCAGGCGTGGCCGCGAGAAGCTGCACTTCATCAACCCGGTGCCGCTGCACGATGTCTATACGCGCTGGGTAAGCAAGTTCGAGCAGCAGCGCCTGAGCCTGCTGCATGACCTCAAACAGGAACTGGAAGGAGAATGACGATGAGCGCTGAATCCACCCGTTTCATCCACGTGATCTATATCGCCTCCACGCCGCAGAAGGTGTTCAAAGCCATCACCCGGCCGGAGATTGCCCGCACCTACTGGGGGCACGAAAACGTATCGGACTGGAAACCCGGCTCGCGCTGGCAGCACGTGCGCGCCAATGACGAGCGCAAGGTCGAACTGGTGGGCGAAGTGGTGGAAAACACCCCACCCTCGCGACTGGTGATCACCTGGGCCGCCGCCTCGCAGGCGGACAACCCGAAGGCCTACAGCCGGGTGACGTTCGAGATCGTGCCGTATGAGGACATGGTCAAGCTGACGGTGACCCATGACGAGCTGGAACCGGGCAGCGCCATGGATACCGGCATCCGCCAAGGCTGGCCGATCGTGCTGTCGAGCCTGAAATCGCTGCTTGAAACCGGCAAAGGCCTGGACGTCTTCGCCAAGCCACAGTAGTGCCAGCCCATGGCTGGCAATCCGCCCACGGCCCAAGCCAACCCGTGAAGGCGCCTTGATCCCGCTGAACGACGCATGCAACGCGTGCTGGCCGCTCGTCCGCAAAGTACGCGTTACGTCACGTCAACACGGCATCATTGCGTTGCAGTTTCAATACCCTTCCACAGGTTCCTCTTGCAGCCCTCTTCCCCTTCGGCCGGTGAACCGGCCCCGTCGTCGCCAGCCTTCATTGAAGTTGTTGTTGTGCGGGCCGGTACCCACCTGTTTGCCATCGATGTCGAAGCCGCGATTGAAATTCGTGGCCCGGAAACCTTTGATCGCCCCGGCAGTGGCGCGCGCCCGCGCCTCACCGTGCGCGGCCACGCACTGCCGGTGGTCGACCTGCGTCAGGCCATCGGCTTGAGCGGGTTCGCTCATGGCTGCCCGGCCATGCTGCTGATGCAGGCCGGCACGGAGACCTTTGCCTTGGCCGTAGACGAGGTACGGGACATCGAAAGCGTGCCACGCCACAACGTGCGGCCCGCCGCGGACACCCCGTTCGGGTTCTGCAGCCATCGCATCGCGTTCGAAGCCCTCGGCGAGATTCCCCTGATTGACCCCACCCGGCTTCGATAACGCGGTTCACCGCACACGGTCTCGCCGGGCCACGCCCCACAGCACCGTCTCGTCGCGCCATACCCCACACCACCGTCTCGTCGCGCCATGCCCCGCACCACGGTAGCGCCGGGCCATGCCCGGCGAGCGCAGCGGCCGCCGGTAAACCTCCGCGCCGCCAACAACTGAACGTCCCCCCGTAGCCCCCGCGCCCCCCACCCCCCCAAGAACA
>NZ_JBQOIF010000017.1:0-101878 GCF_052665395.1 Stenotrophomonas sp. 3(2025) | reverse complement strand
CCGTTGGTCGGCACGCTTCACCGCTCTCGCCGGGCATGGCCCGGCGCTACCGCCCTGGCAGGTGCCAACCTTGAACCCGGTGGGTGCCGACCGTTGGTCGGCAGGCTTCACCGCTCTCGCCGGGCATGGCCCCGCGCTACCGCCCTGGCAGGTGCCACCTTGAACCTGGTGGGTGCCGACCGTTGGTCGGCACGCTTCACCGCTCTCGCCGGGCATGGCCCGGCGCTACCGCCCTGGCAGGTGCCAACCTTGAACCTGGTGGGTGCCGACCGTTGGTCGGCACGCTTCACCGCTCTCGCCGGGCATGGCCCGGCGCTACCGCTCTGGTGGGTGCCACCTTGAACCTGGTGGGTGCCGACCGTTGGTCGGCACGCTTCACCGCTTTCGCCGGGCATGGCCCGGCGCTACCGCCCTGGCAGGTGCCAACCTTGGTTGGCACGCTTTCAGATCACACCCTGCCGAATACCAGCGCCGCGTTGGTTCCACCGAAGCCGAAGCTGTTGGACATCACCGTGTCCAGCTTCTGCTCGCGGCTTTCGCGCAGGATCGGGAAGCCTTCCACCCTCGGGTCCAGCTCGCCGATGTTGGCCGAGCCGGCCACGAAGCCATCGCGCATCATCAGCAGGCAGTAGATCGCTTCATGCACGCTGGCGGCGCCCAGCGAATGGCCCGACAGCGCCTTGGTCGAGGACAGCGGCGGAATCGCATCGCCGAACACCTCGCGGATCGCACCCAGCTCGGTCACATCGCCCAGCGGGGTCGAGGTGCCGTGGGTGTTGAGGTAATCCAGCGGACGGTCCACGTTCTGCAGCGCCATCTTCATGCAGCGCACGGCGCCTTCGCCGGACGGCGCGACCATGTCGGCGCCATCGGAGGTCACGCCATAGCCGATCAGCTCGGCATGGATGTGCGCGCCACGTGCCACCGCGTGGTCGTAGTCCTCCAGCACCAGCATGCCGCCGCCACCGGCGATGACGAAGCCATCGCGGTCCTTGTCATACGGGCGCGAGGCGCTGGCGGGGGTGTCGTTGAAGCTGGTGGACAGTGCGCCCATCGCATCGAACATCACGCTCATCGACCAGTGCAGGTCTTCACCGCCGCCGGCGAACATGATGTCCTGCGCGCCGTGGCGGATGAGGTCGGCAGCCGCACCAATGCAGTGCGCCGAAGTCGCGCAGGCGGCCGACAGCGAGTAGCTCACGCCCTTGATCTGGAATGCGGTAGCCAGGCAGGCCGACACGGTCGAGCACATCGTGCGCGGCACCATGTACGGGCCCACCTTGCGCACGCCACGGTTGCGCAGCAGATCCACCGCACCGACCTGCCATTCGCTGGAGCCACCGCCGGAACCGGCGATCAGGCCGGTGCGCAGGCCACTGACCTGTTCCGGGGTCAGGCCCGCATCGGTGATGGCATCGGCCATCGCCAGGTAGGCGAAGGCCGCGGCATCGCTCATGAAGCGCTTCTGCTTGCGGTCGATCAGCGCATCCAGGTCGAGGTCGACGCGACCGCCGACCTGGCTGCGCAGGCCGGCTTCGGCGTGGTCGGCCAGCGCAGTGATGCCGGCGCGGCTTTCACGCAGGGCAGCCGAAACGGTATCCAGATCATTGCCGAGGCAGGACGTGATGCCCATGCCGGTGATGACGACGCGACGCATCAGAAGCTCCCGGTTTCGGTGAACAGGCCCACGCGCAGGTCGCGGGCGTTGTAGATCTCGCGGTCGTCCACGTACATGCGCGCGTCGGACTGGGCCATCACCAGCTTGCGGTTGATGACGCGGCTGATGTCGATCTCGTAGCGCACCAGTTTGGCGTCGGGCAGCACCTGGCCGGTGAACTTCACTTCGCCGCAGCCCAGGGCGCGGCCCTTGCCGGGGGCACCCAGCCAGGTCAGGAAGAAGCCGGTCAACTGCCACATGGCATCCAGGCCCAGGCAGCCGGGCATCACCGGGTCGCCGATGAAGTGGCAGCCGAAGAACCACAGGTCCGGGCGGATATCCAGTTCGGCGCGTACCATGCCCTTGCCATGCGGTCCGCCGTCCTCGCGGATTTCGGTGATGCGGTCGAACATCAGCATCGGGTCGTTGGGCAACCGGCCGGCGGCAGCGCCGAACAGTTCACCGCGTGCGCTGGCCAGCAGCTGGTCGCGGTTGAACGCGTGGAGACGAGTCATGGAAAGCGCAATCCTGGAAGCGAAAACAAGGCAACGAATTCCCGAGGATGCACGACGGATCAGGCGGATATCAAACCGCGTCTCCGTACGCGTGCGTAGTGTTTTCAGCTGAAACCACGCATCCCGTTGATGCACAACGACCATACTTCGGCGTCTGGACCGGTACGGTGCGGGTATCATGTGGGCCAACCATGAACGCACTGCGCAAGATCATCCACGTCGACATGGACGCCTTCTACGCGTCGGTGGAGCAGCGTGACGATCCGTCACTGCGCGGCAAGCCGGTGGTGGTGGCATGGCGCGGTGCGCGTTCAGTGGTGTGTGCCGCTTCGTACGAGGCGCGCGTGTTCGGCGTGCGTTCGGCGATGCCGGCACTGCGCGCCGAGCGCCTGTGCCCGGACGCGGTCTTCGTGCCGCCGGACTTCGCGCGTTACAAGGCGGTGTCGCGCCACGTGCGCGAGATCTTCCTGCGCCATACCGACCTGGTCGAGCCGTTGTCCCTGGACGAGGCCTACCTGGACGTGACCGAGCCGAAGAGTGGCATCGAACTGGCCACCGACATCGCCCGCACCATCCGCGCGCAGATCCGCGAGGAAACCAACCTGACCGCTTCAGCCGGGATCGCGCCGAACAAGTTCCTGGCCAAGATCGCCTCGGACTGGCGCAAGCCCGACGGCCAGTTCGTGATTCCGCCGCAGCGGGTGGACGCATTCCTGCTGCCGCTGCCGGTGAACCGCGTGCCTGGCGTGGGCAAGGTGATGGAAGGCAAGCTGGCGGCGCGCGGCATCGTCACCTGCGGCGACCTGCGGCAATGGACGCTGCCGGACCTGGAAGACGCCTTCGGCAGCTTCGGCCGCAGCCTGTACAACCGCGCGCGCGGTGTCGACGAGCGGCCGGTGGAACCGGACCAGCAGGTGCAGTCGATCTCTTCGGAGGACACCTTCGCCGAGGACCTGCTGCTGGAAGACCTGGGCGAAGCGATCGTGCAGCTGGCCGGGAAGACCTGGCAGGCCACGCGCAAGACCGAACGCATCGGCCACACCGTGGTGCTGAAACTGAAGACCGCGCAGTTCCGCATCCTAACCCGCAGCTTCACCCCCGAACGCCCGCCCGAGTCGATGGAAGAACTGCGCGACATCGCACTGGCCCTGCGCGCCCGCGTCGACCTGCCCGCCGACACCCGCTATCGCCTGGTCGGCGTCGGCCTTGGCGGTTTCCGCGAAAAGGAAGCCGTGGTGCAGGGCGAACTGTTCGAGCACGCAACGAACGATTCCCCACGGACCTGATACATGTGTCGACCAAGGTCGACACCTACCAACAGCCGCGTGCCGACCAACGGTCAGCACCCACCAACAGCAGCGGGAACCTGTCGAAGGCGGGGTGGGTCCGGTTGCGGGGGCGTGAGCGCCATGGATGGCGCGACCGAGCCTACATGGACGTATTCACGGCGTCCCCCGCAACCGGACCCACCCCGCTAACCCTCAGAAAACCAGCCTCTGCTGTTGCTTCTGCTGTTGCAGTTGCCTCTGCGGGTGAAGGGCGCAGCCCTGCAAAAGAACCCCCCTACCTTACGGCCACTGCATCTCGCCCTTGGCCACCTTCGCACTCAACTCCAGCGACGCCACACCCGCCAGCTGCGGATAGCGCGCCCGCATCGCCTTCACCAACGCAGCGCTGTCCTTGGCCTTGGCGGTTTCAACATCGAAGGCACGGATGTAATCCGCAGTGAAGCGCAATGCACTGGCATCCAGTGGCGCACCCTCCGCGTAATGACCGGGCACCACCACTTTCGGCTTCAGCGCTTGCAGCTGCTGCAGCGTGCGCAGCCAATCGGCATGCGACTGCGGCGTCTGCGTATCGGCCATCCACACGTGCTCGCCGGCCACCACCGGAATGCCACCGACGATCGCGCGCAGCGGCGGCACCCACAGCACGCTGCGGTCCGGCGTCGGGCCATCCAGGCCGATCAACGGCAGGCGCTGCCCTTCCAGCTGCAGTGCATCGCCTTCCAGCACCGAGGGCACCACGATGCGTGCGGGAGCGTCGGCGCCCATCTTCGGCCCCCAGTACGCCAGCTTGCCGGCCTGGGATTCACGGATGTGCGCCACCGTCTGCGCGGTGGCGACGATGCGCGCCTGCGGGAACGCATCCTGCATGGTGGCCAGCCCGAAGTAGTAGTCCGGATCGCCATGGCTGATGTAGATGGTGGTCAGCCGCTTGCCGCTGGCACGGATCTGCTCGACCAGCCGGCGTGCATCGCCGGCAGCAAACTGCGCGTTGACCAGGATCGCGTCGTTGCGCCCTTCGATCAGCACCGAGGACACCGGGAACATTGCCTGCGGTCCAGGATGGAAGGTGTGCAGGCGCAGCTGGGATGTGGCAGCGCTGGCGGGTGCAGGCGCGGCAGGTGCGGCCAGCAGCGGGGCGCTGCTGAAGCTGGCAGCCAGCGCGAGAGGAAGCAGCAGAGCAGCAGTACGCATGGGAGGTGTCCTTGGGGTGTCGAGCCGAGCGTGGGCTATGCCGGGCGTCCTTGCCCGGCCCCCTACGGGCCGTCGCTAGCGACGTTGGCAACGGCTCCTGCCGTTGCCTTCGGCTTTACAGGTGGGTAGCGCCGGGCCACGCCCGGCGGGCGGTCAGGCCGGCGAGTGCGCGATCAGTACGCCGCCGTGATGATCTGCCTGGGGTGCTTGTGCGCTTCCAGTTCGGCGACGAACGCGGCGCCGTAGTCGGCGTAGCTGATGCGGCTGTGGCCGCTGGCATCGGCGAGGAAGGCCTTGGGCTGCACGCGGTACTGCCCACGCTCTTCACCCGGGCCGATTTCGGCGGCCGGCGAGAAGAAGGTCCAGTCCAGGTCGTCCACCGCCTGCAGGCGGTTGAACGCTTCACGGTGGGCAAGCGCGTAGGGCTTGTAGGCCTCCGGGAAGGTGGGGGTGTCGACCAGCTGCACGCCGGGGGCGACTTCCAGGCTGCCGGCGCCGCCGACCACGACCAGGCGCGGCACGTTGGCCTTGCGGGCGGCGTTGGCCAGTTGTGCGGCAACCTCGCCGACGCGACCGATGTCGTCGCCCGGGCGCGGGCCGTAGGCGCTGGCCAGCACATCGTGGCCGGTGATGGCGGCGACCAGGGCGTCCTGGTCATCCAGCGAGGCGATGACCGGATGGGCGCCGGCCAGCTCGGCCGGCAGGTCCTGCGCGCTGCGCACGATGACGGTCAGTTGATGGCCGTTGGCCAGCGCGTGGCGGGCAATCTGGCGGCCGATGTTGCCGGTGGCACCGACGAGGGCGATCTTCATGGCAGGACTCCGTGGGGGTGGTGGCTGGGAATGGGGCCACTGTAGGCCGCTGCAGTCGCTCGAAAAACAGCGTATAACGCGCTTGTTTGTTGCATGGATAGAGCAGATGGACCGATTGACCGCCATGACCGTGTTCGTCGAAGTTGCCGAGCGCGGCAGCCTGACCGCCGCCGCCGAGGTGCTGGACATGTCGCGGGCCATGGTCAGCCGCTACCTGGCCGAGGTGGAGGGCTGGCTGGGCGCGCGGCTGCTGCACCGGACCACGCGGCGGGTCAGCCTGACCGGGGCCGGTGAAGCCGCGCTGGCGCGGTTCCGGCAGATGCTGGCGATCGGCGAGGAGCTGCAGGGAGAGCTGGCCAGCGACGATCCCGAGCCACACGGCACGCTGCGCATCACCGCCAGCGTGTCGTTCGGGCAGAGCCATCTGGCGCGTGCGGTGGCCGCCTTCGTGCAGCGCCATCCGGCCGCCCGCATCGAACTGCTGCTGGTCGACCGCATGGTCAACCTGGTGGAGGAGCGCGTCGACCTGGCTGTGCGCATCGCGCGGCAGATCGACCCCAGCCTGATCGCACGTCGTTTGGCGATCTGCCGTTCGGTGCTGTGCGCGACGCCGGCCTACCTGCAGGCGCGTGGCACGCCGACCGCGCCCGAACATCTCGCCGCGCACAACTGCCTGACCCATCACTACGTCGGCAGAAGCCTGTGGCAGCTGCATCGCGAAGGACGCTCGTTGTCGGTGGCGGTGGGCGGCAACATCAGTGCCAATGAAGCATCGCTGTTGCTGGAGGCGGTGCGCGCCAATGCCGGCATCGCCATGTTGCCGACCTACCAGGTCGCGCCGTTGCTGCGCAGTGGTGAGCTGATCGAACTGCTGCCCGAGTACAGCCTGGACGAGCTGGGCATTCATGCCGTGTACGCCTCGCGCCGGCAACAGCCCGTTATCATGCGGCGATTCCTGGATTTCCTCGCCGAGTGCTTCGCCAGCCCGGCCTTCCAGGATCTGGACTGGCGCCCTTCGCGCAAGGAGAACCCATGAACCATGGACAGGCGTTGATCGACCACAACCGTGCTGCCTGGGACCGCCAGGCCAGCGAGGTGCGCGAGTGGTCGCGACCGGTGGATGCCGGAACGATTGCCGCCGCACGCGAGGGACGCTGGCAGGTACACCTGACGCCGCGTGCGTTGCCGCTGGATTGGCTGGGCGATGTGCGTGGCAGGCGCATCCTGTGCCTGGCCTCGGCCGGTGGCCAACAGGCACCCGTGCTTGCCGCAGCAGGCGCTGAGGTGACCGTGTTCGACCTTTCCGACGGGCAGCTGGCGCAGGACCGCGCCGTCGCCGACCGCGATGGTCTGTCGCTGCGCACCGTGCAGGGTGACATGCGTGATCTGCAGGCCTTTGCCAACGACAGCTTCGATGTGGTGTTCCATCCCATCTCGAACCTGTACGTGCCCGACGTGCGTCCGGTGTGGGCCGAGTGCCGCCGGGTGCTGGCACGCGATGGCCTGCTGATGGCCAGCTTCTACAATCCGGTGGTGTTCGTTGCCGCGCGTGATGCACAGCTGAGCGAGCAGGGCCTGATCCGCCCGCAGTACGCGATTCCCTATTCCGACCTGGAAGACCTGGAGCCCGCCGCGCGCGAGGCCAAGCTGGCCCGTGGCGAAGCGCTGACATTCGGCCACAGCCTGGGGGATCTGATCGCCGGGCAGCTGGATGCCGGGTTCGTCATCGACCGCTTCATGGAAGACTGGCAGCCGCAGCCGCGCTTCCTGATCGACCGTTACCTGCCGACCTTCCTGGCCACCCGCGCACGCCGGATCGGCTGAAGACGCGGGCGTACAATGGACGGCCCCACGTTGCACGAGTGAGCCGTCCCTTGTCGTATCCCTATCCGCTGGTCGTGTTCGACCTCGATGGCACGCTGGTCGACAGCGCCGCCGATATCGCCGAAGCACTGAACCGCACGCTGGAAGACATCGGCCTGGCGCGCGTACCCGAAGCCACCGTGCTGGGCTGGATCGGCGACGGCGTGCGCCGGCTGGTCGAACAGGCCGTGCAGGCCGCCGGGCGTCAGATCGATCTGGCAGCGGTGATGCCGACCTTCATGGTCCATTACCGCCAATGCCTGCTGCGCAGCCCGCAGCTGTTCGCTGGCGTAGTGGACGCGCTGGCACAGTTGCGCGCGTTGAACGTGCCGCTGGCCATCTGCACCAACAAGCCGGCCGCGCTGGTGCCGCCGTTGCTGCAGCACCTGGGCATCGCCGATGCCTTTGCGCTGGTGCTGGGTGGTGATTCGCTGCCTCAGCGCAAGCCCAGTGGTGAGCCGTTGCGGCATATCGCCGCGCACTTCGAATTGCCCGTCGATGCGTGCCTGATGGTTGGCGATTCGCTCACCGACTATCGTGCTGCCGAGGACGCCGGCATGCCGATCGCGCTGGTGCGCTACGGCTATCCGCGAGGACTGGACCTGGACAACGCGCAGGCCGTCGCGGTAATCGACGACCTGCGTGAACTGCCGGGATTGGCTGCGGTATCGGCGATCTGACCTGCCGGTAGCGCCGGGCCATGCCCGGCGGCCCTTCGATCTGGCGCCCCGACGCCGGGCATGGCCCGGCGCTACCGCTTACCTGGGCTGGTAACGCACGCTCAGCTGATACTCGCGGCCTGGCTGGTTGAACCACGCCACGGTTTCGTACTCGCGGTCGAACACATTGGCCACCCGCGCCAGCACCGACCATGCCGGGGTCAGCGCGTATTCGGCGCGCAGGTCCAGCGTGCCGTAGCCGCCGACCTTCACCGCGTTGGCGGCATCGTCGTAGCGCTTGCCCGCGCCCTGTACGGTCAGGCCGGTGCGGAAGTCGCCGAAGCGGCGATCGATGTCCAGGCGCGCGGTCTGCTGCGCACGGCGTGCCAGCCAGTTGTCGAACTGCGCGCTGCCGTTGGTGCGGTTGCGCGGGTCGGTGAAACTCAGCTGCGCGTTGATGTCGAAGCCGGCCACGGTGGCGCCGCCGGTCAGTTCCGCACCGCGGATGCGTGCCTTTTCGACCTGCTGCATGCGGAAGGTGGCCGCGTCGTAGGTGATCAGGTCATCGATGCGGGTTTCGTACACGTCCAGGCCCCAGCGCCAGCCCTGGCCCTGCTGCGAGATGCCGAGGTTGGCACTCTTGGACTTCTCCGGGTCCAGCGTCGGCACGCCGCTCCACGGGTCGTACAGGTCGCTGAAGGTCGGTGCCTTGAACGCGGTGCCGTAGCTGGCGTTGACGCGCAGGCCGTGGCCCAGCTCCATCGCCCAGCCGAGGCTGCCGGTGGCATGGTTGCCGAACTGCTGGTTGTCATCATTGCGCGCGCTGGCCTGCAGCTGGTGACGGCCGAAGCGCGCCTGGTACTGCAGGAATACGCCGGTGTTGCGACGGCTGTCGACCAGGTAACCGGCGCTGCTGCCATCCAGGTTGTCCTCGCTCCAGTCCACGCCGGTGCTGAGCAGCTGGCCTTCGGCAACACCGATGTCGGCCTGCAGCGAAGCGCTGTCGCGGTGCGTCTGTGCGCTGCCGCGTGCACCGAAATCACCGAAGTTGTCGGACTCGTTGTCGCTGCGGCCGACGTTGGCGGTCAGCGTCAACTGTTCGGACGGGGTGTAGCGCACCTTGCCGGCCAGCACCTGCTGGCGGGTCTCGGAGTAGTTGTAGTAGCCGTCGTAGTGGTTCTTGCCGTCGGCACGCAGGGCGCTGCCTTCCACGGTCCACTGGTCGCTCAGGTTGTAACCACCGCGCAGGCTCTTGGACAGGTTGCGGTAGCCATCGCGGTCGGGTTCATCGGCGAAGCAGCCGGTAAACAGCGTGGCCGAACCGCGGCAGGCATCGATGCCATCCGAATGCTGGTAGGCGATGTCGGCACCGAACCAGCCGCGTTCGGTGCCGCCACCGATGCCACCGCTGGCTTCACGCAGGCCATTGCTGCCGCCGCCCAGCTGGAAGTGCGGAGCGAAATCACCCTGGTTGCGGCGGGTGAAGATCTGGATCACGCCGCCGATGGCGTCGGCACCGTACAGGCTGGACTGCGGGCCGCGCACGATTTCCACGCGCTCGATCTGTGCCAGCGGCAGATCCTGGTACATCGCCAGGCCGAGGTCGGCGCTGTTGATGCGCACGCCATCGACCAGCACCACGGTGTGCGAGGAATTGGTGCCACGCAGGAACAGCGAGCTCTGCTTGCCCAGGCCACCGGCGTTGGTCAGGTTGATGCCGGCGCGGCCCCGCAGCAGTTCCTGCAGGGAGGTGGCCTGGCTGGATTCGATCTGCGCGCGGTCGATCACCTGCGCAGGCGCAATGCTGTCCTGCAGGGCGATCGGCGTGCGGGTGGCGGTGACCAGCACCTGGTCGAGGTCGGCGGCACCATCATCGGCCAGGGCCAAGGCAGGAAGCGCGGCCAGCACGGCCAGGGACAGCATTCGGGACTGCAGTTTCATCGGGGGACTCCAGGTGCCGCGCACGCCCGCGCAGCGAAGGGGAGGAGTCACAACAGGCAGGCACGCGCCGATGCCGCAGCCATCGCCGCAGACAACCAGCGCCATGCCCACCGCATCGCGACCTGAGGCTTCCGGGCCGGTCTCCGGGCTCGCCGCCGGGTGGCCCGAGGCCACCGTCCAGGCGCCTTCCCATGCCTGCGGCACAGTGGCGGGTTGCCTGGAACTGACGTGCTTACCGTTGCGGGGGCAGCGCCGGCATGGCGTGTTGTCACGCGTCACCGGCTTCCCGTTTCAACCTGCCGGCAGGGCCGCAGGTCACCTGGAAGTGCGCGCAGTCTACGGCATCGCGGCCGGCCCGTAGCAGTGAACCTGCGCTACTGGCGAGGCGCGGATGCACCTGCACGGTGCAGCAGACCTGCGCCAGCGCCTAGAATGCAGCTCGAATTATCGTGGTGCCGTTGCCGATGTCCGTCTGTTTTCCGCTGTTCCCGCGCCGCCCTGACTGGGCACGCGCATGATCCTCGACCTGGTCCGCCATGCCGGCAACGGTCGTGATGAGTTCCTCGATGGCCGCAGCGATCCGCCGCAGCTGGCCCGCCTGCCGCAGGAGCTGGTCGATGCCTATGCCGGGCAGTCGTGGGAACGGGTGATCAGTTCGCCGCGCCTGCGCTCGCTGCATACGGCGATGGCACTGGCCACACCGCGCGCGCTGGATGTTGAGGCCGACGAGGAGTGGGAAGAGCTGGATTTCGGTGACTGGGATGGCCAGTCATTGTTCGATCTGCCGGAAAAGGCGTTGGCCGCGTTCCACGCCGATCCGCACGCGTTTCCGCCGCCGCATGGCGAAAGCTGGGGCCACTTCGAACGGCGCATCGCACGCGCGCTGGATCGCCTGCTGGATGACGACGACCCGCCACCGACGGTCGTGGTCAGCCACGGCGGCCCGCTGCGCATGGTGCTGTCGCTGGTGTGCGGCCTGCCGATGTCGCTGTGCTGGGCGCTGCGCATCGACCACGGCACGCGCCTGCGCGTGTGGGTCGAGCGCGGTGAAGCGGGGCTGGTGGGCGAGCTGCTGGAGCTGCAGCAACCCTGACGAATCCGGTAGCGCCGGGCCATGCCCGGGGGATTCCACATCACCCGCGCTACGCGCTCGCCGGGCATGGCCCGGCGCTACCGATCGCGCATCACGGTGGTGGTGCCGGCCGCTGGCCGGCATTCCCAGCAACGCGGAGGCCTCAATCCTCGTCGGCGCTTTCGGCCGCGCTTTCTTCGCCATCATCCTCGGCGTCGAAGCGCTGCTCATGCACCGGGCCCGAGGCCGGACCTGCCGCCTTCAGCGGATGCACGGCGATTCGTGCTTCGTAGTCCTGCACCAGCGCCGTACGCTGCGGTTCGCTCAATTCCTGCCAGTGGCAGTCCAGCAGCGCACCTTCCAGCGAATACAGCAGGTTGAGGCTGGGCTTGAAGCCGGCACGCTTGACCTTGACGAAGGCACCGACGGCACCGGTGGCAACCAGGTCCTCACGGCTGCGCAGGCCCACCTGCCGCAGCCATGCCGCACTCTTCGGGCCGATGTTGCGCAGCTTGACCGCGCTCACGCCAACGCCCCGACGAACACCTCGGCGATGGCTTCCAGGCCGGCCTGGTCCTCGGCATCGAAGCGGCCGACGACCGGGCTGTCGATATCGAACACACCGATCAGCTCCCCACCGCGGAGCAACGGCACCACCAGTTCCGAGCGCGATGCGGCGTCGCAGGCGATATGGCCGGGGAAGGCGTCCACATCTTCGATCCGCTGGGTGACGCGCTGGCTGGCGGCCGCACCGCACACGCCCTTGTCCAGCGGAATGCGTACGCAGGCCGGCAGGCCCTGGAACGGACCGACCACCAGTTCCTTGCCGTCATACAGGTAGAAGCCCACCCAGTTCAGGTCGGGCAGGGCGTGGTAGACCAGTGCAGCGAGGTTGGCCGCATTGGCGATGCGGTCGGACTCGCCGTAGACCAGGCCACGGGCCTGTTCCAGCAGCTGGGCGTATTGTTCCGGCTTGCTGCCGGTGAGCGAGGCGTTGGCGAACATGGCCGCAGTCTAGCAAGCGTGCCGGGCCAGCGATAATGGGGGCTCTGCTGCCCTGCTGGAGCCTGTGATGTCCCTGCCTGCCACGTTGCCGACGGCCCTGTTCGTCACCGGTACCGATACCGAGATCGGCAAGACCGCCGCCAGTACCGCGCTGCTGCACGCGCTGCGCCGGCGCGGCCTGCGCGCGGTGGGCATGAAGCCGGTGGCCAGCGGCAGCCATGACGCGGGGCAGGGGCTGCGCAACGACGACGCGCTGGCATTGCAGGCCGCCAGCCTGCCGGTGCCTGACTACGCCGATCTGAACCCCTACGCATTGCGCCAGCCGTTGGCGCCCGAACTGGCGGCCGCAGAAGATGGCGTGCGCATCGAACTGGCCCCGATCGTGGCGGCCTTCGAACGCCTGCGCGCACAGGCCGACGTGGTGGTGGTCGAAGGCGTGGGCGGCTGGCTGGCGCCGTTGTCGGCGCAGCTGGACCAGCTTGACCTGGTACGTGCGCTGCGGCTGCCGGTGGTGCTGGTGGTCGGCATGCGCCTGGGCTGCGTCAACCATGCGCGGTTGACCGCACACGCGCTGCAGGCCAGTGGCGTGGAGTGCCTGGGCTGGATCGGCAACCACATCGATCCGTCGATGCAGCGCCAGGATGAGAATTTCGCGACCTTGCAGCAGCGTCTGCCGATGCCCTGCTGGGGCCGGCTGCCGCATCTGCCGGGCGCCGATGGAGAAGCGTTGAGCGCGTATCTGCACAGCGCGTGATGGTAGCGCCGGGCCATGCCCGGCGGATTTTCTGGCCGCCACGCGGTGCGCTCGCCGGGCATGGCCCGGCGCTACCGATCAATCAGCGCGCCACCAGCTCCCGTGCGATCGCACCCAACCGTTCCACCGCAGCGATGAAGCGCGCGTCCAGGGTCTGGCAGCACGACAACCGCAGGCAATGCCGGTAGCGCGCGCCACGCGAATACACCTGGCCCGGCATGAACACGATGTCCTCTGCCAATGCGCGCTCGAACAGCTCCCGGGTGTCTACGCCAGGCAGCTCCAGCCACAGCAGGAATCCTCCCTGCGGCTCGGTGGCGCAGGTGCCGGCCGGGAAATGTTCGGCCACCAGCTGCCGCAGGCGACCGACCTGTTCGCGGTACAACCGGCGCATGCGATGCAGGTGGTGCTCGTAGCTGCCGGCTTCCAGGTAGGCCGCCACCGCATCACCGAGCAGCTGCGGTTCGCCGCCGGTGGACTGGAATTTGAGCAGCGCGATGCGTTCGGCGAAGCGGCCGCCATCGAGCCAGCCGATGCGGTAGTCCGGTGCCAGCGTCTTCGAGAATCCACCGACCACCATCACCCAACCGTCGCGGTCGAACGCCTTCAGCAACGGCGCCGGCGGCTCGCTGAACTGCAGTTCGGCATACACCGCGTCTTCGATCAGCGGCAGCTGGCGTGCGTTGACCAGTTCGGCCAGGCGCTGCTTGTCGGCGATCGGCATCGTGCAGCCCAGCGGGTTGTGCACGGTCGGCATCACCACCAGCGCCGCAAGAGGGGTGTGCTGCAGCAGTGCTTCCAGCGCATCCACGTCCAGGCCGCGCTGCGGATGGGTGGGCAGTTCGATCGGCTGCAGGCCCAGCGTGGTCAGCAGCGGATACAGGTTGAAGTACGAGGGCGCTTCGATTCCCACCGCATCGCCGGGCCGGGTGACCGCGCGCAGTGCCAGTTGCAGTGCTTCCATCGCACCATGGGTCAGCAGCAGGCGTTCGGGGTGGGTATGCAGGCCCATCCGCGGGCCACGCCGCACGATCTGCGCCAGCAGGCGTGGCGAACCATTGGGACGGGCGTAGGTCTCCACGGTCTGCTGGCCATGGCGAAGTACCTGCGCGGTGTGCCGGGCCAGCTGCGCACCCGGGTAGAACTGGCGCCCGCGCGGGCCGGCAAAGGCGAGGTCGATCACGCCGGGGCGCCGCTGCGCTTCCAGCACCCGCGCCATCAGCACCTGCTGCAGCGGGGCGGTGGGCGCGGACGGCGCATCGCGCAGCGAGCGCTGCGGAACCGACAGTCGCGGCGCGACTTCGAAGCCGGCCTTGGGCCGCGGAATGACCAGACCGGCGTCTTCCAGCTGACGGTAGGCCGCGATCACGGTGTTCAGGCTGAGCTGGCGCTGTGATGCCATCTGCCGCAGCGACGGCAGCCGGCTGCCGACCGGCAGGCGCCCGCCGTGGATGGCTTCAGCCAGCTCGTCCGACAGCCGCTGGTAGCGGGGAGGAATCATCGTGGTGGTGTCTTCTGTATCCATCGACCCGGCCCGCATCTGGTTCTGTACCCATGATGCTGACGAGCCTAGCATGTCGTTGTCGGCCGGGCCTGATCGGAGCCGGGCCGATACTTCCCAAGCGCACGGCCCTGTGGCCGTGCGTCTTTTTCATGCCGTGGTGGCGGCCAGCGGCCGGCACCACCATGGGGTGTCAGCGCATCGGCACCAACGCGGGATCGCGGCGGTACAACGCCGGGAACTGCTTGCCCAGCGCGGTCAGCTTGGGCGCGTCGTAGTAGCGGATGTACGCGGCCTGCGGGTAGTTGCTCATGTAGTTCTGGTGGTAACTCTCGGCCGGGTAGAAGCGCTGGCCGCTGCTCACCTGGGTCACGATCGGCGCGCGGTAGCTGCCCGCCTGGCCGAGCTGGCCGATGTACGCACGGCTTGCCGCCTGCTGGCGCGCGTCTTCGACGTAGATAGCCGAGCGGTACTGGCTGCCATGATCGGGCCCCTGGCGGTTGAGCTGGGTCGGGTCGTGCACCACCGAGAAGAACACCTGCATCAACTGCCCATAGCTGACCTGGCGCGGGTCGTAGTCCACCTTCACCGCTTCGGCGTGGCCGGTGCGGCCACTGCTGACGCGTTCATAGCGGGCGTCGGCGGCACTGCCTCCGATGTAACCGGACACCGCGTTGCTCACCCCTTTTACGTGCTGGAACACGCCCTGCACGCCCCAGAAACAACCGCCGGCGAAGACCACGCTGGCGTGGCTGGCGTCATCGCGGAAGGCCGCATCGCCGCTGGGCGCAGGCAGTGCCTGCCGCTGCGCGGTGGGCTCGGCCGGGGCGGCGATCGCGCTGTGGTCCACCAGCAGCACACCCGCGACCAGCGCGGTGGCGACCAGGCCGGCGACGCCGGCGGCAATGCCCTGTTCAAAGGAGAGTTTCATCGTGTGCTCCCGGTTCAACCGAAGGTGAAGGCGTAGGCCTGCACGCCTGCGTCGAGGAATTCGATCTCGAAACGATGCGGACCGATCGTGCCGCGCTGGCGGATCAGCTGGTACAGGCGGTGCTCGTCGACGGTGCCGGTGCCATCGGCGGCCACGTCGGCGCCGGCATCGGCCGCAGGCAGTGGCTTGCCATCGAGCAGCACGCGGAAGCGCACCGGCTTGCCGTCCTCGCCCGGTGCCAGCACCAGATGCAGGTCGCGGGCGTGGAACTGGAACGCAATGCGGCCGCCGGCCTGCTGCAGTTGTGCAGCCTCATCGTTGACCCGCCACTGTCCGGACAGGCCCCACTGGTTCAGCGCCAGGGTAGACGGCAGCGTGTAGCCGAATGCTGCGTCGGCGCGCTGCCCGCCCGGCGAGGCGAACTGCTCGGCACGTGCGTGGCCCAGGTAGGTTTCCGGCGAGCGCAGGTTGCCCATGTCGGCCTGCGTGGCCACGCCCTGCAGGTCAGCCGCGGCCGGATCAGCAGGTGGTGGCAGGTCGGTCTGCCCGGCTTCCACCAGCAGGCGGCGGATCACCTGTTCGGAGTGCGCGTAGTTGCCCTCGCCGAACTGGTGGCCACGGATGTTGCCCTGCGCATCGACGAAGTAGTGCGCCGGCCAGTAGCGGTTGTTGAACGCGCGCCAGATCGCATACTGGTTGTCGAGCGCGACCGGGTACTGGACCTTCAGCTGCTGCACGGCCTTCATCACGTTGCGCGGGTCGCGCTCGAACGCGAATTCCGGGGTGTGCACGCCGATCACCACCAGGCCATGGTCGCGGTAGCGCTGTGCCCACTCGTGCACGAACGGCATCGCACGCAGGCAGTTGATGCAGGAATAGGTCCAGAAGTCGATCAGCACGACCTTGCCATGCAGCTGCTCGCGGCTCAGCGGCGGGCTGTTGAGCCACCCGGTGGCGCCGTCCAGCGTGGGCAGCGTTCCTTCCACCGGCAGCGGCGCGCCTGCCTGGCCGGCTGCCATCATCATCATCGGCGGTGCTGCCGGCTGCGCATCGGGCACGGCATCGAGCAGGCCCTGTTCGATGCGTGCGGTACTGACCGCGGACAGGCGGGTCAGCAGGCCGGTGTCCCAGCCCAGGCCGATCGCCACCACTGCCAGCAGCGCGGCCACGCCGAGCACCCGGCGCACCACATTGCCCAGGCCGAGCCGGGCCTGCAGTGCGCGGAACACACGGCCGCCCACCCACACCGCCAGTGCCAGTGCGGTCACGGCGCCCAGCGCGTAGGCCAGCAACAGCGAACTGGTGCCGGCACTGGCGCCGTTCAGGGCCGCACCGGTCAGCACCAGGCCGAGGATCGGACCGGCACAGGGGGCCCACAGCAGGCCAGTGGCGATGCCGATCAGCAGTGAGGTCCCGGCGCCGCCACGGCCGGCCGCATCCGCGGCGTCGGCACGTGCGCTCAGGCGCGCGCCGATGCGCTGGAACGGCGCCAGCAGGTGGTCGGCCAGGGTCGGCCACAGCAGCGCGATGGCGAACACCGCCATCAGTACCAACGCCACCCAGCGGCCGACCTGGTTGGCCTGCGCCACCCACTGGCTGCCGACCGCCGCCAGGCTGGCGACCACGGTGAAGGTCAGTGCCATGCCCAGCAGCAGCGGCAGGGTGCTGCGCAGGAAAGGACGATCAGCGCGTGCGAACACGAACGGCAGCACCGGCAGGATGCACGGGCTGAGCAGGGTCAGCACGCCGCCGAGATAGGCAAGCAGCAACAGCAGCATCATCAGGCTCCAGAAGCAGGGGAAGAACCGACCGGCACGCGCCAGCCGCCAGCGGCGTCCTGTTGCGCAGTCCCGGGCATGAACGCCATCGCGGCGCCGTTCATGCAGTAGCGCAGCCCGGTCGGCCGCGGGCCGTCGTTGAACACGTGGCCGAGGTGGCCGCCACAGCGGCGGCAATGTGCTTCCACCCGCACCATGCCGAAGGTGGTGTCACGGTCCTCGCCGATGGCGTTGTGCAGCGGCGCCCAGAAGCTGGGCCAGCCGGTGTGGCTTTCGAACTTGGTGGACGAAGAGAACAGCGGCAACGCACAGCCGGCACAGGCGAACGTGCCCTGCCGATGTTCCTTGTTCAGCGGACTGCTCCAGGGGCGCTCGGTGGCCTGCTGGCGCAGCACGGCGTACTGCGCCGGGCTCAGCAGCCGGCGCCACTCGGCATCGCTGCGGACCACCTCGAACTGTCGCGCAGGCCGTGCCTCGGCAGCGGCCGGGGCCGCGCGGCTGCACGCGCCCAGGCCCAGCAGGCCGGCGGCGGTGACAGCACCGCCCAGGCCCAGCAGATGGCGGCGGGTGAGGGACATGGTGGACTCCGGGAAGGGGCGACGGGGCCATGCTGCGCCCCCGCCGGTCAACGAATCCTCACGCAGGATTCAATTTTTCGTGAGGTATCCACGCCGCTCCCGCGCCACAATGCGGGCAGCCTCCCCACTGGCCTGAAGCTGCCGATGTCCGCCAAACGTGTCCTGATCGTTGAAGACGATGCCCACATCGCCGACCTGCTGCGCATGCACCTGGGTGATGAGGGCTATGAAGTCGCGCACGCCGCCAGCGGCGATGCCGGCCTGCGCCTGATCGAACAGGAAGGTCCGTGGGATGCACTGGTACTGGACGTGATGCTGCCGGGCGTGGACGGCCTGCAGGTCTGCCAGCGCGCACGCGCGATGGCGCGCTACGTGCCGATCATCATCATCAGCGCACGTGGCAGCGAAACCCAGCGCATCGTCGGCCTGGAACTGGGCGCGGACGACTACCTGGCCAAGCCGTTCTCGATGCCGGAACTGGTGGCGCGCGTGCGTGCGCTGCTGCGCCGCGCCGAAGCCATGGCACAGAACGCGCGCATCGATGCCGGGGCGATCGAACTCGGGGGGCTGCGGCTGGACCCGGTCGCCCGTACTGCCGCCGTCGATGGCAATGCACTGGAACTGACCCCGCGTGAGTTCGAACTGCTGCTGTTCTTCGCCCGCCACCCGGACCAGGTGTTTGCGCGGATGGAACTGCTCAACCAGGTCTGGGGCTACCAGCACGACGGTTACGAGCACACGGTCAACACGCACATCAACCGCCTGCGCAGCAAGATCGAGACCGACCCGGGCAACCCGCGGCGCCTGCTGACGGTGTGGGGGCGCGGTTACAAACTGGTCGACCCGGCCGGGGCGGCCACATGATCAAGCCGAACCTGTGGCAGAAACTGGCGCTGGTGATGTCGGCACTGATGCTGACGTGCTGCATGGCGCTGCTGGCGTGGCAGATGCGCACCAATACCCGGCATGAGCAGGAAGTGGTGCAGCGCCTGTCGCTTGGATTGGCCGAGCACATCGCCCAGCGCAGCGAACTGATGGACACCAGCGGCATGCGCGATGCAGCGGTGCGCGCATTGTTCGGCCAGCTGATGGCGGTCAACCCCAGTGTCGAGGTGTACCTGCTGGATGAGCAGGGTCGCATCCTCGGCCACGATGCGCCCAGCGGCCACCTGGTGCGCAGCCGGGTGGACGTGGCACCGCTGCGGCGCCTGCTGTCCGGTGCGCCGCTGCCGATCCTCGGTGACGATCCCCGCAGTGCCGATGGCCGCAAGGTGTTCAGTGTCGCGCCGCTGGTGGTGCAGGGGCGGCAGGCGGGTTACGTGTACGTGGTACTGGTGGGCGAACACCGGCAGATGCTGGCCGACGATCTGGCCGCCGGCAGCCAATGGCACACCACGCTCTGGTCGGTGCTGCTGATCGGCGGGCTGGGCCTGCTTGCCGGCCTGGTGGCCTTCTACTGGGTGACCCGGCCCCTGCGCCAGGTCACCCGGCGCATACAGGCCTTCGACATCGACGCACCGACGCCACTGCCCGCGCCGGTACCGCTGCGCGCGGGTGAGCGCGATGAACTGAAGATCCTCGAACATGCCCATTCGCAGATGGCACAGCGGCTGGGCGAGCAGTGGCAGCAGCTTCGCCAGCAGGACCTGCAGCGCCGCGAACTGGTGGCCAACATCTCGCACGACCTGCGCACGCCGTTGTCCTCGCTGCACGGTTACCTGGAAACGCTGGCGCTGAAAGAAGCCACGCTGTCGCCGCAGGAGCGCCGTCGCTATCTCGGTATCGCGCTGGCGCAGAGCGCCAAGGTCGGCCGTCTGGCCCGGGCGTTGTTTGAACTGGCGCGGCTGGAGCACGGTGAAGTGCGGCTGGAGTGGGAAGTGTTCGCGCTGCCGGAACTGCTGCAGGACGTACTGCAGAAGTTCGAGCTGGCCGCGCAGGCACGTGGGCAGCGCCTGCACGCTGATTTCCCGCCGGGCCTGCCGCTGGTGCGCGCCGACCTGGGTCTTGTGGAGCGCGTGCTGACCAATCTGCTCGACAACGCGCTGCGGCATGCGCCGGACGGGGGCCGTGTGCAGGTGCAGCTGTCGGCGCTGCCCGACAGTGTGCAGGTGGCGGTGCAGGACGATGGCCCCGGGGTGCCGCTGGCGCTGCGCGGGCAACTGTTCCAGGCGCCGGCGGCACTGGGCGCGCGGCGTGGCGAGAACGGCGGGCTCGGCCTGCTGATCGTGCAGCGCATCGTGCAGTTGCATGGCCGCCGTATCGAACTGCGCGACAGCGGACAGGGCGCGCTGTTCGTGTTCGCCTTGCCGCGTGCCGATGCCGAGGCGAACTAGACGTTGTCTGCCGGTGGCGGGACACCGCTTTCCATCGGCAGCAGCAGCCGGATGCAGGCACCGCCGAGCACCGAATCGGCCACTTCCACGCGGCCGCGATGCTTGTCCGCCACCACCTGCACCAGCGCCAGGCCCAGCCCGAAACCCGGGCTGGCCTGGTCCAGCCGCACGTAGGGCTGCAGCACCTGGCTGCGCAGTTCGACGGCGATACCGGGACCGTCGTCCTCCACCTGCAGGCACAGCCATCCCTCGTTGAGCGTGCTGACGATGCGGATCTGCCGGCGCGCATAGCGCAGCGCGTTGCCCAGCAGGTTGCGCAGCGCCAGTTCCAGCATGTGCCGGTTGACGTTGACCAGCCCTGCCGGTGACAGGTCCTGCTGCACCGGTATCGTCAGTGGTGCGAACTGCTCGACCACACCGCGTACCAGCGCGGCCAGTTGCAGGCGCTGGCGGGTGACCTGATGGCAGCGGCCGAGCGCGGCATACTCGACACCCGCATCGGTCAGGTGCTGCAACCGGTCAATGTCGATGCGCAGGCCGGACAGCGCATCGCGCTGGGCGTCGTCCAGTCCGGTGTCTTCCAGGTCGGCCAGGCCGAAGCGCATGCGTGCCAGCGGTGTGCGGACTTCGTGCGCCACCGCTTGGGCCAGCACGCGCTGGCTGTCCAGCAGCAGCTGCAGCTGTTCGGCCATGTGGTTGAACGCCTTGGCCAATGGCCGCACCAGCGCGGTACCGGCGCGTGGCGCCCGGCTGTCGAGTTGGCCATCGCGCATCCGTCGCGCGGTCTGCGCCAGCTGCGAGACATCGCGCCATAACCGGTAGACCATCACGTACATCGGCAATGCCACCGCCACCATCAGAATCAGCAGGATGATGGCCACGCCGGAGGCTTCGCTGTCCTGCCAGCCTTCTTCGGGCAGGGCCTGGTCCAGCGGCCCCAGGATCAGCGCACTGCTGCTGTTGCCGACGCGCTGCAGGCTGCGCATGCTGTCCAGCTCGATCTGCACGTGTCCGTTGAGCAGGCCCTTGCGCTGTTTCGCCGGCAGTATCGCGGCAGCTTCGGTCAGCGGCATCAGCTGCAGCGGATAGGCGAAATCGCTGTCCAACTGTTGTGCCAGGGCTGGCCACTGCGCCGGCGGCGTTTCGGCGAAGCGATGTTGCAGCATGGCGTGCGGGCCGCGCATTTCCGCCTGCAGGCTGGCCTCGGTGCGGTCTTCCAGCAGCGCATCCCAGGCCCACAGCCCGAGCACGATCAGCAGCAGATGGGCGGTGAGGAAACCGATGCCGTAGCGCAGGAAGTGGAAGGCATGGCCACGCATGGCCGACGACGGATGCTTCATCCCCATGCCGATCGGCTGAACAGGTAACCACGGCCGCGCACGGTCTTGATCCGCTCGGGCTGCTCCGGGTTGTCGCCGAGCTTGCGCCGCAGGCGCGAGATGCGTGCGTCGATCGACCGATCCAGGCCATCGAAGGCGATGCCGCGCAGGCCGCGCAGCAGCGCATCGCGGTCGAGGATCTGGCCCGCGTTGCCGGCCAGCAGGAACAGCAGGTCGAACTCGGCGGTGGTCAGCTCCAGCAGGCGGCCCTGCAGGTGCACGTTGCGGGTGGACGGGTCGATGCTCAGTTCACCGAAACGCAGGGCGCCATCGCGTGGCTCGACCCGGCGGTGGCGGCGCAGGTGGGCGCGCAGCCGGGCCAGCAGCACCCGTGGTTCGATCGGCTTGCCGATGTAATCGTCGGCGCCCAGCTCCAGCCCCAGCACCTGGTCGATGTTGTCGGTGCGGGCGCTCAGCACGCAGATGATCCCGTCATAGTGGGGCCGGATCTGCCGACACACTTCGAAACCATCCTGACCCGGCAGACCGATGTCGAGCAGGACCAGCGCCGGCTTCTCGCTGAGGATCCGGGCGATCGCGCGCTGGCCGCAGCGTTCGTGGGCGACCTGGTAACCGTGGCGCTTCAGGTAGTCGCTGACCATCGTGCCCAGCCGAGCGTCGTCTTCAACCAGTACGATATCCAGCATCTACAAGGCCTCCGGGGTGCTTCCGTACCGCCGTGGCACGAGCGCGGCGATGCTATCCCAGCTGCCGGGCCGCTCGGGTCCAGGGAGCGGGCGCCATTCAGCCGGGGTTGCTGGCGCGCAGGCCGAGCCTCAGGCCGGGCAACGACTTGGCCGCACGGTAGCCATCGTGTTGTTACAAAACGTTACGTAAGCCGCGCCTGCGGTGACGGTCGCTGACAGCGCTACGACTGACGTGGCGCTCGGCGGGGCCGAGCATGGCAGTTCTCCCCATCCGCGTGCCGCCCTCATGCCGTCCGCCTCCTGTCCCGCGCTTTTCCTTGAATGCCCTTGCCATGGAGGCCAGCGATGAGCGGCGTGGTCGGGGCCTGGCTGCCGCCTGCCGACGATGAGCAGCTGCTGCAGCAGCTGGCGCCGATGCTGCGGGCGCTGCAGCAGCGCGGCCGCGGTCGCATCGGGTACTGGACCGATGCCGACGCAGGGCTGGCCCTCGGTCATTGCCGTGCGCCGACCGACATGCCGTTGCAGCCGCTCAGCTCCAGCTGCGGGCGCTACGTGCTGTGCCTGGATGGCCGCATCTACAACCGCGCGGCCCTGCAGTCGCAGCTGCGCGACCTGCCACGCAGCTGCACCGATGCACGCCTGTTGCTGCAGGCCGTCGTCGAGTGGGGCGTGCAGCGTGCGCTGTCGCGCATCGAAGGGGCATTTGCGTTCAGCGTCTGGGACCGCCACGCACATGAGCTCTGGCTGGCGCGCGACCCGGTCGGCGAACGGCCGTTGTATTACGGCTGGTACCAGGGCCAGTTCCTGTTCGCTTCGGAGTTGAAGGCGCTGCAGGCCTTTGCCGGATTCGCTCCCAGCATCGACCAGGATGCATTGAGCCTGCTGCTGCGCCATGACTATGTGCCGGCGCCGCACACCATCTATCGCGGCATCCACAAGCTGGTGGCCGGGGCGATGCTGCGCGTGGACCTCAACGATCATGCCGCCGGCGGATCAACGCAGGCCACGCAGGGCGGCCAGCGCTACTGGTGCGCGCGCGATGCGATGCAATCAGCATTGCAGCAGCCGTTGCAGCCGGCGCCCAGCCTGGAGCAGGCCACCGACCAGTTGGAGGTGGTGCTGCAGCAGGCGATCGCCACGCGCATGCATTCACCCGTGGCCTGCGGTGCATTCCTGTCCGGTGGCACCGATTCGTCGCTGGTGGTGGCGATGATGCAGGCGCAGTCGGCGTTGCCGGTGGAGGCATGGACGGTGGGTTTCGACGACCCCGGTCACGACGAGAGCGACTGGGCCTCGCAGGTGGCCCGCCACCTGGGCGTGCATCACCACCTGCACAGGATGGACAGCCGGCAGGGCCTGGATCTGCTGCAGCGCTTGCCGCAGGTCTGGTGCGAACCGTTCGCCGATGCCTCGCAGCTGCCCACCCTGCTGGCCAGCGAGCTGCTCGGCGCGCGCAAGCCGGTGGCGCTGACCGGCGACGGCGGCGATGAGCTGTTCTTCGGCCACCCCAGCTATGGCCGCGCGCTGCGCAATGCGCGCCTGTGCGGTGGCCTGCCGGACTGGGTACGTGATCTTGCGCGGCGTGGCAGCAGCCGCTTGAACGTCGAGCGTGGTCGGCTTGGCGGTTGGCGCGCACTGGTGGCCGAGGTGGCCGCCAACGACGTGGAGGGGCATTACCTGCAGCGCGTCACCCGCTGGCGGCAGCCGACCCAGGTGGTACTGGGGGCGCGCGAACCGGCGACGATCTTCCACCAGCAGGACACCGCACTGCCGGCGGAAGCGCGCATCCAGCTGCTGGATTTCCGCATGGACCTGGCCGAGGGGATCCTTGCCAAGGTCGACCGTGCCGGCATGGCGGCCGGCGTGGAGACACGCTCGCCGTTGCTGGACATGGAGGTCATACGCCTGGCCTGGCGCCTGCCGCAGCACTTGAAGTACCACGACGGCGAGCACAAGCGGATCCTCAAGCATCTGCTGGCGCGCTACCTGCCCGCGCCGCTGGTCTATCGCCCCAAGCGCGGTTTCGGCCCACCGATGGCACGCTGGCTGGCCGGCCCGCTGCGCGACTGGGCGGAAGCGTTGCTCGACCCGCAGCTGCTGCGCAACCAGGGGTGCTTCGATGCGGTACGCGTGCGCGCGATCTGGCAGGCGTTCCTGCGCGGCGAGCGCAAATGGCATACGCACCTGTGGAACGTGTTGATGTTCCAGGCGTGGTACCAGCACTGGCACGGCAATCGCGGGCGATAACCGGGAGCGATCCTTACGGGCGCGGCGAATCTTCCTGGCGCAGGGCGGAGGCCCTTGCGTGCGAATGTCCTCCGGCGCCGGCCGTTGGCCGTCACCTCCCCCTTTACTTCGCACGCAAGGGCCTCCGCCCTGCGTCCGGAGCTCGTCGGCGTCTCATTGAAGGGCCGTCGCGAGCGCTGCATCTGCGCGCCTGGTGCCGCAAGCCGAGCCTCGTCGGGGCGGGTAGGGGTCTGGGCAAAGTAAAGGAGGAGGTGGCGGCCAACGGCCGGCGCCGGGGGACATTTGCCCAGGCCCCTACCTGCCCCGACGGGGCCCTTCAGATCACAGAGGCCCGGACGAAGACGCGCTCGAGAATCCAGGCGCCAGGCAAAAAAAGACCCGGCAGAGGGAGGGATCTGCCGGGTCCGGATTGCATGGGGGGAGGGACCCATGCAATGAGCGTGGGCGTCGCGCCAGTGGCTGTTCCCTGCCAGTCGCATCCGCCGTGCATTTGTATTGATGCAATGCAGCATACGCCGATCATGCGGCAATGCAACAAAAATCACGAAGGCGCCATCTCTGGCGCCTTGAGGCCTTTCAGATCAATGGGTTGTCAGGCGGCAGGGCCGCGGTAACGGCAGCCCGAGGTGCAGGTTTCGTGCACGGTGATCTCGCTCAATGCCGGCAGGGTGGGCTTGAGCTCGTTCCAGATCCACACGGCCAGGTTTTCGCTGGTCGGGTTCTCCAGGCCGGGGATGTCATTGAGGTAATGGTGGTCCAGGCGGTCGTAGATCGGCTGGAAAGCCGCCTTCACGTCACCGAAATCCATGATCCAGCCGGTCTGCGCGCCCGGCTCGCCCTCGACCTTCAGTTCCACCCGGAAGGAGTGGCCGTGCAGGCGCGCGCACTTGTGCCCCGGCGGCACGTTGGGGAGGCGGTGCGCCGCCTCGAGCATGAAGACTTTGAAGATTTCCATGGCGCGATTGTACGCCGCGGGCGGCCGATCAGCCCGGCTTTGCGTTTCTCTCCTGTGAAGAAATTCTTTTCATCCGGATGAAGAGATGATAGTTTCTCTTATATCCGTATGAAGAGATGTTATTGGCCGCACCCCGGCCGGGCATGGATTACTGCGGAACTTGCCTCGTCCTTCCACTACCTCCCCCACATCGTCATGCCCCAGCACACCCTGCTCGTGGCGGCCCTGGCCGTCGCTCTGGCCGCGCCTTTGTCTGCCGCCGCCGAAACCCCCGCCGACGCCGGCGGCGAAGCCAGCACCCTGGCTGCCGTGCGCGTCACCGGTTCCAACATCAAACGCGCCGATACCGAAGCCTCCAACCCGGTGCAGGTGATCGGCCGCCAGCAGCTGGAACAGACCGGCAAGGCCACCGTGGCCGATGTGCTGCGCTCGATCTCGGCCAACACCGGCAATGCCAGCAACGAGACCACCAACAACGGTTGGGCCTCGGGCTCGGCCGGCATCGGCCTGCGCGGTCTTTCGCAGAAGAACACGCTGGTGCTGCTCAACGGCCGCCGCCTGGCCAACTACGGCTTCCCGGCCGGCGGCCTGTCGGACACCTTCGTCGATCTCAACGCGCTGCCGCTGGTGGCGGTCGAACGCATCGAAGTGCTCAAGGACGGTGCATCGGCGGTGTATGGCAGCGATGCGGTGGCCGGCGTGGTCAACATCATCACCCGGCAGAATTTCGAAGGTGCCGAGATCGGCGGCAGCTTCGGCGGCGCCGACCAGGGCGGCCTGCACGAGCAGAACCTGAAGTTCGTCGGTGGCCTGGGCGACATCGACAAGGACGGCTACAACATCCTCTTCAGCCTGCAGGGCTACAACCGCGAGCGACTGGACCAGGACGAGCGCAACCTGACCAAGAGCGGCATCTACAGCGACCAGCCCGGCGGCCGCTGGAACGGCTGGTCGGCCAAGGGGGCACGCTATCTGGTCAATGGCACCTCCGTGCCGATGCTCGATGCCAACGGCAACTGCCCCACCGGCACCACCCGCGTGGCCAGCGCGCCGATCGACGGCCTGGCCGGTGATACCTGCGGCTTCAACCAGGCCCCGTACACCACCCTGATTCCCTCCACCAAGCGCTACCAGGCCTACGCCAACGGCACGTTCCGCCTCGGCGACAACGTCGAAGCGTTCGGCGAAGTGCTGTACAGCCAGATCAAGAGTGCTGCCTGGTTCGGCAGCAGCCCGTTCTTCACCCTGGAAAGCGGTCGCTTCGCACTGAACGCGCAGACCGGCCTGGCCGAGCCGGTGTCGTCCAACCTGCCGGCCAGCAACCCGTACAACCCGTACGGCCGCGCGATCCCGATCGAATACACCTTCTTCGACCTCGGCGGCACCATCAAGACCAACCGGTCCACCGCCTATCGCGGTGTGTTCGGGCTGCGTGGCAACACCGAGAAGTGGGACTGGGAAGTGGCCGCGTTCGGCGCGCGTAGCAGCGAGCGCGAAACCGTCTCCGGCGGCTTCGCCAACCGCTGGGCACTGGCCAATGCACTGGCCACCGGCAGCTACAACCTGCTGAACCCGGCCGCGACGCCGCAGTCGGTGCGCGATTCGATCAACATCGCCACCCTGCGTCCGGCCGAGTCGGTGCTGCAGGGCATCGATGCGAAGATCTCCGGCAGTCTCGGCCACACCTGGGCCGGCGACATCGGGTTCGCCGCCGGTGCCGAATGGCGCCGCGAGAAGCTCGATTCGAACAACCCGTGGCAGATCGATGCCGGCCTGCAGGTGCGCCCGGCAATCGCCGAAGTGCATGGCGAGCGCAAGGTCAGCGCCGCCTACGCCGAGGTCAACGTGCCGCTGGCCTCGACCCTGGAACTGTCCGCCGCCGCCCGCGCCGATCATTACGACGATTTCGGCGACGCGTTCTCGCCCAAGCTCGGCCTGCGCTGGCAGCCGCTGGATTTCCTGCTGGTGCGTGCCTCCGCGTCGAAGGGCTTCCGCGCCCCGTCGCTGTCGGAGAACTCCAACAGCACCAGCATCGCCTATGGCAGCGTGGTCGACCCGCGTGATCCGGACGTGCCGGGCTCGCGGCAGAACCCGACCTTCTTCACCGTCGGCAACAGCGACCTGAAGCCGGAGCGCACCAAGAGCGTGAACTTCGGCGTGGTGCTGTCGCCGTGGGCGAACACCAACCTGAGCATCGACTACTACCGTATCCAGCTGGACAACCTGGTCGGTACCAACAACACCCAGACCCTGGTCAACGACAACGTCGCCGGTGCCGTGCAGCGCGATGAGCGCGGCAAGCTGCAGGCGGTCTACAACCGCTACCAGAACCTGAGCGAGCTGAAGACTTCGGGCATCGACGTCGAGCTGCGCCAGCGCATCCCGACCACGGCCTTCGGTGACTTCACCGTGACCTCGGCCTACACCCACGTTCGCGACTACCGGCGCCCGACCGTGGTCGGCGGCCCGCTGGTGGACTATGCCGGCAGCAATCTCGGCGCCACCCTGCCGAAGAACAAGGCCACCACCACCCTGGACTGGAAGTACAGCGACTACACCGCCGCGGTGACCTGGTACTACACCAGTGGCTACGACCAGAAGGCCAGCACCGCTGCCGCTGCGGTGCAGAGCCGCGTCGACGCCTACAACCAGTTCGATCTCTACCTGGGCTACACCGGCATCGACAACCTGACCGTGTACGCCAAGGTGCAGAACCTGGGTGACAAGACGCCGCCGTACGACGCCTCGTTCCCGGGCATCCGCGCGCCGTACGACTTCAGCCAGTACGACCTGCGTGGCCGCTACTTCACGCTGGGCTTCGACTACCGCTTCTGATCCACCCGCCGCGGCCGGCCACCCTGTGTGGCCGGCCGTGTTGCCATGTTCCAGGGGAGTCACCGTGTCCTTCCACCGCCGTGCCGTTTTCCCGTTGTTGCTCGCCGTCGCCACCGCCGTATTGTTGCCGCCTGCGGTACATGCGCAGAGCGCCTATTTCTTCCCGCAGACCACCGATGCCGCGGCATTCGATACCGCCATTCCCACGCCGGAGCAGTTCCTCGGCTATCCGATCGGCAGCCGCTACACCCGCCATGACCAGCTGGTGGCTTACTTCCAGGAGCTGGCCAAGCACTCGGACAAGATCAGCGTGCGCGAGATCGGCCGCAGCTATGAGGGCCGACCGCTGCTGATCGCCACGGTCACTGCTGCAGGCAACCACGCGCGGCTGGAACAGATCCGCCAGCAGCACGCGACCCTGGCCGACCCGGCGCAGCCGCGCAGCGCTGCCGGTGACAGCCCGGTGGTGGTGTGGCTGGGCTACAGCGTGCACGGCAACGAGACTTCCAGCGGCGAAGCGGCGATGCTGACCGCCTACTACCTGGTGGCCAACCGCAGCGCGGAAACGCAGCAGTGGCTGCAGCAGGCAGTGGTGCTGTTCGACCCGGCGCAGAATCCCGACGGCCGCGATCGCGCCGCCAACTGGCACAACGCCTGGACGTCCGATCCGGCCTCGGCCGATCCGGCCGACAAGGAACACGTCGAACCGTTCCCGCAGGGCCGTACCAACCACTACTTCACCGATCTCAACCGCGATTGGCTGGCACTGACACAGCAGGATTCGCGGCCGAAGGTGGCGCAGTTCCACCAGTGGTACCCGAACGTGCAGATCGACTTCCACGAAATGGGCAAGGACAGCACGTACTACTTCGAGCCATCGCCGAAGAGCATGCATAGCCCGTTGATCCCGGCAGCGTCGTACGAGTTCAACAAGACCCTGGCCAAGTACCACGCCCAGGCGCTCGATGCGCTGGGTTCGCTGTACTACACCGGTGAGAACTTCGACAATTTCTCGCCCGTGTACGGCTCGACCTATCCGGATTTCCACGGCGCGGTCGGCGTCACGGTGGAGCAGGCCAGCTCGCGCGGTCGCGTGCAGGAATCGGTGAATGGCCTGCTGACGTTCCCGTTCACCATCCGCAACCAGGTTGCCACCGGGTTGGGCACGGTGCGCGGTGCGGTGACCGAGCGCAGCGCGCTGTTCGATCTGCAGAAGCGTTTCTTCCAGAGCGCGCTGAAGCAGGCCGCACAACAGCCGGTGAAGAGCTTCGTGTTCGGCGACGCGCATGATCCGGCATTGACCCGACGCCTGCTGGAACTGCTGTTGCTGCACAGGATTGAAGTGCATGCACTGGACCGCGCTGTCAGCGTAGATGGCCAGCGTTTCGAAGCGGGCAGCGCCTACGTGGTGCCGGTGCAGCAGGCGCAGTTCCGCCTGGTCCATTCGATCTTCGCCGAGACCCCGCCGATCAAGGGCGACGTGTTCTACGGCAGCACCAGCTACGCGATCGCCCCGGCCTACGGCGTGGCCTTTGCCGGCAGCCGCAGCCGCATCGATGGCGGCGCCCGCGTGGTCGAGGTTCCCGCAGTGCAGGGCGGGCTGACCGGCGGTGAAGCGGGCTTCGCCTACGTGATCGACTGGCGCGACTACAACGCGGGCCGCGCACTGGCCGCCCTGCAGGCCAAGGGCTTGTCCACGCGTGCCACCTTCCAGCCGTTCACCGCGGCCACCGCACAAGGTGAGGTGGCCTTTGCCGGGGGCAGCATCGTGGTACCGGTGTCCGGGCAGCCGCTGCAGGGTGCGGCGTTGCAGGAGGCGGTCGCCGCCGCCGCGCGGGTCGCCGGTGTGCAGGTGCATGCGCTGGCCAGCGGTCGCAGCCGCGATGGCATCGACCTTGGCAGTGACGGCGTCAAGGCACTGCGCAAGCCCGCCGTCGCGCTGGTGATGGGCGAGGGCGTGGCAGCCACCGAAATCGGTTCGGCCTGGTTCCTGCTCGACCAGCAGCTGCGCCTGCCGGCCAGCAAGCTGGACCCGCAGCAGCTGGGCAAGGCATCTCTGGACCGCTACACCACGATCGTGCTGTCCGGCGGCACCTATGCCGGCATCGACGCGGCCGCGGTAGCGGCATTGAAGCGCTGGATCCAGGCCGGCGGGTCACTGGTCACCTATGGCAGCGCGTCGAAGTGGGCGATCGAACAGAAACTTGCCGACGGCGAGAAGCTGGGCAAGGACGAGGAAGCAACAGACACCGCGCGCCGCGCCTTCGGTGACCAGCGCGATATCGCCGCGATCGAGCGCGTCAGCGGCAACATCCTCAGCGCCGACGTCGACCTCAGTCATCCTTTGGCGTTCGGCGTGCCGCGCCGGCAACTGGCGATCAACAAGGAGAACACGGTCATCCTGCAGCCGAGCGCGAACGGGTTTTCCACGGTGGTGCGGATCGACGACACACCTCGGGTGAACGGGTATCTGTCCGAGCGCAACCGCAGCCGCGTGGCCGGCAGTGCATGGCTGCTGGTGTCAGCGCAGGGGCAGGGCAACGTGATCCTGTTTGCTGATGATCCGGCGCATCGCAAGTACTGGCATGGCACTGATCGGATGCTGATCAACGCGATCTTCTTCGGGAATCTGGTGAATCCGAGTAAAGCGCGGGGTTGAGGCGTTTGGCGCCTTCATTACCATGTGGGTTGGGAGGACGGATAGGCCGCGCAGGACACGCCGCAAGTACGTCCCTGTAGGCTCGTAGGCGCCATCCATGGCGCCTGCGGTCCTGCGCGGCCTATCCGTCCTCCCCAGACAGTTTCCTCCAGGCGCGGACGCATCAAACCCAAGGCGGGGGCAAGGGCAAAAGCAGGAATTGCGGCTTCGGCGTTTGCCTTTGAATTTGAATTTGAATTTGAATTTGATCTTTCTTCTCCCGGCTACCCGGCGGGAGAAGAAGGCGCAGGCAATGCTTGAAGCGGATGGGCATGGGGGCAGCGCAGAACACGCTGTAAATACGTCCATGTAAGCTCGATGGCGCCATCCATGGCGCCAACGGTTCTGCGCTGCCCCCATGCCCATCCGCCCTCGGTACTGCCACCGCCTGCTTTATCACCCGGTAGCCAGCAACAAAAAAGGACGGCGCGTCAGCGCCGTCCCTCGATAGCCCCCCGCGCAGCGGGAAGCGCCATCCATGTCAGCAGCAATCAGCCAGCGCGACCGCCGCCGTTGCCGCCCTGGCCGCGACCACGGCCGCCACCGGAATTACCGGCACCGCCACGACGCTGGCCCTGACCGGCACCTGCGCCTGCGCGCTGCTGGCCGTTGCCCGCGCCCTCGCGGCGGCCACCGCCGGCCTTCTTCGGGCCTGCATGGGCATGACGCGGCGCATCGCCGTGCGGACGGCGCGCGTGGGTCTTGCGCGGCACGCGCTCGCCGGTATCGGCCTCGGCCTTGCCCGGCGCACTGTTGCCCCAGCGGATCGGCGTCTGCAGCTCGAAGCCCGGCACATCGCGGATGTCCATGTCGCGGCCGAGCAGGCGCACGATCGCGCGCAGCAGCTTCACTTCATCCTGCGCCACCAGCGAAATCGCTTCACCGGTCGCACCGTTGCGGCCGGTACGGCCAATGCGGTGCACGTAGTCTTCGGCCACCATCGGCAGATCGAAGTTGATCACCTTCGGCAGCTCGTTGATGTCGATGCCGCGCGCGGCGATATCGGTGGCCACCAGCACGGTGACACGGCCGGCCTTGAAGTCGCCGAGCGCACGCAGGCGCTGGCCTTGGCTCTTGTTGCCGTGGATCGCCGCGGTCTTGATGCCGGACTTTTCCAGGAACGCGGCCAGCTTGTCGCTACCGTGCTTGGTGCGGGCAAACACCAGGGTCTGCTCGCGGCTGTCCTGCGCCAGCAGGTGCAGCAGCAGGTCGCGCTTGCGGCTGCCATCGACCGGATGCACCTTGTGGGTGATGGTCTCGGCGACGGTGTTCTTCGGCGTGACCTGGATCTGTTCCGGGTTGCGCATGAACTCCAGCGCCAACTGGCGGATGTTGTCCTCGAAGGTGGCCGAGAACAGCAGGGTCTGGCGGTTCTGCTTGGGCAGCTTGGCCAGGATGCGCTTGATCGAGGGCAGGAAGCCCATGTCGAGCATGCGGTCGGCTTCGTCCAGCACCAGCAGTTCAATGCCGGACAGGTCGATGCTGCGACGCTCCAGGTGGTCGATCAGGCGGCCCGGGCAGGCCACCAGCAGGTCCACGCCGCGACGCAGGATGTCCAGCTGGTTGCCCATGCCGACACCGCCGTAGATGCAGGCGCTGGGGATGCGCAGGTACTTGCTGTAACCGCGCAGGCTGTCATGCACCTGGGTGGCCAGTTCGCGGGTCGGTGCCAGGATCAGCGCGCGCGGCTTGCGCGGGCCGGTGCGCACTTCCTGCGAAGCGGTGCCCAGGTGCTGCAGCAGCGGCAGGCCGAACGCGGCGGTCTTGCCGGTGCCGGTCTGTGCGCCGGCCAGCAGGTCGCGACCGGCCAGCACCAGCGGGATCGCCTGCTGCTGGATCGGGGTAGGGGTTTCGTAGCCCTGCTCGGCGAGCGCACGCAGCAGGAAGGGCGCAAGGCCCAGGGATTCAAAAGACATCGAGATTGCTCCAAGTACAGTTAACGCCTGTCCGAACGGACAGACGGGGGCAGATCAAACTGATCGGCTGACTCGGAGCGTTCCCGTGAACCGCGCTGCGAGAATTGGGTGCAGCCAACGCGAAGCGCAGGCTGGAATGCGTGACGAACGGCGTCGGAGTGGGGGCGGGCGATGGGGCGAACCCCGGTCGCCGGCGATCCCGGAGGGAAACGGACGGCCGCTGCAGACCCGCATAGTCTAGCGGAAGGATGAGACCTGACGCAAAACAGGCTGTTCAGGTTGGGGGTTCGGCAGGGCTGCGCCCTGCACCCGCCGAAGCGGTAGTGCCGGCCGCTGGCCGGCAACCTCAACAGCAACAGCAGAAGCGGGCTATCCGTGGGATGGCGGGGTGGGTCCGGTTGCGGGGGCCGCTGCAAGTACGTCCATGTAAGCTCGGTCGCCGCATCCATGCGGCTCACGCCCCCGCAACCGGACCCACCCCGCCTTCGACAGTTTTCCGCGATCTGTCGGAATGGCATGGCCTGCTCCTGGTGGGTGTCACCTTGGTCGACACGGTAGATCCACGCCATGCGTGGATGCTCTTCGTTCAATTGTCGAAATATTCGATTTCGTTGGAAATTCATCCACGCACGGCGTGGATCTACCACCGTCATCGGGAAACTGTCGAGGGCGGGGCGGTATGGGGCTGCAGGACCGTTGGCGCCATGGATGGCGCCATCGAGCCCCCATGGATGGGTTTACGGCGTGTCCTGCAGCCCCATACCGCCCCGCCCAACCCACCGAAAACCCAGAGCCGGCTGTTGCAGTTGCTTTCGCGGTTGTCTTGGCCTTGGCCGTTGCTCCGGCTTGAAGCCGGTGCAGGGTGCAACCCTGCCGCCCCCCTCCTGCGGTAGGGTGAGGCGATGCCGCGCTGCAGCTTGGCTATGCTGCATATTTGATTACACTTGAAACTTGTTTGCCCACGACTCCGGACACCCACCATGAAGCTTGGTTCCTTGAAGGAAGGCGGCCGCGACGGCACCCTGATCGTTGTCTCGCGTGACCTGCGCCACGGCGTGCGCGCCACCGGCATCGCCGCCACCCTGCAGTTGGCCCTGGAGGACTGGAGCCATCTGGCCCCGCGTCTGAATGCGCTGTATGAGTCGCTCAATGCCGGCGACGCCGATGGCGTGTTCGACCTGGACCCGCAGGCCCTGGCCGCGCCGATGCCGCGCGCCTATGAATTCGTTGATGGCAGCGCCTACCTGCCGCACGTCGAGCGCGTACGCCGCGCCCGTGGCGCCGAGGTGCCGGAGAGCTTCTACAGTGATCCGCTGATGTACCAGGCCACCAGCGCCGGTTTCCATGGCCCGCGCGATGCGGTCAAGGTGGTCAGCGAGGACTACGGCATCGACCTGGAAGCAGAGATCGTGGTGATCACCGACGACGTGCCGATGGCCGCCACCCCGGAGCAGGCCGCCGGCCACATCCAGCTGATCGGCCTGGTCAACGACGTCTCGCTGCGCAACCTGATCCCGGGCGAACTGGCCAAGGGCTTCGGCTTCCTGCAGTCCAAGCCGCGCTCCGCGTTGTCGCCGGTGTTCGTCACTCCCGACGAACTGGGTGCTGCCTGGCAGGACAGCAAGGTGCACCTGCCGCTGCTGACCCATATCAACGGGACGTGGTTCGGTGCACCGGAAGCGGGTGTCGACATGCAGTTCAACTTCGCCCAGCTGGTCGCGCACGCGGCCAAGACGCGCCCGCTCAGTGCCGGCACCATTGTCGGCTCGGGCACCATCGCCAACGAGGACACCAGCAAGGGTGCTTCGTGCTTCGCCGAACAGCGCGTGGTGGAAACCCTGCGCGACGGCAAGCCGAGCACGCCGTTCATGTCCTTCGGCGACGTGGTGCGCATCGAGATGCTCGATGCCGCCGGCAACAGCATCTTCGGTGCGATCGAGCAGCGCATCGAACAGGCGGCCAAGCCCTGAGCATGGAGGCGGCGATGGAGATTCCGGTCGACGACGGCATCGTGCTGTACACCTACTGGCGATCCAGCGCCGCCTATCGCGTGCGCATCGGCCTGGCCTTGAAAAGCCTGGCTTTTGAAGCACGACCGGTGCATCTGGTCCGCGAGGGTGGCGAGCAGCACCATGACGCCTATCGCGGGCTCAACCCGCAGCAGCTGGTGCCCACGCTGCTGCATGAAGGTAACGTGCTGACCCAGTCGCTGGCGATCCTGGAGTATCTGGAAGAGCGGTTCCCGCAGGTGCCGTTGCTGCCGGCCGATGCCGCTGGCCGCGCACGGGTGCGGGCGCTGGCGCAGCTGGTAGCCTGCGACATCCACCCGATCAACAACCTGCGGGTGATGCAGTACCTCGAGCGCGATCTGCAGCTGCCCGCCGAGGCACGCACGCAGTGGACCCTGCACTGGATGGCCGAGGGCTTCGCGGCGATGGAAACGATGCTGGCCGACAGTGCTGACACCGGCACGTTCTGCCACGGTGACCGCCCGGGTCTGGCCGACATCTGCCTGTTGCCGCAGCTGTACAACGCCCATCGCTTCGGCCTGGACCTGGCGGCATACCCCACACTGCGCCGCATTGAAGCGGCCTGCCAGCAGCTGGATGCCTTCATCGCTGCACGCCCCGAAAACCAGATCGACGCCGCCTGACGTCGCGCTGTGCTCGCCGGGCATGGCCCGGCGCTACCGGTCTCCGGCGCGCGGTAGCGCCGGGCCATGCCCGGTGGGCGCGGAATCGGCCGCCAGCAGTTGCCGCAGGTCGTCGCGGAACAGCCGGTAGGCGTCCTCGCGCCGCGTCTCCTCCTTCTGCCGCAGTACCCAGGCCGGATGCACGGTGGCGTACCCGCGGGTGCCATCCTCGAGCGTGAGCCAGCGGCCACGGTCGCGCGTCAGGTTGAAGTCGCGACCGAATACGGACGAGGCCGCCGTGGCGCCGAGACAGACGATCACCTGCGGCTTCACCCGTGCGATCTCGCCCTGCAGCCACGGCCGGCAGGCATGCACATGGCGGCTCTCAGGGCGCTTATGCAGGCGCACCTTGCCTCGCCGCTCGTGATGGAAGTGCTTCACCGCGTTGGTCAGGTACAGGGCGCTGCGTTCGATGCCCAGCTCCTGCAGCGCACGGTCCAGCAGCTTGCCCGCCGGCCCGGCGAAGGGGCGACCACTCAGGTCCTCGACATCACCGGGCTGTTCGCCCACCAGCATGATGCGTGCATCGGCACGACCGTCGCCGAACACGGTCTGGGTCGACGCTTCCCACAGCGGGCACTGCCGACAGACGGCAGCCTGCTGGCGCAACGCCTGCAGGCTGCCATTGTCCGCAGCGGCATCGGTTGCATCATTCGGCCGTGCGGGAATACGTCGCTGCGGTGCCTGTGCCGGTCGATCATGCATCTCCTGCACGCGGCCGGCTGCGTCGCGCACAAGACCCGGCAACAGGTGCGCTTCGGGAAGATGCTTCCAGTAACGGGCGGGCATTTCCTGCTGCATCATCCGCGTGTTGAGCCGGGCCGGATTGAAGATGCTGGCGTAATAGGTCTGCCACAGCGTCTCACGGGCGTCTTCGGCGGGTGCATCGCGGCGGTTGCCGCCCTCACCGAACGAGAGCGCGCTGCCATCCCAGCGGACACTGCGCGCGGGGGTCAGGATCGCCCAGCGCATGCCGGCAAAACGGCGGGCGAAAAACGGGGCGACCCGGTCGACGATGTTGTGATCGGGCTCGAACCAGGCGATGAACGCGTCGGTCTCGCCGGGCACCTCCCGGAAGCGCACGAAGGCCTTCATCTTGTGCGTGTCGCGGCGCACCGCCTGTGCCAGCGCCATCAACCGCAGCACATCGGCGTCGGCCGGATTGGACAGTACCGTGCGTTCGCCATGCGCGATGCGCCACAGCAGGCGGTACAGCAGCGGCAGGCGCTGCGGATCGCGATGGCACAGACAGGTAGCGGCCAGTTCGACGAAGTCGCGCGGCACGTTCGGGACGGTGGCGCCGTCGGGCAGTGGCGCCTGCTGCACCGCCGGCGCGTCCAGCAGCGACGCTTCGCTGCCCGTGATCCAGTCCAGCTGTTCCGGCAGCACCCCGCGCAGCAAGGCCTCACGCGCCGCACCGCGCCAGGCATCCAGCGACCACGGCGGGTCTACGCGCAGCGACCAGCGCTGCAGCTCAGGCCGCGGGCGCGGCATCGAACAGCGAGCCCTGGCGGGGTGGTGGCGCCAGCTTCGCGCGCAGCGCCGCCGGATCATCCAGCGCACTGCGCGGATGGTGGTCGGCCAGCTGCACGAATGGCAGCAGTTTGCTCATCGGCGCCTTCAGCCGGGCGACGTCGGCCACCCGCAGGCGACCGTGGCGGCGCGCCATCAACACCCGCTTGACGTTGCGCACTCCCAAGCCCGGCACCCGCAGCAGCAGCTCCTTCGGCGCAAGGTTCAGGTCCACCGGGAAGCGCTCCGGATGCCGTATCGCCCAGGCCATCTTCGGATCGATGTCCAGATCCAGCATGCCGCCCTGGGTGGTGTCGGTGATCTCCTCCACGCCGTAGCCGTAGAAGCGCAGCAGCCAGTCGGCCTGGTACAGGCGGTGCTCGCGCTGCAGCGGAGGTGGTTGCAGCGGCAGCTTGCGGCTCGCATCGGGAATCGGGCTGAAGGCGGAGTAGTACACCCGGCGCATGCGGTAGTTGCCGTAGAGGCTGTCGGCACTGGTCAGGATCTGCTGGTCGCTGGCACCGTCGGCGCCGACGATCATCTGCGTGCTCTGCCCGGCGGGTGCAAAGCGGGGAGGGCGAGGGCGCGTGCTGCGGCTGGAAGCCGGTGCGATCACTGCCGGCGCCTTGCGGGCCTCCTTGGCTTCTTCGATGCGCCAGCGCAGTTCTCCCATCGCGCCGCGGATCGATGTGCTGGTCTTTTCCGGTGCGAGGGTGGCCAGGCCCGCCTCGGTGGGCAGTTCGACGTTGATCGACAGGCGATCGGCGTAACGGCCCGCAGCGGCCAGAAGTTCTGGCGATGCCTCGGGGATCGTCTTCAGGTGGATGTAGCCGGCGTATCGGTGCTCCTCGCGCAGCCGACGTGCCACCTCCACCATGCGCTCCATCGTGTAGTCCGCATTGCGGATGATGCCGCTGGAAAGAAACAGCCCTTCGATGTAATTGCGCTTGTAGAAATCCAGGGTGAGCGTGACCACCTCGTCCACGCTGAAACGCGCGCGCGGCACGTTGCTGGACACCCGGTTCACGCAATAGGCGCAGTCGTACACGCAGAAGTTGGTCAGCAGGATCTTCAGCAGCGACACGCAGCGGCCATCGGGCGTGTAGCTGTGGCAGATGCCCATGCCCTCGGTACTGCCGATGCCGCCGGAGGCGCGCGAATCGCGCTTGCCCGCGCCACTGGAGGCGCAGGAGGCATCGTATTTTGCGGCATCTGCAAGGATGGCCAGCTTGCGTATGGTTTCCATTGAAGAAACCTACGCACGAGGGGTCTCATTGGATGAGACCGCCCCTTAACCCTTCAGGATTGCGCCGGGCATGGCCCGGCGCTACCACCACGCGTCCGGTAGCGCCGGGCCATGCCCGGCGGGCGCGTCGTCAGAACCCGTGGGTAATGCTCGGCGCGCCGGCCGAGAAGTCCGCATACGGATCGTGCTCGCCGCTGCCGCCTTCGGACAGGCGGAACTTCAGCGCCAGGCCATCGCGTGAGTCGGCCGCGCGCAGGGCTTCTTCCTGATCGATGGTGCCGTTCTTGGCCAACCGGAACAGGCACTGGTCGAAGCTCTCCATGCCTTCTTCCAGCGAAGCCTCCATTGCCGCCTTGATCTCGTGCACCTGGCCACGACGCAGCAGGTCGCGGATCATCGGCGTGTTGATCAGGACCTCGGTGGCCGGCAGGCGGCGCCCCTCCTTGTTCTTCACCAGGCGCTGGCTGATCACCGCACGCAGGTTCAGGGCCAGGTTCATCAGCACGTTCTTGTGCGCGCTTTCCGGGAAGAAGTTGAGGATGCGCTCGATGGTCTGGTCGGCGTTGTTGGAGTGCAGGGTGGCCAGGCACAGGTGCCCGGTTTCGGCGAAGGCGATCGCCGCCTCCATCGTTTCTGCATCCAGGATCTCGCCGATCAGGATCACGTCTGGCGCTTCGCGCATCGCGTTCTTCAGCGCATTGTGGAAGGCATGGGTATCGAGCCCGACCTCGCGCTGGTTGACGATGGACATCTTGTGCTTGTGCAGGTACTCGATCGGGTCCTCGATGGTGAGGATGTGACCGGTGGTGGTGCTGTTGCGGTGGTCGATCATCGACGCCAGCGAGGTGGACTTGCCCGAGCCGGTGGACCCCACCACCAGCACCAGCCCACGCGGGGTCATGATGACGTCCTTCAGCACCTGCGGCAGGTTGAGCTCTTCGATGCTCGGAATCCGGCTGCGGATGGCGCGGATGACCATGCCCACTTCTCCGCGCTGCTTGAACACGTTGACGCGGAAACGCCCGGCATCGGCCAGGGCGATGGCCATGTTGAGTTCCAGCTCGCGCTCGAACTGCGGCACCTGGCCCTCGTCCATCAGCGAGTAGGCGATCTTCTTCACCATTCCCGGCGGCAGGCCGGTATTGCCGAGCGGATACAGCTTGCCCTCGATCTTGATGTACACCGGCGCGCCGGTGGTCAAGAACATGTCCGAAGCGTTCTTTTCGGTCATCAGCTTCAGGAAGTAGCCGATATCCATTGCGAATTTTCCCCAACGAAACTGCCGGTGCCCGTTGCAAGCACGGTACCGGCTTGACGACAATGGCCGCGAACCGACAACCGGTACGGCCTCCCCAATGAAACGACTTAGCTTCGCACGAATGCGCCACAGCCTGTATGTGATGGCGTTTGCATTCGCACTCTCTGCCCCCGCCTGGGCGCAGGATGGCGCGTTGGAACTGGCCCAGGCCCGGCAGGCGGTGGACAAGGCCACCCAGGCCGACGCCGACCAGTACGCCCCGGACCTGATCGGGCTGGCCCGCCAAGGGCTGGAGCAGGCCCAGCGTGCCGCTGGCGACCGCCGCGAGCGCAAGAACGCACCGGCCCTGGCCCTGCGTGCCACCGTTGACGCCGATCTGGCCCGTGCCCGCAGCGAGGAAGCCATGGCGACCGCACAGCTGCAGCTGCGCCGCAACGAGGTCAACCAGCTGCAACGCCAGTTGTCGACCGGGGAGGACCGCCGATGAAGACCATCTCCGCGCTGACCCTGGCTACGCTGCTGGCCCTGCCGACGCTGGCCCTGGCCGCTGACAACCCGATGGTGGGCCAGCTGAGCCAGCGCCTGATGGCGATCCAGGCCAATCCGGACACCGCCGAACTGGGCGCCTTCGAGCGCATGCAGGCGCAGCAGGCCATCGCCACCCTGGAGAAGGCCAAGCGCCGTGACCAGGAGCTGGCCACCTACCTGGCCGAGCGCCGGGTCGAGATCGCCGAGACCGCCGTGCGGGCCGCGCTGGCCGCGCGCGAGGTCGATCGCCTGGAGCGCACCCGCGGCGACCTGCTGATCGAGGCCAGCCGCCGCGACGCCGCCCGCGCCCGCCAGGAAGCCGAACAGCTGCGCATGCAGGCGCAGATGCAGGCCGAAGAGGCCGAACGCCTGCGCCAGGCGGCCGAGGCCGAGACCCTGGCCCGCCAGGATGCCGAGAACGCCCTGACCAGCGTGGCCGGCAAGCAGCAGCAGCGCCTCAGCTCGGCCCAGCAGAACGCGGCCAAGCTGGCCCGTGAGGAAGCCGAGCTGGTGTCCGGGCAGAAACTGCCGGGCTCGAAGTTCGATGGCCGCGGCGAGGTCTTCACCTTTGCCGGTGACGCGTTTGCCGCCGGGGCCTCGAGCCTGTCCGGTGGCGCCCGCAACCAGGCCAAGGCCCTGGCCGAGTACGTGAACATCGGCAAGAAGGGCAGGATCCGCATCGAAGCCTATGACAGTGCCAATGGCGTCGGCCAGAAGCGCGCCGAGGCACTGCGCGACGCGCTGGTGTCGGCCGGTGTCGCCAGCAGCCGGATCCAGGTGGCCGGAAAGAAGGCCGCCTCTACCCGGGCCCGCTCGGCCGAGGTCGTCATTGCGCCGTAATTGATTGATATTGTTTGTTTTTCGTTGTGTTGAGTATTCAGCCTGAACCCCGCCTCGGCGGGGTTCGGTCTTTTTGCCGCAGGGGCTTGAACCCCGTCCAGAGCAAGCGTAGGGTCAGTTGTCCGGGACGCAATAACGCGGACCGGACGATGGGAGGGCCGGGCCGATGCAAGCAGGGCGCGAACCGCAGCAGACCGAAGTGCGCAGGCCAGTGCCGCACGTCGTTGTGGGCACCCATGTGGGCATCGACCGGCACTCCTCCATGAACAACGCCCCGTGCCTTGCGGCCGGGGCGTTCGTGTATCTGTCGAAGGAGGTCCATCATGTTTGAAGATCAGCCCCAGAGCGAGATCGACGCCCGTCGCGCGCGCGATCCGGAGTTCCGGGCACTCCATGACCAGCACCGCAAGTTGAACAAGAAGTGCATGGACGCGGAGTTGGGTGTACTCCCGATCGATGATGTCACCCTGGGTCGAATGAAGCGCGAGAAGCTGCTGGCCAAGCAACGCCTTCTGCGAATGTACGAAACACCGCTCGCAGCGTCGTCCCCCACGCATTGACGCACTCCGGTCGTGCCCGGAATGGCATGACCCGGCCATCGATGGCCCCGCCAGGCTCTCCTGACCTGGCAACGCGACGCCGCTGAACGCAGGCGTCGCGCCTAGGCACCACACGCGGTGGTGCCTAGGCCCTGCAGGCACGTCCCCCGATGCGGGCGGTACCGGTCTCCTCGTCGATCCGGGGCCGTCCGCATCCCCTTGGGCCGCCAGCCGAGCTGGTGGGCGCAGGAGGGGCCTGCGAGTGCCTGTGGGTGCCGACCGTTGGTCGGCACGCCCTACGCCTGACTTTCGTCGCCATCCGTCGGATAATCACCGGTCCGGCCCTGTGTGGCGCGAACCGAAGTCCCCCGAATGCCCATCCATTCTTCCGTCCTCGAACTCATCGGCCAGACCCCGATCGTCAAGGCCCAGCGCCTGGATGCTGGCGTCTGCGAGCTCTACCTGAAGCTCGAAAGCGCCAACCCGGGCGGATCGATCAAGGATCGCATCGGCCTGTCGATGATCGAAGCGGCAGAGAAGCGCGGCGACCTGAAGCCCGGCGCCACCCTGGTGGAAGGCACCGCCGGCAATACCGGCCTGGGCCTGGCGCTGGTGGCCCAGCAGAAGGGCTACAAGCTGATCCTGGTGGTCCCGGACAAGATGAGCCGGGAAAAGATCTTCAACCTGAAGGCGATGGGGGCCGAAGTGCGCCTGACCCGCTCGGACGTGGCCAAGGGCCACCCCGAGTACTACCAGGACCTGGCGAAGACCATCGCCGAGCAGACCCCGGGCGCCTACTTCGTCAACCAGTTCGGCAACCCGGACAACCCGGCCGCGCATGAATTCGGCACCGGCCCGGAGATCCTCGAGCAGATGGATGGCGATCTGGATGCCATCGTGTTCGGCTGCGGCAGTTCCGGCACCATGACCGGCCTGTCGCGCGCCTTCGCCACGCTGTCGCCGAAGACCGAGCTGGTGCTGGCCGATCCGGTCGGCTCCATCCTGGCCGAGTACATCAACGACGGCGTGCTCAACGACAAGTCGGGCAGCTGGCTGGTGGAAGGCATCGGCGAGGACTTCCTGCCCTCGATCTCCGATTTCAGCCGTGTGAAGAAGGCCTACGCCATCACCGACGCGGAGAGCTTCCATACCGCGCGTGAGCTGCTGGGCAAGGAAGGCATCCTCGGAGGCTCCTCGACCGGCACCCTGCTGGCGGCGGCGCTGAAGTACTGCAAGGAGCAGACCACGCCGAAGAAGGTGCTGGTGCTGGTCTGCGACACCGGCAACAAGTACCTGTCGAAGATGTACAACGACTACTGGATGCTGGACAACGGCTTCCTCGAGCGCCCGCAGCACGGTGACCTGCGCGATCTGATCCTGCGCCCGTACGGCCAGCGCGACACCGTCGTGATCGGCCCGAACGACCTGCTGACCACCGCCTACCAGCGCATGAAGCTGTATGACGTGTCGCAGCTGCCGGTGCTGGACGGTGACCAGCTGGTCGGTATTGTCGACGAAAGCGACGTGCTGCTGCATGTCTATGGCGACGAAGCCCGCTTCCGCGACCCTGTGGCCACCGCCATGGTCAGCAAGCTGGACCGGCTGGACGTGAAGTCGCCGATCGAGGCGCTGCTGCCGGTGTTCGACCGCGGGCAGGTGGCGATCGTGATGGACGGTGACACCTTCTTCGGCCTGATCACCCGGATCGACCTGCTGAATTACCTGCGTCGGCGCGTTCAGTAAGGCGTTTATCGCCGCAGATCGCTGCTGAATCCCGGTTTATCCGCGTCAAAGCTCGTTAAGGCCGCGCTGATAGAATCCCGCTCCTTCGACGGCGCCGGCCATCGGCGCCAATCAGGAAACGACATGTCCAACGCTTCTTCCCCGGACCGCGCGCTGGCGCTGGCCACCCTGGCCATCCATGGCGGCCAGTCGCCCGACCCGAGCACCGGCGCGGTGATGCCGCCGATCTACGCCACCTCGACCTATGCGCAGTCCAGCCCGGGCGAGCACCAGGGCTTCGAGTACTCGCGTACCCACAACCCGACCCGCTTTGCCTACGAGCGTTGCGTGGCCTCGCTGGAAGGCGGCACCCGCGGCTTCGCCTTCGCCTCGGGCATGGCCGCCAGCTCCACCGTGATCGAGCTGTTGGATGCCGGCAGCCACGTGGTGGCGATGGACGACATCTATGGCGGCAGCTTCCGCCTGTTCGAGCGCGTGCGTCGCCGCACCGCTGCGCTGGACTTCAGCTTCGTCGACCTGACCGATCTGGCGGCCTTCGAAGCGGCGATCACGCCGAAGACCAAGATGGTCTGGATCGAGACCCCGACCAATCCGATGCTGAAGATCGTGGACATCGCCGCGGTCGCCGCCATCGCCAAGCGCCATGGCCTGATCGTAGTGGTCGACAACACCTTCGCCTCGCCGATGCTGCAGCGTCCGCTGGAGCTGGGCGCCGACCTGGTGCTGCACTCGGCCACCAAGTACCTCAACGGCCATTCGGACATGGTCGGTGGCATGGTGGTGGTCGGCGACAACTCCGAACTGGCCGAGCAGATGGCCTTCCTGCAGAACTCGGTGGGCGGCGTGCAGGGCCCGTTCGACAGCTTCCTGGCACTGCGTGGCCTGAAGACCCTGCCACTGCGCATGAAGGCGCACTGCGCCAACGCGATGGCGCTGGCACAGTGGCTGGAAAAGCACCCGGCGGTGGAGAAGGTGATCTACCCGGGTCTGGCCTCGCACCCGCAGCATGAGCTGGCGGGCAAGCAGATGGCCGGCTACGGCGGCATCGTCTCGATCGTGCTGAAGGGTGGTTTCGAGGCGGCCAAGCGCTTCTGCGAGAAGACCGAACTGTTCACCCTGGCCGAGTCGCTGGGCGGGGTGGAAAGCCTGGTGAACCACCCGGCGGTGATGACCCATGCCTCGATCCCGGTGGCGCGCCGCGAGCAGCTGGGCATCAGTGATGCACTGGTGCGGCTGAGCGTGGGTGTTGAGGACCTGGGGGATCTGCAGGTGGATCTTGAGCGGGCGCTGGGGGCGCAGGCAGCCTGATGGGCATTCTCTCGGTCTTCGGCAAGCATCGCTCGCTGGCTTTCGAGCTGACCCAGCGCGAAGTGCTTGGCCGCTATCGAGGCGCCAGTTTCGGCCTGCTGTGGTCGCTGATCAGTCCGTTCCTGATGCTGCTGGTCTACACGTTAGCCTTCGGCTTCGTCATGAAGGGGCGTTGGCCCGGGTCAACCGGGTCGACCACGGACTTTGCCTTGATCCTGTTCGCCGGGTTGACCGTGCATGGCTTCTTTGCCGAATGCTTCACCCGCGCGCCGCAGCTGATCGTATCCAACACCGGGTACGTAAAGCGGGTGGTTTTCCCTCTGGATATCCTGGTCTGGAGCATGACCTTCTCGGCGCTGTTCCACCTGCTGATGAACATGGTTGTGCTGCTGCTGTTGCAGCTTGCTATCAAGGGCAGTATCCCGGTCACTGCAGCGCTTCTGCCGGTGGTGGTGGTGCCACTGGTGATCCTTACCGTCGGCGTAGGCTGGATGGTGTCTTCGCTCGGTGTGTATCTGCGCGACATAGGCCAGATCGCCGGCGTGATCGCCGCTGCGATGCTGTTCCTGTCCTCGGCTATCGTGCCGGTTGAATCGGTGCCGGAGAGCTATCGGATTGTCTTTGAACTCAATCCGCTGACCTTCATCATCGATCAGGTGCGCGAAGTGGTGATCTGGGGTCGATTGCCCAACTGGGGCGGCCTGGGTATCTACACCGCGATCGCATGCACGGTCGCACTGCTGGGCCATCGCATGTTCAACAAGTTGCGTGTGGGGTTTGCCGATGTGCTCTGAACGCGTCGAACAGGAAGTCGTGATCGAGGTACAGGGCGTGGGCAAGTCGTACCACATGTACGAGCGCCCCTCACATCGGCTTCTACAGGCGCTGGCGGGCAAGCGCAGGTCCTTCTACAAGGATTTCTGGGCACTGCGCGGCGTCAGTTTCTCGATACGCCGCGGACAGACCGTGGGCATTGTCGGCCGCAACGGCTCGGGCAAGTCCACCCTGCTGCAGATGATCGCAGGTACCCTCAACCCGACCGAAGGCCACATCACGGTCAAGGGGCGAGTGGCGGCGCTGTTGGAACTGGGCAGCGGCTTCAATCCGGAATTCACGGGGCGCGAGAACGTCTACCTCAACGCTACGATCCTTGGCCTTAGCCGGCCCCAGATCGAAGCGCGCATGGAGAGCATCCTGGCCTTCGCCGACATCGGAGAGTTCATCGACCAACCGGTGCGCAGCTATTCCAGTGGCATGTCGGTGCGGTTGGCATTCGCGGTGATCGCCCATGTCGATGCCGACATCCTGATCATCGACGAGGCGCTTGCCGTAGGCGATGCCTTCTTCTCGCAGAAATGCATGCGTTTCCTGCGCGAGTTCCAGAAGAGCGGCACCCTGCTGTTCGTCAGTCACGATGCGGCAGCGGTGACCAACCTCTGCGAGAGTGCGGTATGGCTGCAGAATGGCCAGATGCGCCTGTCCGGCACGTCGCAGGAGGTTATCGAGGCGTACATGACCGAACAGCATGTGGTCGGACGCCGCGAATCTGGTGCGGACGAGGTAGTGGTCGAACGGAAGCAGCGGCGCCTGGCTGGCGACGCCCCGGACTTCCGTCAGCAGGCATTGCTGGAGGCTGGCGCAAGCAACCGTATCGCGCTGTTCCAGTTCGACCCTGATAATGTCGGGCAGGAATTTGGTGCCCAAGGGGCACGCATCATTGATGTGGCGCTCACCGACGAAGATGGTGCGCCTCTGGGCATGGCCGAAGGCGGCGAGCTGGTGCGTCTGCGCATCCGCGTAGAGCTGGTGCAGGCGCTGGACAGTCTTATCGTCGGCTTCTACGTCAAGGATCGCCTGGGCCAGCGCCTTTTCGGCGACAACAGCTACTTCGCCTGCAAGGATGCGCCGGTAGGCGGCCTGCCAGGCGAATGCATTGCGGCCTCGTTCCTGTTCCGCATGCCGGTGATGCCTTCCGGCTCCTACATGATCGATGCAGCGGTGGCCTCCGGCGACCAGCACGACCACACACAGCAGCACTGGATCCATGACGCGCTGGAGTTCCGCGCGATCGACGAGACCATGCGGTTTGGCCTGGTGGGCTTGCCCATGCTGGCCATCGATGTCAACAAGGAATCCTGATGATCGAGTTTACCGGCGAACGTTTCGTACCCACCGAACACGGTGTGATACGCCAGGAGCATCTGCACCGGTACGCCTGGTGCCTGCCGCTGGTCGCGGGCAAGGATGTGCTCGACGTTGCCAGCGGCGAAGGCTACGGTAGTGCGATGCTGGCCGGCGTTGCGCGGTCGGTGCGCGGCGTGGATATTTCGCCCGACGCAGTCGCCCATGCGGCGGAGCGCTACGCCGATGTGTCCAACCTGCGTTACCTGCAGGGATCGGCGGCCGCTATCCCGTTGCCCGATGACAGCGTGGATGTGGTGGTGTCTTTCGAGACGATCGAACACCTGTACGAGCAGGAAGAGATGATGTCCGAGATCCGCCGCGTGCTGCGGCCGGATGGCGTGATGGTCATGTCTTCGCCGAACAAGGAGGTGTACTCCGATCGCGCTGGCTACCACAACGAGTACCACGTCAAGGAGCTGTACCTGCAGGAGTTCCAGGCATTGGTGGACCGCCATTTTCCCGCCTCGCGCCTGTGCGGTCATCGGATGTCGGTCTGCTCGACGATCACTTCGCTGGATGGGGGCCAGGACCAGAAGGTCTACCAGGCCCTGACCGATACCGGCGAAGGGGTAATGGAGCGGACAGCGGTCATTCCCGACGCGGTGTATTTCGTCGTTGTCGCTGCGGCCGCCCCGTCGCTGTTGCCGCAGCTGCCTGCATCGGTGCTGTATGCCGAAGCAGAGGATCTCTATGCGCATCACCACGAGGTGGCGCGCTGGGCGCAGGCCCAGGATGCCGAGATCGGCGAACTTCGTGAACACGTGGTGCGCGAGCAGTCGCTGGTGGCTGAGTTGCATGGGCAACTTGAGGTGTTGCGTGGACAGGAGCAGAGCCAGCATGCGCTGGCCAATTCGCTTCAAGCTGAACTGTCGGACGAGAGGGCCAGGGCCGAACGGCTGGAGGCTGCCATGGCCGAAATCTGGGCTGCACGCGCGGGCCTTCAACAACGGCTCAACGCAGTGACGGGTCTGACGGATGCAGCACGTCAGGCACTGCAGCAACACCATCAGCAGATCCAGCAACTGATGGAGCGTTCCGGTGTGAGCCATGGCGACGCTGTGCAGGTTCTGGGCGGCGGCGCAGACGCAGACGAAGTATCTGCTTTGCTGAAGTCCTACCGGGCCGAACTCGAGGGGCTTCAGCAGCTGACTACGTCGCTGATCAGTTCCCGATCCTGGCGAATTACCAAGCCGTTGCGGCTGGCAGGTCGTCTACTGCGCGGTGAATGGCGCACGGTGCTGCATTCACTGCGCGCATCCGGACTGGCGCGACACCCGCTGCTCAAGCCGATGGTGCCGATGGCCAAGAGGATGCTGCTGCGGCAGGAAGCCTCTGCGCCGGCGGAACTTGAAGGGCTGCTGCTGGACGAGGTGAAGCGAGATCCGCAGGCGATCCAGAAGGATGTGCGCTTTGCAGAGGTCGAAAATCCGGTCGTCAGCATCGTGGTTCCCACCTATGGCAACTACGAGCAGAGTCTGACATGCGTGGCGTCCATCGCCCGCGTTGGCGCGAAGGTGTCCTTTGAAGTGCTGGTACTGGAAGATGCATCAGGAGATCCCGGGATCGGTGCGTTGGCAACGATTCCCGGTCTCCGCTACCACGCTCATGCAAAGAACCTGGGTTTCCTGCGCTCCTGCAACGAGGCGCTGAGCTTGGCCAAGGGCCAGTATGTCTACCTGCTCAACAACGACACCGAAGTGCGCCCGGGCTGGCTTGATGCCCTGGTCGAAGTGTTTGACAGCCATCCCGATGCCGGTCTGGTGGGTTCCAAACTGGTGTATCCGGACGGACGGCTGCAGGAAGCTGGCGGTATCGTCTGGTCCGATGGCAGCGCATGGAACCTTGGTCGTCTGCAGGATCCGGCGTGTCCGGCCTACAACTACCTGAAGGAAGTGGACTATGTGTCTGGCGCATCGATCATGCTGCCGATGGCGCTCTTCCGAGAGCTGGGCGGCTTTGATGAGCACTTCGCGCCGGCTTACTACGAAGACACCGATATTGCCTTCCGCGTGCGCGCACGCGGGCTGAAGGTCTACATGCAGCCTGCATCGGTGGTAGTGCACTACGAAGGAGTTTCCAGCGGTACAGATGAAGGGAGCGGCGTAAAGGCGTGGCAGGCGGTCAATCGCGAAAAATTCCTTGCCCGCTGGAAGCCCACGCTGGAGCAGGACCAGTTCGCCAACGGCGAACACGTCTTCCTTGCGCGCGATCGCTCGCGCAGCAAGCGCCACGTGCTGGTGGTTGATCATTACATCCCGCAGCCGGATCGCGACGCGGGTTCGCGTGCGACCTGCCAGGTGATGCATACGCTGCTGCAGGAGGGTTGCCAAGTGACCTTCTGGCCTGCAAACGCCTACCTCGATTCGGTCTACGCCCCGCCGCTGCAGCGTATTGGCATCGAGGTGATGCACGGTGCGGATTGTGTCGGTGTGGACGGGTTCGATGCGTGGATGGCCAGCAATGGGCGCTACCTGGACGCGGTCATCCTCAACCGCCCACACGTATCGGCAGAACTTGTCGCCAGTGTTCGCCGGCACAGCAAGGCGACCTTGGTTTATTACGGCCACGACATCCATCATCTGCGAATGCAGCAGCAGTTGCAGTTGCAGCCGGATGCTGCCCTGGCACGCGAGGCGGATCGTTTCCGCGATTTCGAGCACGCGCTCTGGCGGGAAACCGACGTGGTGCTGTACCCGTCGAGTGACGAGACCTCTTACGTCCGCGACTGGCTTGCGAGAAACGCGCCGGACGCGACCGTTCGTGCGGACACCATCCCGCTCTATGCCTTTGAGCCGGTTGCCGATGCCGACGTGCCGGACGCGAAGGAGCGGCGGGATATCCTGTTTGTCGCAGGTTTTGCGCATGCGCCCAACGTGGACGCGGCGCAATGGTTCATCGACCAGGTCTTGCCACTGGTGCAGGCGCAATTGCCAGCGGTGCGCGTGAGCCTGGTTGGATCCAACCCGCGTCCGGAGATCCTGGCCATGGCGTCGGACAGCATCGACGTCACCGGCTATGTAAGCGACAAGGTGCTGGATGGTTGGTACCGCAAGGCTCGTGTTTCAGTGGCACCCCTGCGTTTCGGTGGCGGGGTCAAGGGCAAGGTGCTGGAGAGCCTGCGACACGGCCTTCCCTGTGTAACCACTTCGGTCGGTATGCAGGGGCTGGGCGAGGCAGCCACCTTCATGCCTGCCGCTGATGATGCCGTTGGCATGGCTGCGCATATCGTGCTGCTGCTGCAGGACGACGTACGGTGGCAGCAGGTATCGGACGATGGCCGCAGATTCATCACCCGCCACTATTCCGATGCTGCCCTGCGGCGCATCCTGTCCCAGGCCATCGCCGATCGCTGAGCATCCCGGACCCAGCCGGTGAACCACACCGGCTGGGCCTTTGTCCGAAGCCTTGCGGAAAGCGCGGGTGAGTGAACACAGGCTTTACGCTGCCGGTCGCATGCGTAAGAATGCGGCGTCTTCGCCTCGGTTGCTGGCGATCTCTAGGAGCATTCCATGCGGACTCAATCGCGTGCGCTGTGGGTCTGCGCACTGGTGCTGACACTGGTCGGCTGTTGTGACGAAGCCGGACGTCGACGCGCTGGCGCGGCCGGGACCGCCCCCGTAGTGCCCGGCCTGCAGGCTGCTGTGACCGATGCATCTGTTGCCGGAATGAGCCTGGTCCATGCAAGTGTGCAGGGTATGGTGGTTCAACCGAAGGTAATCAAGCTTGATTGCCGAGGTGCGGCCGGCTCGTCCGCCGAAGTGCGGGTTGTGTGGGCGTCCGAGGTCTCGGGCGTGTCATTTGTCAAAACCACTGTGGGAAGTCTGACCCAGGCGCCGAAGGTCTGGGTCGAGGGTGGCGCTGCGGGTGACGAGGTCACAGGGCCCTGGATCAATGACGGTTCCGAGTTGACCCTGAGTGATGGCAACGGTCGGATCCTGGCCACCATCCGTGCCACAGCTACGGCCTGCCCGTCGCCCTGACCGGGGCGGTCTGCACTACCTTTTCCCGTCCACCGGAGCTGTACCTTGAAAATGCCTGTCTTTGGATTCGGCGCGAGCCGTTTCGTGCTTGCGTCGCTGGTGGCAGCCTCGCATCTATGGTCAAACATGCCGCACGGCTACGCGGCCTATGCGGTGTGGGCATTCTTCGTGCTCAGCGGCTTTCTCATGACCCTGGTGTTGACGACCAAGTACGGTTTCGACGGGGCAGGGCTGAAGGCCTACGCGTTCAATCGTTTCATGCGCATTTTCCCGCTTTACTGGCTGGCTGCGATCATGGGCCTGCTCACGCTGTGGTACTACGGCAGCGTGGGAATCGATCTTCGCCCCATCAACGGTGAGTTCCACATGCCGCGCGGATTGCAGGATTGGGCCTATGTGGTCACCCTGTTCCCGGGCATCACCCGCGGTGGCCTTCCTGTGCCGGTCGCCAATGCATTGGCCATTGAAGTAGGGTTCTACCTTCTGATGCCGATGATGGCGACCTCCCGGGGCGCCGCTGTGCTCGGCGTGGTAATTGGCGCGTTGCTCAACCTGAAGCTGGGCATTCACCAGGACAGTTTCGGTGAGCGTTACGCCACGTTCCTGCCGTGTCTTCTGCCCTTTGCGGTCGGCGCGCTGGTCTGCCAGTACCGTGAATCGCTGACGCGCATCCGTATGCCGTTCATCAGTTGCGCGGTGTGGCTGCTGCACGGAGCAGTATGGTTCTTCGTTCCCAGCTGGCCTTGGGACTGGGGCCTGTACGTGTCGCTCCTGCTGTCGGCTTGGATGGTGGTATCGCTGCATCAACAGCGCGGTGGCAAGCTGGACAAGATGCTCGGTGACCTCAGCTATCCGGTCTACCTGATCCACACCACGGTGGCGGCCTGGTTCGTCTGTGCCTGCGGCTTTACCCGCCCGTTCACCACGTTCTTCCTGCCCGCTTTTGCAGCCACCGTTGCATTGTCATGGCTGATCGTCGTACTGATTGATCGCCCGCTTTCACGCCTGAAGCGCAAGCCGCCGGTGCATGTGGTTGAGGCGCATTAGAGAGAAGCTGCGCAGAAGCACGGGCATCGGACAACAAAATGCCGGCGCGGGGTTCCGCGCCGGCATTTTGCTTGCCTGCATGAGCTGACCCAGCGGGGTCAGTGTGCCGGTACAGCCGCCGGGCAGGGGGGCAGGTCGATCTGCTGCTGGCTGAGTACGCCCTGGCTGTCGGAGCGGACCAGTGACAGCACGGAGTGATCCGGCAACGCGTGTTCCACCGCAAGTGTCGTCTGCTGTGGCGTCGTGCTGGCCAGCATCGTGCGCTGTGCACCCACTGAATCCACCCACAACTGAGCGCCGAAAGGTGCCAGGTCCCGGGTATCAAACTGGATGCGAACCGGCTGTGCAGCAGTGCTGCCGGCGCAACCGCCAGCCATCGGAGTGACCACCAGCGTAGCCTCCGCTGTTGCCTGCATGATGCGTTGATCGAAACGCTGTTCCTGGACGGTGCCTGGCCAGAAACCAGGCACCGTGGCCAGTGACGGGTAAAGGCGATTGCGGATCTGGAACCTGTTGGAGAAGATGTTCAACTGCTTGTCCACCAGCAGCGAGATCAGTTTCACTCGCTGTTCCTCGGGGTAGCCGCATACGGTCATGATGTCCGGGCAGGCCTTCGGCGGGTTGCGCGGGTCGGTAGCCAGCCGTTGCATTGCCAGTGCGGTGTTCTGCCAATATGGAATCAGGTAGTGCGGCAGGTTCCAGTTGTAGACCGAGGCATGCCACTGGACGGTGAGCAGGCCGGCGATCATCAACATGATGGCGCCACGTTCGAACCGACCCGTCCTCGTCGACGCCGGTGGCGTGGCCCGGGTAAGACGATGATGGAACATCACCGCGATGGCCACCAGGTTGATCTGGTAAGACATGACATACCGTGGCTGGTGCAGGTAGTTCCAGTCGAACGCCGGCACTCTGCTCAGGATGATGCCGGCGGTCAGGGCATACGCCACCAGCATCAGGAACGTGGCCATGGCCAACGTGCGGTCGTAGGCACGGGCACGCCAGGCACCGAATACGGTCACCCAGAAGAACACCTGCAGGGCCAGCACCACAGCGGCACAGACCATCGCGGCCTTGCCGGTGGTGGAGGGAAAGCGTGAGGCAAGCAGTTGCAGATGCACCAGGCTGTCGGAGAAGGGGATCAACAGCCCGCTGAATGCGTCCGCGGTGAACAACGATTCGACCAGACCACGGCTGGGAAGCAGCACCGCCGATCCCGTGCCTGCATGCTGCGCGACCCACCACAGGAAAACACGCGCCAGAATGAGGCCGCCCACGCCGGCAGCGAGCATCCTGAGCTTGTTGCCGAGCGAGCAGGTGAGCAGCGGTACGCAGGCAAGCGCCGCGGCGATCACCAGTACCAGTGCGATCTCATCGGTGCACAACCCCAGCAGCAGGGTCGCCACAAGCACCAGCAGGGGTCTGGTCTTCCCCAGCTCGCCCATTACCAGCGAAAAGTACAGCGTGCCCAGCAGCAATGGGATGTACCCCAGTGTCGCCAGCGGCCATGTGAATATGTTGGAGCTGTTGAGCGACAGGCCAAGCGCGAATACCAGCCCGATGCATACCCAGGAGAACCCGTTGCGCAGGGGGTCAGCCTGCGGTTTGCGCGTCATTTCGCGGGAAATGGCCCAGCACCAGGCAATGCCGATGGCGATTCCGATCAACCCCTCGATACGGAAGTCCAGATCGAAATACTTGGTGTGGAACAGCAGCACCAGCTTCTGTAGTGGTTGCGCGTGATCTCCTGCGCCGCGCTGCATGAACAGATCGAAGAAGGTCAGCGAACCATCGAGATAGCGCGGCAGGAACTTCTCGAGGAAGTACCAGGCGTCCGATTGCACCAGCGGCGTGGCAACGGCGTCACTGTACAGCAGTGCATTTGCCGAAGCCACGATCACCAGCAGTATGCCGAAGGCGCGCAGAACCGCGGCCAACGGCTCTGTCACTGGAAACGACAGCGCTCTTTCGTGGCGCGAGGCACCTGTCTTCGATGCTGCATTCATGCGAACTGCCTCAGTGCCGCGTCGGCCGCCTCCATCACTGCATCCAGCTTTGGCTCAACACCGATCCACAGGGGCATGCGCACCAGCCGGAGGCTGATATCGTCGGTGACGTGCATGGCCGAGCCGGTGCGTCCATGGGAGATGCCGGCCGGGGAGGAATGCAGCGGGATGTAGTGGAATACGGACTGCACGCCACGTGCTTTCAGGTCCTGGATGAAGTTCGTCCGCGCCTCCAGCGAGGGCAGCAGCATGTAGTACATGTGCGCATTGTGGCTGCAGTGGGCCGGAATGGTCGGCCGTACCAGGCGACCTGCCGCCTCATGCGGTGCTGCCCAAGCATGATAGCGATCCCAGATGGCCAGTCGACGGGCGGTGATATCCTCGGCTGCATCCATCTGCGCGGCCAGGAAAGCGGCGGTGATCTCGCCGGGCAGGAACGAGGAACCCACATCCACCCATGTGTACTTGTCGACCTGGCCGCGGAAGAAGCGGCTGCGGTTGGTGCCCTTTTCGCGGATGATCTCGGCGCGTTCGGCGTAGGTGTTGTCCCGGCACAGCAACGCACCGCCTTCGCCGGAGATGATGTTCTTGGTTTCGTGGAAGCTGAGAGCGCCGAGGTCGCCGATGGTGCCCAGCGGTCGCCCCTTGTAGGTGGACATGATGCCCTGCGCGGCATCTTCGACCACGGCCAAGTCATGGCGTGCGGCGATGGCCAGGATTTCGTCCATTTCGCAGGACACGCCGGCATAGTGCACCACGCAGATGGCCTTGGTCCGCGGCGTAATGGCGGCTTCGATCAGCGTCTCGTCGATGTTCAGCGTATCCGCGCGGATGTCCACGAAGACCGGCACCGCGCCGCGCAGCACGAAGGCATTTGACGTGGAGACAAACGTGTACGACGGCATGATCACTTCGTCGCCTGCTTCAAGATCCAGCAGCAGGGCTGCCATCTCCAGTGCAGCCGTGCACGAGTGGGTCAACAGCGAAGCGCTGGCCCCGGTACGCTCGTTCAGCCAGGCGTGGCATTGTTTGGTGAAGGGACCATCGCCGCTGAGATGCCCATTGGCATGCGCATGGGTGATGTTGACCAGTTCCTGGCCAGTCATGAACGGCTTGTTGAAAGGAATCACTGCTGCTCCTGATCGTGGCTGGTGTTGGCCTAGCGCACGCATTCCATGATGTAGTGTGTATAAGGGACGAAAAGCATATCGCTTCTGATCTGCCCCATGACCGTGCCGAATTCCGCCTCAGCGAGGGCCTGGTAGGCAGATGGTGTGCGGATGTTCTGGCCGCGATCGCGTGCGATCAGGCTGTGGGCGATGGCCGACTGACCATCAACGTAGGCCCCGTCGAGCGAAATGAAACGGCCGCCCGGCTTGAGGGCGGCATGCGCGGTGTGCATCAGCGACCGTGCGTGTGAATCGTCAAGGTGATGAAGGATGCCTATGGCCAGCACGATGTCAGCCTTCTGCTGTTCGTGCCCGACCTCGTAGTCGGCCACGTCCATGCATTCAAAGCGCGCGCGATCACCAAAGCGTTTCCGGGCGGCGTCGATGTAGGGTTGGGACAGATCGAACCCGACGTAGCGAAGGCCCGCTGGCAGCTGACTGAATAGTTCGCCGGTACCGCAGCCGATATCGAGAACATGATCGCCCTGGCGGGGGCGGATATGATCGCGGATCAGCCGTGCACGGGAACGGCGGGCCCCCAGCAGGTTCTGCAGCAGGTCGTAGACCGCTGGGTGTGAAAGCACTGCGTGCAACCCATCGGTCTTCTGCGACATGGTTCAGGCTCCCGAGCGAGACAGGACAATGACGCCCAGGATGATCAAGGCGGTGCCGGCGATCTTATGCGAGTCGAAGGACTCGCGGAAGAGGAGGACTGCGAGGGTTGCCACCAGTGGGAAACTCAACGCGGTGAACGGGTAGGCCTTGCTCAAGGGCATCCGGCCGATGGCGGCCATCCAGCACAGCGAAGCACCAAATGCCGCCGCGAAGGCGCTGATCACCCACGGATTGAGCAGCAGGGTAATGATCGCGCGTAGGTTCAGGCCGTCGATGGTTGCCCCTGGATTGAGGCTGACCTGCCACTTCAGCATGAGCTGGCCATAGACGGTCAGCAGGATGGTCAGGGCAATGAAAACGTAGCTCATCGGCTCAGATTCGCTGGCAGGGTGATCTTGCGGGTGAGAACGTCCAGCAGGTCGGTACCGTCCCAGACCGGATGGAAGTCCAAGGCGCGGCCGAACGGCACGACGCGGTCGATGGCGCGATTGCCGAGACCGCAAAGGAAGTCACGCAGCGCCGAAGTCGTGAAGCCGTGCTGTACCAGAGTCTGGTCGCGGTCATCAAGCTGTGCTGCCAGCGCATCAAGTGCGGGCAAGTCGATTTCGACCACAAGGCCGTGGCCGGACTGGATCTCGCGGATCCCGCCATCGGCCCGCATCGCGTCCAGACGAAGCGGGTACAGCCCGATGGAATCGGCCGAGCGCACGCCATGACCCGTCGCAGCCAGCAGGTTGGCGTCGGTCACCCGTGCCATCAGTGCGGCCGGCTCGTCTTCCAGCGTGGCGGCCTGCATGCGCACTGCCGGCCAGAAGCGCGCCTTGGCTGCCGCGATTCCGGACTCATCCCCGACCCAGTACAGTGTGCGTGGCGAAGAGCAGGCCTGCTGGCCGAACCAGAGCACATCGTTGCAGAAGCGGCGAGCCAGTTCCTGCAGATCGGCATCGCTGCCTTCGGTGAGGGCCGCTGCACGCATCACCGCTATGCCGAAACGGTCCGGGAACGCGAGTTCTACGGCGAGCGGGGAGATCGGCAGCGAGCGGATCTTGGCGACCGTGGCGTCACCGCCCCATATGATGCGCGCGTGGCAGTGACGGGAGATCGCCGTGGTGATCGAATCGTCGTGGGGATAGGTCAACAGCACTGCACGTTCCAGAACCCTCGAGTGCAGGCCCTCGCGCTGCATGTCGTGCAGGATCGAAACCAACGCATCGCGCTGGGTGCTCTGCTTCTGCGACAGGCGCGCCACGTTGGTGTTGCCCGACAGCACCGACATCAGCCAGGCGTATGCGAACAGTACGTCCACGTTGGCCGGCGCCAGATGGAAGATCAGGCCGCGGGCCAGGTCCAGTTCGGTCGGGTGCGTTCCGATGCGTTGCGACAGCTGGTTGACCGCAGCGCCGCGGAACCAGTGGCCCAGGGTGGCCAGCTCGGGGTGCTGGCGCAATTGCGGCAGTGCGAATACACGCCGGGAGAAATCAGCGACGAACTCGCGCAGCGGTGCGCTGAACGGCAGCAGCGGCGGCAGTGCTGACAGGCGTTGCAGTTCAGCGTCCAGCGCGGCGTCCGGGTTGATTGAGAAGAGCAGTCTTGTCATGCGTTGGGTACCGTGCGGGTATCGCTGCAACCGCGGATTTCCACGTTCTTGATACGGCCAAGCACCGCGAAGTGCTTGCCGGGACGGCCACAGGCGCAGTCGTCCTCGCCGTGGATCACGCCGAGATCTTCGGTCAGCAGGCTGTGGCCGGGATAGCTTTCGGGCAGGAGGCTCAGCACCTGGATGGCACCGGTGGTGCCATGTGGTACCGGGCGCAGGTCCTGCAGGTCACGCACGATCACGTCTGCATAGGCCGGTGCATGCAGGTGGCCCTGCTCGCATTCGAAGAAGATCGAGCCGACCTGTTCGACCATTCCGTAGTAATTGTGCACGCGCTCGATGCCGAAGGTCTGCGACAGCGCGGTCTTGTAGGCTGCATTGTCAACTTTCTGCTCGTCCATCTTCTTCCAGCCGCCGCCATGTACCAGCATGCTGCCGGCCGGAAAGCGGATCTGCTTGCCGTCGCGGCGTGCGGCCTGCACGAACGACTGCCAGACGATGAAGGTAAAGCCGAACAGCAATACCGGCTCGTCTGGCTGGGCCTGCAGCCATTGCTCCAGTGCGGCCCAGTCCGGCTGCAGGTCTTCGTCCAGCAGGTACAGGTGGTCACGGCCGAAATTGGAGAAGCCGAGGATGCCTGCGGCGCGCGCATTGAAGCGGCTGCGGTCGCGCAGGAAGCTGGAGTCGTCGACCACCAGCATGCGCAGGCGCTTGGCACCTGCGAAGTGGGAGAAGATGCGGGTCAGGGCACGGGCCTGCGCGCGTGCGGTGTCGGCGTCGAGGAAAATGCGCGATACCGCGGCACCGGTGGTGCCACTGGATACCAGTGTGCGCGAAACCTTGTCATCCTCGATGCTCTTGAGGTCCATCAGCTTGAACATGCGCACCGGCAGCCACGGTACCTGCTCAAGGCTGGCCGCGTCGTCGGCCGGCCACAGGCCGTCGAGAATGCGCGCATAAGGGGCGCACTGCGCGCGGTGGTGGCCGGTCAGGCGATTGAGCCCGTCCAGCAGCCAGGCGCGCTTCTGTGCGCGGTCCAGGCCGAAGACATCGACATCCAGGGCGGCGGCCGCATCGGCAGCCGGCGCAGCGGGCAGGGTCACCTTGCAACTCCTTGTCCGGCCATCTGCCGGAGGCTCTGGTAATCCACCTTGCCGCTGGCCATCAGGGGCAGCGCATCCAGATGGAGGGTACGGATATGGCCACCGAACAACTTGTAGCGTTCCTGCACAAGCTGGCGGACCTGCGTCTGTTCGGCGATATGGGGGCCGTGGCTGAAGGCCACCAGGTCGTCATCGCTGCCTGAGCAGACGATCTGCTGACTCAGCGCAGACGACAGCATGGCCTCGACTTCGTCGAGATTGACCCGGTTGCCGGAAATTTTCAGAAAGCGCTTGGCGCGTCCAGTAATGTAATGAAAACCGTCTTCGTCGACGCGGGCAAGGTCGCCGGTGCGCAGCACACCCAGCAGCTCGTCATCCTTGGCCAGGTCGGCGCGGGTGCTGGCGTAACCCATCATCACATTGGGGCCACAATAGATCAGCTCACCGGTCGTAGCATCGATCTGCATGCGGCCGCCGGGGACCGGAACACCGATACTGCCGACTTTGTCGATGATGCGTGTGGACGGGACGTAGCTGATTCGCGGCGATGCCTCGGTCTGGCCATACATCACGAAGAACTCCACGCCATGGGCCTTGCTGGATTCAGCGAAGTAGGCCACCAGTTCATCGCGCAGGCGGCCACCGGCCTGGGTCAGCATGCGCAGGCTGGGCAGCTGCAGCCGGGCCAGCCCCATGCGTCGCAGGATCTCGAAGGTGGCCGGAACTCCGGACAACGAGGTGATGCCGTGACGGCGCGCACTGTCCCAGAATTCACGGGTCATCAGGCTGTCCTCGCTCAACACCACCGATCCGCCCACGGCCAGGTGACTATTGAGGATGGACATGCCGAACGAGTAGGCCAGCGGCAGCGTGGTGATCGCGCGATCATCGGCATGCAGGCCCAGGTACTCGACGATGGCGCTGGCATTGGCGTCCAGACCGGAGGAGGACAGGCGTACCAGTTTGGACGAGCCGGTGCTGCCGGAGGTGCTGAGCAGTAGTGCCAGTTCCGGGTGCGGCGCTTCGAGTGCTGCGGTCGCGTCGCGTACGTGCAGGGACAGCGCCGCGCCCTGATGCACAGTTCGGTAGCCGTGGGCAGGCCCGTCGGGGCTGGCGACCCAGTCAGGCTGGTAGTGCGCCACCAGCGCGGCCAGCAGCTGCGGGTCGGTGTCCGGCTGCAGCAGCAATGGAACCTGGCGTGCGCTACGCAGCGCACCCAGGTACAGGGCAACGGCCTCGACGTGGCTGGGCATGCACAGCAGGCCCATGCCGCGCCCGTCGGGCAGCTGTGCGGCACACTTGTCGGCCAGATTGGCCAATGCGGCGTAGTCCAGCGATTGCTCGCCATCGATCAGCGCGATGCGTGCGCCATGCTGTTCCAGGTTCCAGAACGACATTCAGACCACCATCTGTCCATCGATGCCGATCACCTGTCCAGTTACATAGGTGGAGGCATCACTGAGCAGGAAGGCCACCAGCGCGGCGACCTCTTCGGGGGTACCGGCGCGGCCCATCGCAATCGAAGCAACGCGCTTGGCGTGCGCTGCTTCGGGCATGTCGCGGGTCATGTCGGTATCGATGAAGCCGGGCGAGACGGCATTGACCCGGATACCACGTGGTGCCAGTTCCTTGGAGGCCGAGCGCGTGGCGCCGAGCAGCGCGGCCTTGCTGGCGGCATACAGGCTGAGCCCGGCGGCACCGTTGATGCCCATGATCGACACCAGGTTGACGATGCTGCCTGCGCCGCTGCGGGCCATCAGGCGTGAGGCGTACTGCATCGCCATCAGCGGCGCCTTGACGTTGACTGCCAGCACATGGTCGATGTCTTCGCCACGGATCATGCCCAGCAGGCCTTCGTGCAGCACGCCAGCGTTGTTGACCAGTCCATCCAACCGGCCGAAGCGTGCGAAGACCTGTTTGAACAGGCCGGCAATGGCTTCGGCGTCTGCGAGGTCCAGCGCCGCGCACAACGCAGCCGGTGCACCGAGGGCCTGGATCTGTGTGTCCAGTTGGGCCAGGGCCTGTTCGTCGCGGGCCACCAGCACCAGCTGCGCGTGCTGTGCAGCCTGCTGCAGGGCGATCGCCCGGCCAATACCGCGCGATGCGCCGGTGACCAGGATGACGGGCGCGGCGTCGCTCATGGTCAGACGGCCGCGCCGTGCTTGCGCAGGATTTCGCGGGCTTTGCCTACCGAACTCATGTCGATCACTTCGTCCATGTCGATCATCACGCCGAACGCCTCTTCCAGCGCGGCCACCACCGACATGTGGGCGATCGAGTCCCATTGAGGGATGGTGGCGTAGCGCAGCTCATCGTTCACGCTGTCGGCCGCGATGCCGAGCACGCGGGCGAATACGGCAACGACCTTGTCTTCGGTAACGGTGTCATTCATAGAAATTTCCTGAACCCAAACAGGGTGCTGTTGAAATGGAAGCCGAGGCGGGCATAGAGGTTGAGAATGCCCGTATTGGCGGCGGAAACGAGGGTAGTGCACTGTGGAATGCTGCGTGCGGCAAGCGATTCCAGTGCGGTGATCCACAGCGGCAGGGCCAGCATCGCATAAGGCCCGGTGGCACCGGTCAGCAGCAGCTCGCAGTTGCTTTTGTCGGCGGCAACGCGTTCGGCATGGAAACCAATGATTCGCCCCCGCGATTCGGCGACCTGGACCAACCCGCCGCTGACCAGGTCTTCGATCCAGTTGGCGGTGCGCAACGCGGCGCGCTGCGGGTCGATGGCGGGATCTTCCAGGAAGCGGCCGTGGGCGAAATCGGTCGCAGCGATACGTCGCAGTTCAGCCACGTCCGCGGAGGTTGCTGGGCGCAGCGTCGGCAGCATGCCGCGCGGTACCGGTGGCAGGTTGGCAAACCCACTGCGCGAGACGGTCAGTGACGTTTCCACGAAGGCATAGCCCTGCCCAAGCAGGGCCGACTTGGCCACCGCCTGGGTCGCGTCGATGCGGCCGAACAGGTAGTGCACCGCATGTGCGGCGCACCACTGATCGAGCTCGGAAAGCAGCGGAACCGCCTGTTCGGCGCTGGAAATCTCCAGGGAGGTCACCTCGGCGGTGACAAAGCCCAGAGCGCGCTCGTCCCAGGGCGTCAGGCGTGCGGCAATACGCCCCTGACCGTTGTCGATGATCATGTTCAACGTGCTTCCTCTGCGTCGTTCACTGCATCTGCGACGATGTAGTAGGGGCGTTTCTGCACGTTGCGGAACACCTGGCCGACATACAGTCCCACCACGCCGAGGCAGAACATCACCAGGCCGCCGATGAGCCAGACCGAACCGATGATGGAGGTGTAGCCAGCCACCTCGATGTCCCCATCCCACCAGCGCAGCAGGCTCATGGCCACCAGCACAAATGCGACCAGGGAGCAGACGATGCCAGTGCCGGCAACCATCCGCAGCGGCTTTTCGGAGTAGCCCAAGGCGATGTTCATCGACAGCTTGAGCAGCTTTCGCAGGGTATAGGAGGTCTCGCCGACGGTACGGGCCTGGTGCTGCACCGGCAACTTGCCGATGCGGAAGCCGGCCCACTTGACCATCAACGGGAATGAACGGTCGCGTTCGGGCATCTGGCACACCGCCTGGATGACCTTGCGGTGATAGATGCCGAAGTTGGCCGTGCTCGGATCCTGCGGAACGCCGGTCAACCAACCCAGTACGCTGAAGAAGGTCCAAGAGGACAGGCGCTTGAGCGGGGTGTCCTGACGTTCCAGACGCTGGGCAAACACCACATCCAGCTGTTCGGCATTGGCTTTGCGATACAACGCCGGAATTTCCGCGGGCACGTCCTGCAGGTCGCAGTCCATGACAACGGTCCATTTGCCACGCGCGTGCTCGATACCGGCGGAGATGGCTGAATGTTGGCCGAAGTTGCGTGACAGACGCAGGCCACGCAGCCAGGGGCGGCTGCCGGCCAGTTCCTCGATCCGGGACCAGGCCCCGTCGGGGCTGGCGTCGTCGACCAGGATCATCTCGAAGCTGACACCCATCGTCGCGATCGCAGCTTCCACCTGATCCACAAGGTCTTCCAGGCACCCCTGGCAGCCATAAACCGGCGCCACCACTGAAATCTCAAGGCTGGAATGCCTGCGGATCGGAGAGGAAGGCATCGCGTCTGTCATGGCGTAGAGGGATCCTGAGGGCGCCCTGCCTCGGCACGTGAATGTCACCATCTCGCGACAGGTGGCCGGATGCACGGGAAGCTGCGTACCCCGGCATCCGCCCGCGCGACGATCAGTGACGGCAGTCGCCGATTATAGCGTTACCGGCTGTCTCACACTGGCCGGGTGTCGCCTTCGCCGGGCCGGACGTGGGACCGCGCGTTCAGTTTCTGTCCGGCTGGGTCGATGGCTGGCGGGCCTCAAGCTGGATCGTACCCAGCTCGACGGCGGCTTGCCCCGGACAGGCGATCGATACGGGCAGCGGGCCTGGCTCGGCGAGCAAGGCAGGGTCGCTGAACGCGGAAGTCACCAACAGATCGCCATAGGCACTGGTCCCGGTCGTGGTCCCGATTCGTACCTGAGGATGTCCTTGCAGCTGTTTCATGGTGATCCACATCGCACTGCTACCGTCGGGCTGGGGGTTGAATCCCTGTACTGCCGTGCCAGTGCGCGGGCCCCACTGGTCAATCGTGAAGCTGCACGCGTCGGCAGCAGCTGGTGACGCCGGCTCGGGCGCAGCGGAGACCACGAGAATGCCCACCTTTACCGGTGGTTGGCCGGGACAGCTGAGGATGACCGGCGTGGGACCTGCGAGCTTGGCGATGGCGTCGGTAGCAAAGGCGGCCGTAATCAGACGCTCGCCCGCATTGGCTTGACCGACAGTGTTGCCTATCTTCACCTGGGGCAGGCCGCGCAGATGCTTCATGGTAAACCACATGGCGCTGGAGCCGTCGGTTTGCACGTTGAATCCCTGTCCCGGCATCGCCCGGTGCGGGCCCCACTGATCGACCTCGAACTCGCAGTCTGCATGGCTTGCTTCGACCACCATTGGCTGCAGGCGAGGCACACGGTACGTCTCGGCATGCTGGGCGTGCAGGTAGTGGCCATCGCCGAGGACGGTGTCCTGGCGGAGAGCACGCAGCTGATCGAACTGCTTCCAGGCGGCATTGCAGGTCGGGGTGCGCGGGGAGCTATCGCGGCCGGCACAGTCGGTCCAGCTGCCGTCGTTGCTGGTGAGCAGGTGCCCGCGGAAGGGGCGCAGCGTCATCGGGCCGCGCTGGGCCGACTGCGGAAGCAGGGCGGCGCTGCCCAGCAACTGGCCGATCAGGCCCGGCAGTTCGTACATGGGCAGATCGGTAGCGGTGCGCAGCGCCCCGCGGTTGCCGTCGAGGATCAGCAGCGGAGTACGGCTGATGCCGACTTTGCGTCGCGTTGCCGGGGTGTCGAATGCTGCCTTGTCCCTCCCGTTGACCGCGGTGTATGGGTCCGGATCCACATCAAGCGATGGCGAATGATCGCCGAAGGCAATGATCAGGGCCTCCGGATCGCGCGCCAGGATGGTCTCGGTCCAGTCCATGAAGGCCTTGGTGGTGTAGGCCACTGCATTGGCATAGGCATGAAGCACCGGAGCATCGGCCGGGCTGATCGCCACCAGGTCGGGGCGGCGCTCGGTATTGCGGACGAAACCCCAGTGTGACGAAAGCGAAACGAGATAGTTGAACACGGGGCCGTCGAAGCGGTTCTCATCCAGGTACTGCAGGTTCTGCCGGAAGAACGAGCTGTCGGCCAGCAGCCCACCCTCCAGATCATCGAGCTCGAAAGCGCTGATCGGCCGATACAGATCGAAGCCTGCGTGGTCATAGGCACGTACCCGGTTCCAGTTATCGGCACGATGCGCATGACTGGCCACCGTGCGGTAACCCGAGCGCGCCAGTACTGCGGGAAGGCAGGGCGAGGGATTGCGCATCAGGTTGACGAAGGCGACAGAGTTGCGCGGGGCGGGCAGGCCGCACAGCACTTCAAACTCGGCGTTGGCGGTGGCACCGCCCATCTCCGGTGACAGTACATAGGGGCGCCCAGCGCTTTCCCACAATGCCAGCAAGCGTGGGTCGAGCGGACTGCGGGAACTGTTGTAACGGTCCAGGAGTGTGATGTCCCAGACACTTTCGAGCAGGACGACGTGTACGTTGCGCGGTTTGCCGATGTTGCCCGGGCGCCACGCCTGCAGCGCCAGCGCGTTGATCTCTGCAGCTGTAGGAACCTTGCGGGTGTCTTCACGCATTACCCGCCAGTCTTCAAGCAGGTACAGCAGCGGACCGCGCACCCGCAGCAGGTTGATCTGATCCTCACGGCCGGGAATCTGCACGATCTCGCCATTTGGCATTTTCAGTTCTTCGATTCCCACAGGAAGCAGGCTTTCGGAGATCGGACGCAACACGCCGTATGCTGTAGGCAGCAGGAAGACGACGACGGTAGCCGCGGCCAGGCCCAGCAGACTGCGCCGGCGTGGACGAAGGCTGCCCAGCAGGAGCAGCACGGCAACGGCAATCAGAACTGTCGCCAGCAGCAGGGGACGGCCAGACAGAGTGGCCAGCAGGATGGGGAGGGCCTGTGCATCTGCGATGGAAAGCGGCATGTGCAGCATCGCCACCTTTGCCGCGTTGCCAACCAACAGCAGGCTCGCCAGCCCCGCTGCCAATGCGGCGCCCCACCAATGATTGCGCAGGGCAGGGCCTAGCAACCACAACGCGCAGCCCAGCAATAGCCCGGTCGCAATGATTGCTCCGGCGCCATACACGAATCCAAAACTGATCCACGCCACGGCAGCCATGAGGATGCAGGCCATCAGGCCGATCGGCAGGTACTTCCATGAAGCCGCCAAATCCTTGGCAAATGCCCGGGCGATCGCCCTTGTTCCTGATTTCATTAATGTAACAATCGCGTGAAAAACGTAAGCATTCTGGTCTGAGACGCAACGAAGGGCCACCCCGTAGGCGTATCGCCATGTATCAAATCTTGTCCGGCTACTTTTGGATGCGCACAAGAGCCCGGCGGGAGCGCCGCTCCGGCCGGGCTTGCGCCTGCTGCTGCCTGCTTTGCGGCGAGTGAACGCGAATCAGCCGAGCGCCGCTTCCAGCTCCGGCAGGATCGCAAACAGATCCCCCACCAGACCGATATCGGCAATCTCGAAGATCGGCGAATCCGCATCCTTGTTGATCGCCACGATCGTGCCGGCATCCTTGATGCCGGTCAGGTGCTGGATGGCGCCGCTGATGCCGACGGCCACATACAGCTCCGGCGAGATGATCTTGCCGGTCTGGCCAACCTGCAGGTCGCTCGGCACGTAGCCGGCATCGACCGCAGCGCGCGAGGCACCGACGGCGGCGCCGAGCTTGTCGGCCAGCTGGAAGATGACCTTGAAGTTCTCTTCCGAACCGACGCCACGGCCACCGGAGACCACGCGCTTGGCGCTCTGCAGGTCCGGGCGGTCGCTGGCGCCAGCGGCCAGGCCGACGAAGCGGGTGTGGGTCGGCAGCGCTGCATCGACGCTGGCCGCTTCAACGGCGGCACTGCCGCCCTGAGCGGCTTCCGGCCAGGAGGCGGCGCGCACCGTGGCGACCACGATCTGGTCGGCCGGCACTTCCACGGTGATGATCGCGTTGCCGGCGTAGATCGGCCGCTTGAAGCTGTGGCTGCCTTCGACGGCCATCAGGTCGGAGACCTGGTTGACGCCGAGCAGGGCGGCTACGCACGGCATCAGGTCCTTGCCGAAGGTGGTCGACGGGCCGAACACGTGGGTGTAGCCCTTGGCCAGCTGCGCGATCTGCGGGGCCAGTACCTGGGCCAGCGCCTGCGCGTTGGCGGCATTGGCCACGGACAGGACCTTGGCGACGCCGGCGATCTTGGCCGCTTCAGCCGCAACGGCAGTCGGGTCGGCGGCCAGCACCAGCACGTCGATGCTGGCGCCGGAAATGGCGGCGGCCGCGCTGACGGTCTTGGCGGTGGCGGCGTTGAGCTTGCCGTCGTGGTGCTCGGCGATGACGAGAATCTTGCTCATTACAGCAACCCCTTCTGCTTGAGTGCGGCAACCAGTTCGGCCGCGTCCTTGACCATCACACCCTTGCTGCGCTTGGACGGCGCGGCGTACTGGGTGGTCTTGAACGTATCGGCGGCTTCAACACCGAGGTCGGCCAGCTGCAGCGTCTCCAGCGGCTTGGCCTTGGCCTTCATGATGTCGGGCAGCTTGATGAAGCGCGGCTCGTTCAGGCGCAGGTCGGTGGTGACCACCGCCGGCAGGTCCACTTCCAGCGTTTCCAGGCCGGCGTCGACTTCACGGGTCACGGTGGCCTTGCCGTCGGCAATCTCGAGCTTGCTGGCGAAGGTCGCCTGCGGACGGCCCCACAGCGTGGCCAGCATCTGGCCGGTCTGGTTGGCGTCGTCGTCGATGGCCTGCTTGCCCAGGATCACCAGGTCCGGCTGTTCCTTCTCGACCAGCTTGAGCAGGGTGCGGGCAGCGGTCAGCGGCTGGATGGCCTGGTCGGTGACCACGTGGATGGCGCGATTGGCGCCCATGGCCAGACCGTTGCGCAGGTGCGCCTGAGCGTCGGCCGGGGCGATGGTGGCGACCACGACTTCGCTGGCGATGCCCTTGTCGCGCAGGCGCAGGGCTTCTTCCAAGGCGATTTCATCGAAGGGATTGGGGGACAGCTTGACGCCATCGGTGACCACGCCGGAGCCGTCCGGCTTGACCTGAATGCGGACGTTGTAGTCCACCACGCGCTTGTACGCGACGAGGATTTTCATCTGGTACTCGATCCTTGTAGTGCCGGCCGCTGGCCGGCTCACAGTAACGGGAAACGTCCGGTCCTCGCACAGCAACCGGTTCGGGGGTGGGACCCTGATTCTAGCTGGCTTGGGGTGACCATGCGAATGCGTATGGTTATGCTGCGATGCCGCATGGAAAGCGCCCGCAGCGACCTGCGTTCACGTGCAGCAGGCAGTCGTGAAGACAGGGCCGATGTATCCTGTAACGCTGAATCGGGCCTCTGCGCGTGGCCCGCAGCCGAAACTTCTACAGGAGAACGAGTAGTGCCTACATGGCTTGTCACCGGCGGTGCCGGATTCATTGGCGGTAACTTCGTTCTCGAGGCGGTCGCACGTGGCGTCAAAGTCGTTAATCTTGATGCGCTGACCTACGCCGGCAACCTGAAGACCCTGTCCAGCCTGGAGGGCAACCCGAATCACGTGTTCGTGCAGGGCGACATCGGTGACAGCGCGCTGGTTACCCGCCTGCTGGCCGAGCACCAGCCCGATGCGGTGCTGAACTTCGCCGCCGAAAGCCACGTCGACCGTTCCATCGACGGCCCGGGCGCGTTCATCCAGACCAATGTCGTCGGCACCCTCGGCCTGCTCGAGGCCGTGCGCGATTACTGGAAGGCGTTGCCGGCCGAGCAGGGCGCGGCCTTCCGCTTCCTGCATGTCTCCACCGACGAGGTGTACGGCACCTTGGGCGAGACCGGCAAGTTCAGCGAAACCACCCCGTATGCCCCGAACTCGCCGTACTCGGCGTCCAAGGCCGCCTCGGACCACCTGGTCCGCGCCTTCCACCATACGTACGGGCTGCCGGTGCTGACCACCAACTGCTCCAACAACTACGGTCCGTACCACTTCCCGGAGAAGCTGATCCCGCTGGTGATCGCCAAGGCGCTGGCCGGCGAGCCGCTGCCGGTATACGGCGACGGCAAGCAGGTGCGTGACTGGCTGTTCGTGTCCGACCACTGCGAAGCGATCCGTACCGTGCTGGCCAAGGGCCAGGTCGGCGAGACCTACAACGTCGGCGGCAACTCCGAAAAGCAGAACATCGAAGTGGTGCAGGCGATCTGCGCGCTGCTGGACCAACGCCGCCCGCGTGCGGACGGCCAGCCGCGCAGCAGCCAGATCACCTACGTGGCCGACCGCCCGGGCCATGACCGCCGTTACGCGATCGATGCCTCCAAGCTGAAGAACGACCTGGGCTGGGAGCCGGCCTACACCTTTGAACAGGGCATCGGCTTCACCGTCGACTGGTACTTGGACAACCAGGAATGGGTCAACGGCGTGCTCGACGGCAGCTACCGCCTGCAGCGCATCGGCACCGCGGCCTGAACCCAGGAGACGACATGACCCAGCGCAAGGGCATCATCCTCGCCGGTGGCTCCGGCACCCGGCTGTATCCGATCACCAAGGGCGTCAGCAAGCAGCTGCTGCCGGTGTATGACAAGCCGATGATCTATTACCCGCTCAGCGTGCTGATGCTGGCGGGCATCCGTGAAGTGCTGATCATCAACACCCCGCACGAGCAGGCGCTGTTCCAGCAGCTGCTGGGCGATGGTTCGCAGTGGGGCATGGACATCCAGTACGCCGTGCAGCCGAGCCCTGATGGCCTGGCCCAGGCGTATCTGATCGGCCGCGATTTCGTGGCCGGCAAACCAAGCTGCCTGGTGCTGGGGGACAACATCTTCCACGGCCACGGCCTGCGCGAGGTGCTCAAGCGCGCCGACGAACGCGTGGACGGTTCGACCGTGTTCGGCTACTGGGTCAATGACCCGGAGCGCTACGGTGTTGCCGAGTTCGACAAGAGCGGCAAGGTGATCGACCTGGTCGAGAAGCCGGAGAATCCGCGTTCGAACTATGCGGTCACCGGGCTGTATTTCTACGACGGCAAGGCCAGCGACTACGCTGCCGAGCTCAAGCCCTCGCCGCGTGGCGAACTGGAAATCACCGATCTCAACAAGCGCTACCTGCAGGAGGGCAATCTGCACCTGGAAGCGCTGGGACGTGGTTATGCGTGGCTGGATACCGGTACCCACCAGTCGCTGCTGGAAGCGTCCAACTTCATCGAGACGATCCAGACCCGCCAAGGCCTGCAGGTCTGCTGTCCGGAAGAAATCGCCTTCGGTCAGGGCTGGATCAACGCCGAGCAGCTGGAAGCGCTGGCTGCGCCGCTGATCAAGAATGGCTATGGCCAGTACCTGCACACGCTCGCCCTGCGGGGAGTCGTTCCGTGAAAGTGATCGAAACTTCACTGCCGGGTTGCCGGGTGATCGAACCGGCGGTTTTCGGTGATGAGCGTGGTTTCTTCTACGAGACCTGGAACGCTGAGCGCTTCGCTGCATTGGGCCTGCCGGATCGCTTCGTGCAGAGCAATGTGTCCACCTCCAGCCGGGGTGTACTGCGCGGGCTGCATTACCAGTGGCCGCGGCCCCAGGGAAAACTGGTATCAGTGCTGGAAGGCGAGGTGTACGACGTCGCCGTCGACATCCGCCGCGGCTCGCCGACGTTCGGCCGCTGGGAAGCGGTCGTGTTGAGCGCTGAAAACAGGAAGCAGTTCTGGATTCCCGAAGGCTTCGCCCACGGATTTGCCGTGCTGTCCGAGCGCGCACTGTTCAGCTACCTGTGCACGGATGTCTACGTCAAGGAGGTGGATGCCGGCATCCGCTGGAACGATGCCGATATCGCCGTGGACTGGCCGATCAGCACCCCGACCCTTTCGGCCAAGGACGAGAATGCCCCGTTCCTGAAGGACATCGCCGAAGATCGCTTGCCGGTGTACCAGCCATGACGGTGCTGCTGTTCGGCGGCAACGGCCAGGTCGGCCAGGAGCTGCTGCGCGCGCTGGCACCGCTGGGCAAGATGGTTGCGACCACCCGCAGCGGCGTCCTGCCCGATGGCAGCGCCTGTGAAACCGCTGATTTCGGCCGGCCTGACAGCCTGCCGGCACTGCTGGATCGCCTGCAGCCGTCGGTGGTGGTCAATGCGGCCGCTTACACCGCCGTCGACCGTGCCGAACAGGAGGTGGACGCCGCCTTTGCGGCCAACGCGCAGGCGCCAGGCGTCATCGCGCGCTGGTGCGCGGCGCATGGTGTGCCGTTCGTGCATTACTCCACCGACTACGTGTTCGATGGCCAGGGCACGGCCCCGTACCGTGAGGATGAACCGACCGCGCCGCTGGGGGTCTATGGCACCAGCAAGCGTGATGGCGAAGACGCCGTGCGCGCTGCCGGCGGCCGTCATCTGCTCTTCCGCACGGCGTGGGTGTATGCCTCGCACGGTGCCAATTTCCTGCGCACGATGCTGCGGGTGGGCGCTGAGCGCGATCAGCTGCGTGTGGTGGCCGACCAGATCGGCACGCCGACGCCGGCGGCATTGATCGCGGATGTCACCGTGCAGGCGCTGCAGCATCCGGGCGCGCTGTCGGGAACGTGGCATCTGACGACGTCGGGCCAGACCAGCTGGCATGGTTTTGCCGAGGCGATTTTCGCTGAAGCACTGGCGACGGGCGTGCTGGCCAAGGTGCCGTCGGTTGAAGCCATCCCCAGTTCCGAATACCCGACCCCGGCCAAGCGTCCGGCGTGGTCGGTGCTGGACAACCGCAAGCTGCAGCAGGACTTTGGCATCGCGCTGCCAACGTGGCAGGACGGCCTGAAGCGGGTCATGGCCGAACTGGCCAGCTGAAGGTAGCGCCGGGCCATGCCCGGCGGATGCACATTACCGCTGCGTTCGCCGGCCATGGGCCGGCGCCACCCAGAATGCAGCGGGTTCCGGGTCAACTCCGCCCGTACGTATCCTCGAACCGCACGATGTCATCCTCGCCGAGGTAGCTGCCGGACTGCACCTCGATCAGTTCCAGCGGCAGCTTGCCGGGGTTGCGCAGGCGATGGGTCACGCCCAGCGGGATGTAGGTGCTCTGGTTTTCGCTCAGCAGGATCACCTCGTCGCCACGGGTGACTTCGGCGGTGCCGCTGACCACGATCCAGTGCTCGGCACGGTGGTGGTGCATCTGCAGGCTCAGCGTACCGCCGGGCTTGACCGTGATCCGCTTGACCTGGAAACGCTCGCCGTTGTCAATTGAATCGTAGGCGCCCCACGGGCGGTAGACCTTGCGGTGCCAGGTCGCTTCGCTGCGGCCGTCGGCCTTCAACTGCGCCACCACGGTCTTGACCTCCTGCATGCGGTCGGCCTTGCCGACCAGCACCGCGTCGTCGGTCTCGACCACGATCACATCATCCAGCCCGACCATCGCCACCAGCCGTTGGCCGTAGGCGTAGGTGTTGCGGCAGTCGATGGCGATCACATCACCCTGGTGCGCATTGCCATCGCCGTCCTGCTGCGATACATCGCGCAGTGCGGTCCAGGAACCGACATCGTTCCAGCCGGCATCCAACGGCACCACCACTGCATCGGCGGTCTTTTCCATCACGGCGTAATCGATCGAGTCGGACGGCACGGCAGTGAACGCGTCCTTGTCCAACCGGGTGAAATCGGCATCGCGGCGTGCGCTCTGCCATGCGTTGCGGCAGGCCGACAACATGACCGGCTGCAGGCGTTCCAGCTCCTGCAGGTAACGCGAGGCCTTGAACAGGAACATGCCGCTGTTCCAGTAGTACTGGCCGCTGGCCACGTAGCCGGTGGCGGTGTCCAGATCGGGCTTTTCGACGAAACGCTCGACCGCGCGCACGTCCTGGCCATGGGCGGCCTTGATGTAGCCGTAGCCGGTCTCCGGGCCGGTCGGCACGATACCGAAGGTGACCAGCTTGCCGGCTTCAGCGGCGCCGGCAGCCGCCTGCACCGCAGCGCGAAACGCGGCTTCGTCGGTGATCACGTGGTCGGAAGGCAGTACCAGCAACAGCGCATCGGCGCCGTCGCGGGTGGCCTCCAGCGCGGCCACGGCAATGGCCGGGGCGGTGTTGCGGCCGACCGGCTCGAGGATGATCGCCGCAGGCTCGGCGCCGACCTGCTGCAGCTGTTCGGCGGCAACGAAGCGGTGTTCCTCATTGGCGATGACCAGCGGGCCTCGGCTGGCGATCGGCGCCACGCGCTGCCAGGTTGCCTGCAACATCGTCAGCTCACCGGCCAACGGCAGGAACTGCTTGGGATAGGCCTCGCGCGAAAGTGGCCACAGGCGGGTGCCGGAGCCGCCGGAGAGAATGACGGGCTGGATGGTACTCATGATCTTCCTTGCTTACGACTGGAGGAGGGCAGAGATTTCGTCGGTGCGTGCCTGCATCAGCGCCGCATCCCCACGCGACTCCACATTCAAGCGCAGCAGCGGCTCGGTGTTGGAACTGCGCAGGTTGAAGCGCCAGTCGCCGAAGTCGGCACTGATGCCATCGGTATGGTCCAGCACCGGAGACTGTGCGGCGAAGTGTTCCATCACGCGGGCCACGGACGCCTTCGCATCGCTGACCTTGAAGTTGATCTCGCCACTGCACGGATAGGCGGCCATGCGGTCCTCAACCCAGTCGGCCAGCGAACGGCCGCTTTCGGAAATGAGCTGGGCGATCAGCAGCCAGGGGATCATGCCCGAGTCGGCGTAGGCGAATTCGCGGAAGTAGTGATGGGCACTCATTTCGCCGCCATACACCGCGTCCTCTGCGCGCATCTTCTCCTTGATGAAGGCATGGCCGCTCTTGCACAGCACCGGCACACCACCCGCCTGTTCGACCATCTCCACGGTGTTCCAGACCAGGCGTGGGTCATGCACGATCTTGCCACCCGGGTTACGGTCCAGCGCCGCCTTGGCCAGCAGGCCGACGAGGTAATAGCCCTCGATGAAGCGCCCGCTGTGGTCGAAGAAGAAGCAGCGGTCGAAATCGCCATCCCAGGCAATGCCGAAGTCGGCGCCGTGCTGGCGGACCGCCTCGGCCGTGGCGGCGCGGTTCTCCTGCAGCAGCGGATTGGGAATGCCGTTGGGGAAACTGCCATCGGGTTCGTGGCAGATGCGGATGAACTCGAACGGCAGGTGCGGTGCGAGCAGGTCGACGATGGCGCCGGCGCCCCCATTGCCTGGGTTGACCACCAGCTTGAGGGGCTTGAGCTTGGTGCTGTCCACATAGGACAGCAGGTGCCGGATGTAGGCGCTCTTGTCGTGCTCGCTGCGTTGGCCTGCGGTCGGCGGCTGCGGTGCTGCGCTGTCAGCCGCCACGGCATCGGAGATTGCGAACAGGCCGGTATCGGAACTGATCGGCCGGGCATTCTCCTTGACCAGCTTCATGCCGTTGTAGTCCATCGGGTTGTGGCTGGCGGTAACCATCACACCGCCCGCTGCACCGCGATGGTCGGTCTGGAAATAGACTTCCTCGGTGCCGCACAGGCCAATGTCGATCACTTCCCGGCCCGCGCCGCGCAGGCCTTCTGCCAGCGCATCCTGCAGCGCCGGACTGGTCAGGCGCACGTCGTGCCCCACCACCACTGGCCCGGGCGACAACTGATCGGCCAGGGCCACGCCGATCCGGCGGGCGAGGTCTTCGTTCAGTTCTTCCGGCACGCGGCCGCGGATGTCATAAGCCTTGAAGGCGGGCAGGGGCATCGCTGGAATCCTTTGTCAGATCAGTTGGCTAGTGTAATCCCAGCGCTGTATGGGAAGCGTTTCCAAAGCCCCAACGCTGCCTGACCGCCGAAGAGGTCACGCACGAGTGGCCCTGCGTCTGCCTGCCGCGCGTTTGGCCGGCGCGCCGGGCAGGGGAGACAGCAGGGCATCAAGGTCGGCCGCATCGAATCGTGGGCCGGTTCCGCCACCACCCTCCAGGATCGCGTCGGCCAGGTCGGCCTTGCGCTGCTGCAGCTCGGCGATCCGTTCCTCGACGCTGCCGGCGGTGATCAGCTTGTAGACGAACACCGGCTGGTCCTGGCCGATGCGATGGGCACGGTCGGTGGCCTGGTTCTCGGCGGCCGGATTCCACCAGGGATCGAAATGGATGACGGTGTCGGCAGCGGTCAGGTTCAGGCCCACGCCACCGGCCTTCAGGCTGATCAGGAACACCGGAACCTCGCCCTGCATGAAGCGCTGCACGGGCGTGACCCGGTCCTGGGTATCGCCGGTGAGCTGGACGTAGGGCAGGCTGAGGTCCCGCAGGGCCTGGCCGATCAACGCCAGCATGCCGGTGAACTGCGAGAACAGCAGGATGCGCCGCCCTTCCTCGACCATGGCAGGCAACATCTCGCGCAGCAGCTCCAGCTTGGCCGAACCGGCAGCGCGCGCGGGTGTCCCGCCTGGCAGCAGGCGCGGATCGCAGCAGACCTGGCGCAGCTTCAGCAACGCGTCCAGTACCACGATGTGATTGCGCGCCAGCCCGCTGCCGTTGATCGCATCGCGGACCTGCTTTTCCATCGCCGCACGCACGGTTTCGTATAGGTCGCGCTGGGCGCCTTCCATTGCCACGGTGCGGGTGATGACCGTCTTCGGTGGAAGCTCGGAAGCGACCTGGTCCTTGCGCCGGCGCAGGATGAAAGGTCGCAGCCGCTGGGCCAGCAGCTGTGCACGGCGCTGGTCGCTGCCGCGCTCGATGGGATGGCGCCAGTGCTGGTTGAACTGCTTTTCGCTGCCGAGCAGGCCGGGCAGCAGGAAGTCAAACTGCGTCCACAGCTCGCCCAGATGGTTCTCCAGCGGGGTACCGGTCAGGCACAGCCGATGCCGCGCCTGCAGCGTGCGCAGCGTGGCCGCCGCGCGCGATCTGGGATTCTTCACCTGCTGCGCCTCGTCGAGGATCAGCAGATGGTAGGAATGCGCCTGCAGCGCCGGTTCGTCGCGCCACAACAGGGGATAGGTGGTCAGTATCAGATCATGGGCGGCAATGGCGTCGAACCGCGTGTCACGTGCGGGGCCGTGCAGGGTCAGTACACGCAGATCCGGGGCGAAGCGCGCCGCTTCGCTCTGCCAGTTGTGCAGCAACGAGGTTGGCACGACCACCAGCGCCGGCTTGTCCAGGCGGCCACTCTGCTTTTCAAGCAGCAGATGGGCCAGGGTCTGCAGTGTCTTGCCCAGGCCCATGTCATCGGCCAGCACGCCGCCCAGGCCCTGCTGGCGCAGGTACTGCAGCCAGGACAGGCCCTCGAGCTGGTAGCTGCGCAGCGTCGCGCGCAAACCCTGGGGCGCTGGCACAGCGGTCATCGCCGGGGCGTCCAGCAGGCGCTGCACGCGTGCACGGGTATCGTTGCTGCTGTGCAGCCGTAACTGCGCAGCGTCCTGCAGGGCCTGCAGGCGGCCGCGATCATGCGCCTGCAGGCGCAGCGGTTGCCCACGGTCGCCGAACAGATCCGCAAGCAGCGCGATCACCGGCTTCAGCCGCGCTGCCCGCAGGGCAAGACGTTCATTGTCTGCCGTCGTCAGCAATACGTTCTCGTCATCGCCAATGGCATCCAGCTGGCCGCGCAGCCAGCGCGGATCGGACTGCAGTACACCCTGCAACAGCGGAACCAGCGCAATGCTGCGGCCATCGGCGTCGATGGTCAGGGCCAGGTCGAGCTCGTTGCTGTCGGCGGACACCGACCGGACATCCAGGTCGATGTCCTCCACCCGGGTGATGCGGTGGCGGAAGGCGTCGTCAGTCTCGATCTTCCAGCCCAGTGCTTCCAGCCGCAGCACGTCCTCCAGCAGGAAGCGGGTCCAGTCGAAACTGCGCAGCTCGAACAACGGGCCGCCGCCGTCCAGCACGATGCGCGGTTGCCGCTCGCGGTGCAGGTGGACGCTGTGCAGTTCAGCCTCGCGCCGAGCCTCCCCGGCCAGGTCACGTGGCAGCAGGTAGAGCTGGCCCTCGGCGTCGTGCACGAACAGCGAGGGGTCGTCGAGAAAACGCACGTGTTCGTCGTACTCGAACGCGACGGTGGCGACGTCGAGCCATTGCGAGGGGTCACGTTCGGTGAGCCAGGCAGGCCGGTATTCCATGCTGTGCAGATGCAGGATCGGTGTCATCGCCTGGATCTGCAGGGTGGGCAGTATCGGATCGGCGGCCGCACGCAGCGAACCCGGTTCACCCTCCAGTGAGTTCTGCAGTGCGGCCAGCAACACCGCGGCGACATGCTCGCAGTGCGTGCCAGCCGGACAGGTGCAGCGACTCTGCAGGGGGCTGTGCGGGGTGCGGGCGCTGGCATCCAGGTCGATCACCACCTGCCAGCCCTCGACCTGGGCGGTCAGCAGCGGTGACCGGTAGCGCAGTTCGCGCACTGCCGGCACGTGGTGGTTGCCCGTTTCCAGCGTCCCGGCATCCAGCCAGCGGGACAGTTCCCCTCCGGTGAATACTTCGGCCATGCGTCGTCCTGTCCTCTCCATCTACAGCACGCGTTGCCAAGGGCACCGCAAGCGGGGAAACGGACATTCTACGGATTGGCAGCCCGGCATGCCGGTTCATGCTGCGGCGCATCCCAGCCGGCGTCGGGTGTGCCGCTAGAATGGCGGCATTCTCACCGGGTAGGGCAGTAGAGATGCAGCAATCAACTTCCAGCGGCACGCGCAGCAAGCGTTTCGCCTCTGCGGCGCAGGCCCTGCAGGGCGTGGTCGCCGATGGCCAGACCCTGGCCGTGGGGGGCTTCGGCCTGTGCGGCATTCCCGAGGCACTGATCGCCGCGTTGCGCGACAGTGGCGCCAAGGGCCTGACCGTGATCTCCAACAATGCCGGCGTCGATGGCTTCGGCCTGGGCCAGCTGCTGGAAACCCGGCAGATCAAGAAGATGATTTCGTCGTACGTGGGCGAGAACAAGGAATTCGAACGGCAGTACCTGGCCGGCGAGCTGGAGCTGGAATTCAATCCGCAGGGCACCCTGGCCGAGCGCCTGCGTGCAGGCGGTGCGGGTATCCCGGCGTTCTTCACCGCCACCGGTTACGGCACCGTGGTCGCCGAAGGCAAGGAAACCCGCGAGTTCGATGGCAAGCACTATGTGATGGAAACCGCGCTGCGCGCCGACGTTGCCCTGGTCAAGGCCTGGAAGGCCGACGAGGCCGGCAACCTGGTGTTCCGCAAGACCGCGCGCAACTTCAACCCGGCCTGCGCAATGGCCGGCAAGGTCTGCATCGTGGAAGTGGAGGAGGTGGTGCCGGTCGGCAGCATCGATCCGGACCAGGTACACCTGCCGGGCATCTACGTGCACCGCATCGTGCACAACCCCACCCCTGAAAAGCGTATCGAACAGCGCACCATCCGTGCGGAGGGCAACTGACATGGCATGGACCCGCGATGAGATGGCGGCGCGCGCTGCGCGTGAACTGACCGATGGCGCCTACGTGAACCTGGGCATCGGCCTGCCGACGCTGGTGGCCAACCACATTCCCGAAGGCGTGGACGTGTGGCTGCAGTCGGAAAACGGCCTGCTGGGCATCGGTCCGTTCCCCACCGAGGCCGAGGTGGACGCCGACCTGATCAATGCCGGCAAGCAGACCGTCACCGCACGTGCGGGCGCCAGCTACTTCGGCAGCCATGACAGCTTTGCGATGATCCGCGGTGGCCACGTCAACCTGGCCATCCTCGGTGCGATGCAGGTGACGGACAAGGGCGACCTGGCCAACTGGATGGTGCCCGGCAAGATGGTCAAGGGCATGGGCGGTGCGATGGACCTGGTGGCCGGCGTGCAGCGCGTGGTGGTGCTGATGGAGCACACCGCCAGGAACGGCGAGCACAAGATCCTGGCCGAATGCACGCTGCCGCTGACCGGTGTGGGCGTGGTTGACCGCATCATCACCGACCTGGCGGTATTCGATGTGACCGATGACGGCCTGGTGCTGGTGGAGACTGCGGCGGGTGTGGGCGAGGATGAGTTGAAGGAAAAGACCGGCGTCGCGTTCAAGCGCCGCTGAGCATCCACGGGGCAGCGCGTCGCTGCCCCCTTTCCCTGAATCTCCCATGCTATTCCCCCACGACCTGCCAGATGCCGACGTCCGCCACCTGGCCGGATGGCTGCCCGCAGCTGAAGCTGATGCCCTGCAGCAGGCATTGGCGCAGGAAATCCCGTGGGAAACCCACCGCATCCGCATGTTCGGCAACTGGGTGGATTCACCGCGGTTGAGCTGCTGGATCGGTGATCCGCAGGCGCGCTACCGATATTCCGGTGCCGAGTTCGTCCCGCATCCTTGGGCGCCACGGCTGTCCGCGCTGCGTGACCGGCTGCAGGCCGAGGGCGTCGGTCGATTCAACAGCGTACTGCTCAACCGCTATCGCGGCGGCACCGACTACATGGGCTGGCACAGCGATGACGAGCCCGAGCTGGGGCCGGCGCCGCTGATCGCTTCGTTGAGCCTCGGCGCAGCCCGTCGCTTCCTGCTGCGCCGCCGCGATGACACCACGCGCAAGGCGGAATTCCTGCTCGGTCATGGCGACCTGCTGCTGATGGGCGGCGCCACCCAGCGCCACTACCAGCACGCGCTGCCGAAGATGGCACGGGTGCAGGGCGAACGCATCAACCTGACGTTCCGCTTGATCCATCCGCGTTGACCGGGGTTCGCCGGGCATGGCCCGGCGCTACCAGGAACCGGTGGCGGTAGCGCCGGGCCATGCCCGGCGTGCGAAACCGGCAACCTCAGCGCTTCAGCGCCTGCTTGTCATTCTGCCCGCTGGTCAGCGTCCAGCCCACCACGTCCTGCGCCACCTGCTGCAGGCCACGCTCGAAGGCGGCGGCTACTGCCGACACCTCGGTGCTGCCCACCGGCTGCAGCTGGCGGAAGGTGCGGTCGCCGACCACGCGCTGGTTGCTGACGTCGATCAGCTTGGCGTTGATCTCGATGACGACCGTCGGCGTCGCCTGGCCCTGGTAATCCGATTCGAAGCGACGGATGTCGGTGGACAGCTTGTAGTCGGCGCGGATGCCGGCGGCAACGCGGGCCACGCCGTGGATACGGCCGGAATCCTCGAAGCCGCGCAGCAGGGTGTCTTCGATCATGTCGGTGGCCGGTTGCGCCCAGCTGGCGCCCTTGTAGATCTCCAGCTCCGACGGCGTCGGCCGCACGTTGATGCGCGGGCTGTCGACCATGCGCGCGGCGCTGGGCTTGGCCAGCACCAGCTGCCAGTCGGCCTGCGGCCAGCTGGGGTCGACCTTGACCTGCACTGCCGGCGAATACAGGGTCACGGGGTTCTTGTCGCTGCTGCCGAGGATCGAGCAGCCACCCAGCAGGGTGGCCAGCGACGCTGCAATCAGCAGGCGCGAAAGGGTGGTCGGGCTCATTTGGGTTCGAACTCCTTCGGTGCGTCGCGGCCGAGCAGGTAGCGTGCGGGATTGTTCTCGAGGCGGTCGCTGACCCGGCGCAGGTCGCGGATCAGGCCACGCAGTTCACCCAGCGTCGGGCCGAGCTGGCCCAGGCCATCATTGGCGAAACTGTTGATGGCGGCGCGGTTCTCGCCAAGGATCGAATCGGCATTGCCGGCGGCCGAATCAAGCTTGGCCAAGGTGGCGTCGAGCTTGTCGATGATGCCCGGCAGCTGCTGCACCAGGTTCTTGTCCAGGCGCTCGATGGTGCCGTTGGTGGTCTTCAGGGTGGTGTCCAGACTGCGTGCTGCATCGCGCGCGCTGAGCAGCAGCGCCTGCGTACCCTGGTCACGGTCGGCAAGGCCGCCGCTGATCGTCTCCAGGTTGGCCAGCGTCGCGTTGATCGAGGCGACGTTGCGGTCGCTGAGGATCTGGTCCATGCGCTCGACGATGCGGTTGGCCACGTCGGTGATGTTCTGCAGCGCCGACGGCGTGGTCGGGATGATCGGTGCCGGGTCCTTGTTGACCGTGGTCAGCGCCGGCGACTGCGGCGTGCCGCCGCTGAGCTGGATGATCGACGGGCCGGTCAGGCTGGTGATCGCCAGCTTGGCGCGGGTATCGGTCTTGACCGGCGTGGTCGAGTTCAGGCGGATGCGTGCGACCACCTGGCGCGGGTCATCCGGGACCAGGTTCAGTTCGGTGATCGAGCCCACCGCGATGCCGTTGTACTGCACCGGGCTGCCGACCGACAGGCCGGTCACCGCTTCGCGGAACACCACCCGGTATTCCTGCCAGGTGCGGTCGGAGGAGTACTTGGCGGCCCACAGGCCGAAGGCCAGCAGGGCCAGGCCGGTGATCAGGGTGAACGCGCCGATCAGCACGTAGTTGGCTTTTGTTTCCATGGCTCAGGCACTCTCGATCTGTTCGCCACGCGCAGCGCGTGCGCGGGGTCCGTGGAAGTATTCCTGGATCCACGGATGATCCAGTTTCTCGATGTCCGGCAGCGGCGCATTGGCTACCACCTTGCGGTCGGCGATGACCGCCACCCGGTCGCAGATGGCATACAGCGTGTCCAGGTCGTGGGTGATCAGGAACACGGTCAGCCCCAGCGCTTCCTGCAGGGTCTTGATCAGGCGGTCGAACGCCGCCGCACCGATCGGGTCCAGGCCGGCGGTGGGCTCGTCCAGGAACAGCAGGGGGGGATCCAGCGCCAGCGCACGTGCCAGGCCGGCGCGCTTGCGCATGCCGCCGGACAGCTGCGAGGGCAGCTTGTTGATGGCATCGGCGGGCAGGCCGGCCAGTTTCACCTTCAGCAGTGCCAGCTCGTAATGCCAACGCTCGGGCAGTTCGCGGTGGTGTTCCTTCAGTGGTACCTGCACGTTCTCGCCGACGGTCAGCGACGAGAACAGGGCGCCGTCCTGGAACAGCACGCCGGTGTTGCGCTCGATGTGCAGGCGGCTCTCGGGATCGTCGGCGCGCGCATCGCGGCCGAGCACCTCGATCTGCCCTTCATCCGGCACGCGCAGCCCGAGGATCGAGCGCATCAGCACCGATTTGCCGGTACCCGAGCCGCCCACCACGCCAAGGATCTCGCCACGGCGCACGTCCAGGTCCAGCCCTTCATGCACGGTCTGGCTGCCAAAGCGGTTGACCAGCCCGCGCACGCGGATGGCCAGGTCGTGGCCGTCGTCGTCCTGCATGGGCACGTCTTCGGGGATCGGATGCGTGCTCATGTCACCAGTCCATGTGCATGAACCACAACGCCGCGAAGGCGTCGATGATGATCACCAGCGAGATCGTCTGCACCACGCTTGACGTGGTGCGTTCGCCGACCGACTGCGCGGTGCCTTCCACCTTCAGGCCTTCCAGGCAGCCGATCAGGCCGATCACCAGCGCGAACACCGGCGCCTTGGACAGGCCCACCAGCATGTGCCGCACTTCCATCGTTTCGTGCATGCGCGCGATGTACATCTGCGGCGGGATGTCCAGGTCGAACGCGCCGACAGTGATGCCGCCGGCCAGGCCAGCGACCATCGCGATAAAGGTCAGCAGCGGCAGGGTCAACAGCAGCGCGACCAGGCGCGGCAGTACAAGCAGGTCGATGGGGTCGAGGCCCAGGGTGCGCATCGCATCGATTTCCTCGCGTGCCTTCATCGCACCGATCTGCGCGGTGAAGGCACTGGCGGTGCGGCCGGCCAGCACGATCGCGGTCAGCAGCACGGCGAACTCGCGCAGGAAGGCGATGTTCACCAGCTCGACCACATAGATCTCCGCACCGAAGTCGCGCAGGATGGTCGAACCGAGGAAGGCGATCACCGCGCCGACCAGATAGGACAGCAGCGCCACCAGCGGCACCGCATCCAGCCCGACCTGTTCCATCTGGTGCACGGTCGCGGTCAGGCGGAAACGTCGAGGTTCCTTGACCAGGCGCGCACCTTTGACCAGGTTCTCGCCCAGGAAGCTGCACAGTGCCTTGATGTTGTGGCCGGTGGCATGGACGCTGACACCCAGCCGCTCCAGTGCGGCCAGCACGCCGAAGTCACGCTTCGGCTTCGGGCGGTCGTCGGCTACTTCTTCAATGGTGCACACCAGCGCCTGGTGGTCCGGGCGGAACTGCAACGCGTCTTCGCTGAGGTCAGCGCGATGGGCGACGCGCAGCACCTGCAGCACGCCGGCCGAGTCGAGCAGCTCGATGCCGGTGGCGTCGATGCCGGTCAGCTTGTCCGGAACGCCACGCAGCACTTCGGCCGCGGCCAGGGCGGTCTTCAGGGTCCAGTGGCCGGACAGCCGGATCAGTCCCGGATCCTGAGCGTCCTGTTCGAGCTGGGGGGCGTGGGTCGGGGTCATGGGGGCCATTCGGGTCGCAGCATAACCGTTCTGAATTGCACGTCGCGTCGAACCAGGATGAATTTCTCCAGCAGAGCCTGACGTAGGTAATACTACGGCGCATGTCCGCAGATGCTCACACGATCCCCACGCCCCAGGCCACCTACGCGCAGCGCGTGGCCTTCGTTTCCGAGATCGCCGGCCGCCTGCACAGCTATGGCACCACGGCCCAGCGCCTGGAAGCGGCGGTGGTTGCATTGGCCCGGCAACTCGATCTGGATTGTGAACCGTGGTCGAACCCCACCGGCATCATCCTCAGTTTCAGCGATCCGGCACAGGCCATCGGCTCCAGCGACATCACCCGGGTGATCCGGCTGGCGCCGGGCGAGAACGACCTGCACAAGCTCAGCGTGGCTGACGGGATCGCCGAAGAAGTGGCCAACGGCCGCATGAGCATCGCCCAGGGCCACACCGCGCTGCGCCAGCTGGACAAGGATCCGGGCCGGCGCGGCAAGCTGCGCACCATCCTGTCCTTCACCCTCGGTGCGGCCGGCGTGGCGGGCATGTGGAAGCTGCCGTGGCTGGACATCGCCACCGCCGGCGTGATCGGCCTGTTGATCGGCCTGCTCGGCATGGTCACCGACAAGCGTCCGGCCAGCCGGGAAGCGGCCGAAGCGCTGGCGGCGCTGCTGGCCGGCCTGGTCGCCACCGTGGTTGCCACGTTCGTGGGCGCCCTGAATCTCAACACGGTGATCATCGCCTCGCTGGTGGTGCTGCTGCCGGGCATGTCCCTGACCAATGCGGTCAATGAACTGGCCAGCCAGCACTGGGTGTCCGGCACCGCGCGTTTTGCCGGCGCGCTGACCACGATCATGAAGCTCAGTGTTGGCGCGATGATTGCGGTGACCCTGGCCGATGTGCTGGGGCTGGACCCGATGATCCGAGCCTCGCGGCCACAGGGGCCGTGGGTGGAGTGGGGCTCGCTGCTGACGGCGGCGTTCGCTTTTGCGATGTTGTTCAAGGCCAACCGCCGCGACTATCCGTGGGTGATCGCCGCCTCGGTGGCCGGCTACGCGATCTCCAAATTTGGTGGTCATGCCTGGGGGACGCCGGCCGGCATCTTCCTGTCGGCGATGCTGCTGACCGCCGGCGGCAACCTGTTCGGGCGCGTGGTCGGCCGCCCCGGTGCGATCATCCGCCTGCCGGGCATCATCATGATGGTGCCCGGCAGCACCAGCCTGCGCGGCGTACTGACCCTGGTCCAGCAACAGGACGTGGGCGCGGGCCAGAGCGTGTTCCTGACCGTGTTGAACGTGGTGATGGCGCTGGTCGCCGGCCTGCTGTTCGGCAACCTGCTGATGCCGGCGCGCAAGACGCTGTGACCAGGCGGTAGCGCTGGGCCATGCCCGGAGGATCGGGAAACCAACCGCTGCGATCGCCGGGCATGGCCCGGCGCTACCCCAAAAAAAACGCCGGCTTTCGCCGGCGTTTTTCATTCCCGATGCAGCCGGCCTCAGGCCTTCTTGATCAGGAAATCTTCCGGCTTCTTGCTGCCCTTGGCGGTCAGCTCGGCCATCCAGCGCGGCTGCTTGCCACGACCGGTCCAGGTTTCCTTCGGGTTGGCCGGGTTGCGGTACTTCGGCGCAACCTTGCCCAGCTTGCGGCCGGCAGCCTTGGACGGGGCCTTGGTGGCCTTGGCGACCTTGCGCGCGCGCGGTGCGGGCTCACCACCGAACAGTTCCTCGATGGTGTAACCCTCGGTCTTGGCCAGCTTGCTCAGCTGGGCACGCACCTTGGTGATCGGGCGACGCTTGGCGACGATGGTCTGCTGCTTCTTGGCTGTGCGGATCAATGCGCCCAGCTCACGTGCAGACAGGCCGGTCAGGTCGATGCTCATCAACGATTACTCCAGAAACTAATTTAGGGACAGGGACGAGCCGGTCCGTGGCGTCGCAGGACAGAGTAATGAGGAATTAATCCCAGCACAAACAGTTGCGGTCACCGTCTGTCGGCTGGCTGGCCCGGTTGCGACCATTTTGACCGGATTATGTCCGTTGCGGTTTTCCCGGCGCGGCCAGCCGCTAAAAAAAAGACCGGGGTATACCCCGGTCTTTTTCCGATCAGCCCTGCAGGCGCTGCAGCAGGGTGGCCTTGTCCAGGCTCTCCGCTTCGGCGGCGCGACGCGAGCGGTACTCGAAGGTGCCTGCGGCCAGGCCGCGCTCGCTGACCACCACGCGGTGCGGGATGCCGATCAGTTCCATGTCGGCGAACATCGCGCCCGGGCGCAGGCCGCGGTCGTCCAGTGCGGCATCCAGGCCGGCATCGCGCAGCTCCTGCAGCAGAGCTGCAGCTGCATCGGCCACGCCTGCGTCGCCCTTCGGATTGATCACGCAGACCACCACCTGCCACGGCGCCATCGCGTCGGGCCAGATGATGCCGGCGTCATCGTGGTTCTGCTCGATGGCTGCGGCGACCACACGCGAAATACCGATGCCGTAGCAGCCCATCGTCATCACCGCGGCCTTGCCATTCTCGTCCAGCACGGTGGCATCGAGCGCCTTCGCATAGGTGCGGCCCAGCTGGAAGACGTGGCCGACTTCGATGCCGCGGGCGATCTTCAGTTCGCCGCCGTCCAGCGCACGATCACCGGCGCGCACGTTGCGGATATCGGCCACTTCCGGTTCGGCCAGGTCGCGGCCCCAGTTGACGCCGGCCAGGTGGAAACCGGCCTCATTGGCACCGACGACGAAGTCGGACATCGCCGCCACTTCGCGATCGGCGACCACGCGGATCGGCTTGGCCGGTGCAATCGGACCGAGGAAGCCCGGCACGCTGCCGAGGTATTCGGCGATCTCTGCTTCGCTGGCAAAACGCTGCTCGTCCAGGCCAGCAACCTTGCCCAGCTTGATCTCGTTCACTTCGTGGTCGCCACGCACCAGCGCCAGGACGAACTGCTGCGCCTTTCCTTCGCCGGCGATCAGCGCCACCGACTTCACCGTGCGCTGCAGATCGATGCCCAGCAGCGCGGCGACGTCTTCGCAGGTCTTCTGGGTCGGGGTCTCGACCTTGCGCAGCGCTTCGCTGGCTGCGGCACGCGCGGCCGGATCGGCGGCAATGGCCGCTTCCATGTTGGCCGCGTAGTCCGAACCGGTGGAGAACACCAGCGCGTCTTCACCGGAGTCGGCGATCACGTGGAATTCCTGCGAAGCGTCACCGCCGATCGCGCCGGAATCGGCCTGCACCATGCGGAAGTCCAGGCCCAGGCGGGTGAAGATGCGGCTGTAGGCTACCTTCATGTTTTCGTACTCACGCACGAGGTCTTCGTCGTGCAGGTGGAACGAGTAGGCGTCCTTCATCAGGAACTCGCGCGCACGCATGACACCGAAGCGCGGACGGATCTCGTCGCGGAACTTGGTCTGGATCTGGTAGAAGTTCACCGGCAGCTGCTTGTAGCTGGACAGTTCGCTGCGCGCGAAATCGCAGGCCGCTTCTTCGGCGGTGGGGCTGTAGCAGAAGGTCTGTTCCTTGCGGTCCTTGATCTTCAGCAGCTGCGGGCCGAACTTCTGCCAGCGACCGGTCTGCTCCCACAGTTCCTTCGGCTGGATGGTCGGGATCTGGAATTCCACGGCACCGGCGCGGTCCATTTCCTCGCGGACGATGCGTTCGACCTTGCGCAGCACGCGCAGGCCCAGCGGCGACCAGGTGTACAGGCCGGATGCGAGCTTGCGGATCATGCCCGCGCGCAGCATCAGCCGGTGGCTGGTCAGCTCGGCGTCGCTGGGGGTTTCCTTGGTGGTGTGCAGGTGGAACTGGGAGAGGCGCATCGTCGGCTTCGGATTACGGCAGAGATACCTATTCTGCCAGCCCGGCCGGGGGAGGGGTATCGGCCGGGCTGCGCCCGGCACCCGCGGTAGTGCCGGCCGCTGGCCGGCAACCTAAACAGCAACAGCAACGGCAGCGTCAAAAGCGGGATTTCTGTGGGATGGCGGGGTGGGTCCGGTTGCGGGGGCCGCTGCAAGTACGTCCATGTAAGCTCGGTCGCCGCATCCATGCGGCTCACGCCCCCGCAACCGGACCCACCCCGCCTTCGACAGATTTCTGCGATCTGCCGGAATGGCATGGCCTGCTCTTGGTGGGTGGCGACCTTGCTCGACACGTAGATCCACGCCATGCGTGGATGCTCTTCGTTCATTCGATCAATCTTCGAAATATTCGATTTCGATGGAGATTCATCCACGCATGGCGTGGATCTACTGGCCCCCGGGAAACTGTCGAAGGCGGGGCGGTGTGGGTGTGCAGGACCGTTGGCGCCATGAATGGCGCCATCGAGCCCCCATGGATGGGTTTACGGCGTGTCCTGCACACCCACACCGCCCCGCCATCCCAGGAAGCCGCTGTTGCAGTTGCTTCGGCCGTTGCCTCTGCGGGTGCCGGGCGCCGCCCGGCCGATCCCCCCCTCAACCCGCCGGAGGGCAGTACGCCTTGATCGTGGCCTCGGCCAAGCCTTTCTGGGTGCCGCGCTGTTCGGCGGTGAGCGCGGTATCGGCCTTGCCGTCGCCATTGGTGTCCTGCATCACCGGGCCGCCACCCTCAAGCAGCGCCAGGTTGGCCCGCGCGGTGGTGCACTCCTTGGACACCGGCACTGCACTGGCCGCCTCCACTTCTTCCGCCATCGGTGTCCTGGCCTGGGCACGGGTCTCGTACTTTGCCCCGGCCGGCGGCGTTTCCGAATACTGGGTCACGCCCTTGGCATCCTTCCACTTGTAGACAGGGCCGGCCAGCGCAGTGTTACTGGCCAACAGCAGCAGGCAACCCAGGCAGGACAGGGCACGCATGGCAAACTCCGCAGAATGGGCGTAGAACGCCGATTGCAGCATTGGCGCCGAGCGCTGGCAAGTCGATTAAACTGGATTCCATGGACCCGATCACACCGCCGCCGCGCTCGCGCACGATTTACCTGCTGCCCAACCTGTTCACCACGGCTGGGCTGTTCTCTGGTTTCTACGCCATCATCGCCGCGGCCAACGGGGATTTCGTCAATGCCAGCATCGCCGTGTTCGTGGCGGCGGTGATGGATGGTCTCGACGGCCGTGTCGCGCGCCTGACCGGTACCAGCAGCGAGTTCGGCGTGCAGTACGACTCGCTGGCCGATCTGGTCAGCTTCGGCATGGCGCCGGCCCTGGTGATGTATCACTGGTCCCTGTCGGAACTGAAATACGACGGTGAGCTGGTCGGTCGCCTCGGCTGGGCGGTGGCGTTCCTGTACGCCGCCTGCGCGGCGCTGCGCCTGGCGCGCTTCAATACCCAGGTGGCCGTGGTCGACAAGCGCTGGTTCGTTGGCCTGGCCAGTCCGGCTGCCGCCGGCCTGATGATGTCCTTCGTCTGGGCCTTCGCCGATGGCACGCTGGGCTGGAACGGCAACGAGCTGCGCTTCGTGGCGTTGGCGGTGACCCTGGTCGCCGCACTGTTGATGGTCAGCCGCATCCGCTTCTGGAGCTTCAAGGGCGGCGCGGCCAAGCAGGGCGCGCGCTCGGACCGTGTCCCGTTCCTGGTGCTGGCACTGGTGCCGATCGCCATCGCCATCGCGGTGATCGACCTGCCCCGCGTGCTGTTTGTCGTCGGCATCCTGTACGCCCTGTCAGGCCCGGTGATGTGGGGCGTGCAGCGCCTGCGCAAGAAGCCCGAGGCGGCGTGAGCCAGGACCTGCCCGTGTTGTGGTCCCCGGCCCAGCAGGCATGGCTGCTGGCCATGGGCTACACCGTCTATCACGACGGCCAGTTGGCCGCCGAAATGGACGCGGCACTGCAGCTGAGCGTGGCTGAAGCCACGGCATCGGCAACCGTGCCGGTCGAGGCGACGCGCGCGGCTCCGCCCTCGATGCAGCACGCACCCAGCCAGCGCGGCGCGGCGCCGGAGCCTCGGCCCGAGCGCGCGCCACCACGCACTGCCGTGCCGGTAGCGGCGCCGGACACCGTCCCGGCTGCGGCCCGTCCGCTGCCCACCGGCAACGCGCGCCAGCCGCTGGTGCGCCTGCCTGACCGCCTGCAGATCGCGCTGTTGCGTGCCTCGGGTTGCAATCCCAACGACCCGGCCACACAGGCACTGATGGACAGCTGGCCGCTGGAGCAACTGCGTCGCGACCCTGCTGCCAAGCGCGCGTTGTGGCCGCAGCTGCGCGCGCTGCGCAAGGGCGGAACCGCATGAGTGCGGTCAGCCAGCCCGGGCCGGTGGCGCTGCGTGCGCTACGCGAGAGCGATCTCAACGCGGTGATGGCCATCGAAGTGCGTGGCTACCCCTATCCCTGGACCCGCGGCATTTTCCTGGATTGCCTGCGTGCCGGTTACCCCGGCCTGGCCATGGAGCGCGATGGCCTGTTGATCGGCTATGGCGTGCTCAGCCTCGCTGCCGATGAGGCACATGTGCTGAACATCTGCATCGATCCGCTGGTGCAGTCGCGTGGGCTCGGCCGCCAGTTGCTGCGTGCGCTGGTCCGCCTGGCCGGTGATCGAGGCGCGCAGCGGGTGTTCCTGGAAGTGCGTCCGTCCAATACCCCGGCGTTGGCGCTGTATCACAGCGAAGGCTTCAACGAGATCGGCCGGCGCCCCCGCTACTATCCTGCTGCGCAGGGGCGCGAAGATGCGCTGGTGATGGCGATCGAACTGGTGGACGGCGAGCTGGAGACAATGCCGCCGTTGTAATCGGCGTCGCGTGGCCGCTGCGCTCGCCGGGCATGGCCAGGCGCTACCGATGCGTTGTTTACGCCAGCCGCAGGGCCAACACGCCAGCCACGATCAATGCTGCCGCCATCCAGCGTGCACGCGGTACCCGCTCGCGCAGCAGGAACACCGAGATCAGCAGCGCGAACAGGATCGACGATTCGCGCAGCGCCGACACCATTGCCACCGGCACCTGGGTCATCGCCCACAGCGCCATCGCATACGAGGCGGTGGTACCGATGCCGCCGGCCACGCCCAGTGGCCAGTGCCGGCGCGCATACGCCAGCAACTTGCCGCGCTGCCGATGCAGCGCCCACAACGGCAACGGAATGCCCGACAGCAGGAACAGCCACAACGTGTAGCTCAGCGCATTGCCGGACAGTCGGGCGCCCTGCGCATCGACCAGGGTGTAGGTGGCGATCATCGCCGCCGTCAGCAACGGCAGCCGCAGCTGGCCGCCACGTGCACCGCGGGCCATGCACAGGATGCCGCCACTCACCAGGAGGACACCGAGCCAGGCCGACGGCGGCAGGCGTTCGCCGAGCACGGCGCCGGCCAGCGCAACGAGGATGGGCGCGCAACCACGCATCATCGGATACGCCAGGCTCATGTCGACCTGCTGGTAGCAGCGTGCAACCAATGCGTAGTACGTCACCTGCAGCAGCACCGAAGCGCCCAGCCACGGCCAGCTTTCCGCGGCGGGGAAGGGTAGCCACGGCAAGACGAGCGCAGACAACAGCGCAGCGCTGCCGGTGACGAGCACCGTGCCGAGGAACTTGTCCGGCCCGCGTTTGACGATCGCGTTCCAGCTGGCGTGCAGTGCGGCGGCGGCGAGGACCAGCAGGAAGATGGAAAGCGGCATCAAGCGATGATGCCACGCGTGGCAAAAGGAAACGCCGGGCATTGCCCGGCGTCGACCTCGAGAATGTGCCAACCAGGGTTGGTGCTTTGGCAGGTGCCAACCTTGGTTGGCACATCACAGCGGTGCGGACCACGGTCCGCACCTACCCGGGCGGCGCTACAGCTTCGCGCGCTGTTCGCGCAGGCCGGCCAGCTGGTTGTTCCAGTCGACCAGGCGCACGCGTTCCTGCTCGATCACCGCCGGCGGAACCTTGTCGGAGAACCTGGCCAGCTTGGTCTCGCTCTTCTCCTGTTCGCCTTCCACGCGCTTGATCTCCTTGTCCAGGCGCGCGCGCTCGGCATCGAGATCAACCAGGCCTTCCAGCGGCACCAGCAGCTTCAGCTCACCGACGATCGCGGCGGCGGCCGGCGGCGCACTCTGTGCGTCGGCCAGCCACTGGATGCTGTCCAGCTTCAGCAGGAACGACAGCGAAGCGCTGAAGCGCTCGATGCGCTCGCGGTCCTGGCTCTGCCCGGCATGTTCCTGGCCGGCCAGCAGGCGCAGCGGCACCAGTCTGGACGGGGCGACGTTCAGTTCGCTGCGCACGCGGCGCACCGCACTGATCACCGCCTTCAACCATTCCACGTCGGCCTCGGCCTGGGTGAAATCACCCTCGAATTCGGCGGCGGTCGGGTACGGGCGCAGTGACAGCGTGGTTTCGGCCAGGCCCAGGCGCGGTGCCAGCTGCTGCCACAGCTGTTCGGTGATGAACGGCGTCAGCGGGTGCAGCAGGCGCAGCAGCGCTTCCAGCACGTACAGCAGGGTGTGGCGGGTGCTGTCGGCGTCGGCGGCATCGGCGCCGTTCAACGCCGGCTTGCTCAGCTCCAGGAACCAGTCGCAGAACGCATTCCAGGCGAACTCGTACAGGCACTGCGCCAGCAGGTCGAAGCGATAGGCGGCGAAATGGCCCTGCGCCTCGGCGGTGGTGGCGGCCAGGCGAGAGAGGATCCAGCGCTCGGCATCGGTCCGCGGCGTCGGCGCACCGGTGAACGCTGCACCTTCGGTGTTCATCAGGGTGAAGCGGCTGGCATTCCACAGCTTGTTGCAGAAATTCTTGTAGCCCTCGGCGCGGTTCATGTCGAACTTGATGTCGCGCCCATGGGTGGCCAGCGCGGCGATGGTGAAACGCAGCGCATCGGCACCATGGGCGGCGATGCCGTCCGGGAACTCCTTGCGCGTGGCCTTCTCGATCTTCTCGACCATGCGCGGCTGCATCAGCCCGCCGGTGCGCTTGGCCACCAGATCATCGATGCTGATGCCGTCGATGATGTCCAGCGGGTCGAGCACGTTGCCCTTGCTCTTGGACATCTTCTGGCCCTGGCCGTCGCGGATCAGGCCGGTGAAGTAGACGTCCTTGAACGGGATCTTCCCGGTCAGGTTGTCGGTGGCCATGATCATGCGCGCCACCCAGAAGAAGATGATGTCGAAGCCGGTGATCAGCACCGACGACGGCAGGTAGCGGTCGAAACCGCGCTCGGCCATCGCCTGCTCGTTCGGCCAGCCCAGGGTGGAGAACGGCCACAGCTGCGAGGAGAACCAGGTCTCCAGCACGTCGCTTTCCTGGCTCAGCACGACGTCGCTGCCGAGATTGTTCTTCGCCCGCACCTCGTCTTCGCTGCGGCCGACGTAGCAGCTGCCGGTGGCGGCATCGAACCACGCCGGAATGCGGTGGCCCCACCACAGCTGGCGGCTGATGCACCAATCCTGGATGTTGGTCATCCAGTGGCGGTAGGTGTTGATCCAGTTCGGCGGCACGAAGGAGATGCTGCCCGGCTTTCCATCGGTACCTTCGACCAGCTCCAGGCCACGCTTGGCCAGCTCGTCCATCTTCACGAACCACTGGTCGGTCAGGTACGGCTCGATCACCTGGCCGGTACGGTCGCCGCGCGGCACCTGCAGCTTGTGTGCCTTGGTCTCGACCAGGATGCCCAGGTCTTCCAGTTCAGCCAGCACGGCCTTGCGCGCGTCGTAACGGTCCAGCCCCTGGAAACGTTCCGGCGCGTTGTCGTTGATCGCGGCCACCGGCGTGAACAGGTTGATCATCGGCAGGCTGTGGCGCACGCCCACCTGGTAATCGTTGAAGTCATGCGCCGGGGTGACCTTGACCACGCCGGTACCGAACGCACGGTCCACGTAGTCATCGGCGATCACCGGCACGCGGCGGCCGGTCAGCGGCAGCACCACGCGCTTGCCGATCAGGTGCAGGTAACGCTCGTCTTCCGGATGCACCATCACCGCGGTGTCACCCAGCAGGGTTTCCGGGCGGGTGGTGGCGACCACCAGGTAATCGCGGGTTTCGCGCAGGGTCTCGACGCCGTCGGCATCGCGCTCGACGTGTTCGTAGCTCAGGCCCTCATCCAGCTGGTAGGCGATCGACCACAGGAAGCCCTCTTCCTCGGCGCTCTCCACTTCCAGGTCCGAGATCGCCGTCTTCAGCACCGGATCCCAGTTGACCAGGCGCTGGCCACGGTAGATCAGGCCCTGTTCGTGCCAGCGCACGAAGGCTTCGATCACCGCTTCGGACGGCTGCGGGTCCATGGTGAAGGTGCTGCGCGACCAGTCGGCCGACGTGCCCAGGCGGCGCATCTGCCGCTCGATGATGTCACCGGACTGCTGCTTCCATTCCCACACCTTGCCGATGAAGCCCTCGCGGCCCAGCGAATCGCGGGTCTCGCCATTGCCTTCCAGCGCCAGGTTGCGGCTGACCACCATCTCGGTGGCGATGCCGGCGTGGTCGGTACCGACCTGCCACAGCGTGTCGTAGCCGCGCATGCGGTGGTAGCGCACCAGCGCATCCATCAGGGTCTGCTGGAAGGCATGGCCCATGTGCAGGGTGCCGGTCACGTTCGGCGGCGGCAGCAGGATGGTGTACGGCTCGCCCTTGCCGGACGGCTTGAAATGGCCGGCCTTCTCCCAGGCCTCGTAGAGGTCGGTCTCGAAGGACTTCGGGTCGTAGCTGGAGGCGAGTTGGGTCATGCGGGGGAACCAGTCATCAAGGCGGGAAGGGAGATCAGCGCGACCCGAGGGTGCGCCGGATCTTCTGGTCGGTGTGGTACTGGCTGACCGAATAGGCAGCCCAGATCGCGGCGGGCAGCCAGCCGATCAGGGTGATCTGCAGGATCAGGCAGACGATGCCGGCAAACGGCCGGCCGATGGTGAAAAAGGACAGCCAGGGAAGAATCAGGGCGATCAGCAGGCGCATCAAGGGGTCCTCGCAGGGCTTACATGTCGTGCTTGTTCAGGTCGTAGCCGGCGGTCTTGTACTGGCGCCAGCGCTCGCGCAGTGGTTCGCGTGCTTCCGGATCGGCCGGGACCACTTCCAGCACGCGCTCGCACTGGCCCAGCCAGGGTTCGTCGCGCAGGTTGATCACCAGCGGCCGCACGGGCGCCTCGCCACCGGGCGGGGCGATCAGTACCAGGGCTTCTTCCTCGTCCACGTCCTCACCTACGATCTGGTGCGGAATGTAGGCATCGTCGTCGAACGACCAGAGAAATTCGTCAAGTTCTTCGGCCTGGGCCTGGTCGCGGGCGAGGACCAGGGTGAACAACCCGGCGTCGTTGGCCTTGCGCGCCAGCTCGCAGACCAGGCGCAACGGCTCGGTCAGGAAGCGGGGCTTGGCGATCAGGTAGAAGTCGGCGCGGGGCATGGCGGCATCCAGGTGAGGCAGGTGCCGATCCATGCCGGGTGGCGGCTGGACCGGCGAGGCCCGGGCCGGCGGTTGCCGGCCAGGGTCAGGTACAGCGTCAGGCGCGGGCGACCTGGTCCAGCAACCACTGGCTCAGCAGGCCGACCGGACGGCCGGTGGCCATGCCACGCTTGCCTTCATCGCTGGCCACGCCGGCGATGTCCAGATGGGCCCAGCGCTGGCCTTCGGCGAAGCGCGACAGGAAGCAGCCGGCAGTGATGGCACCGGCCCAGCGGCCGCCGATGTTGTAGACGTCGGCGAAGCTGGAATCCAGCATCGGCTGGTACTCGTCCCACAGCGGCAGGCGCCAGGCGCGGTCGAAGACCTGCTCGCCGGCGGCCAGCAGTTCGTTGGCCAGGTCGTCGTGCTTGCTCATCAGGCCTGCGGTCTGGTGGCCGAGGGCGACCATGCAGGCACCGGTCAGGGTCGCCACATCGACCAGCGCCTGCGGCTCGAAGCGCTGCGCGTAGGTCAGTGCGTCGCACAGGATCAGGCGGCCTTCGGCGTCGGTGTTGCCCACTTCGATGGTCTTGCCCGACATCGAGGTGATGACGTCGGACGGACGGTAGGCATTGCCGTCGATGGCGTTTTCCACCGCCGGGACCACCACCACAAGATTCAACGGCAGCTTGGCCTTGACCGCGGCGACGAAGGTGCCGATGACGTTGGCGCCACCGCACATGTCGTACTTCATCTCTTCGATGCCGCCCTGGGTCTTCAGGTTGACGCCACCGGTATCGAAGGTGATGCCCTTGCCGACCAGCACGTAGGGCTTGGCGTCGCCGCCATTGCGCCACTTCAGCACGACCAGGCGCGGGCGGTTGGCCGAGCCACGGGCCACGGCCAGCAGCGAGCCCATGCCCAGCGCTTCCATCTGGGTCTCGTCGAGGATCTCGGCTTCGGCACCGTCATGCTCGCCGGCGAATTTCACGCCCACTTCAGCCAGGTGGGCCGGGGTGCAGTAGTTCGGCGGCAGGTTGCCCAGCTCGCGGGCGAACTCGACACCGGCGGCGATGGCCTGGCCCTGGGCCAGGGCCTGCGCGTCATCACCGGCGATGGCCAGCTGGGCCAGGCCGGCATCGTCGGCCTTCTTCTTGCCCAGGGTGGCGGTGTAGCGGTAGGCCGCGTGGTCGGCGGCGATCACCGCCTGGCGGATCGCCCAGGCCGCGTCGCGGTCCTTCACTGCCACTTCGGACAGGGTGAACAGCGCGCTGCGGGCAGCGCCGGCCTTCAGCGCGCGCACGGCATCGCCGACCGCCTTCAGGTACTGCGGCACGCCGAAGCGGGCGGCATCGCCGAGGCCGACCACCAGCACGCGCGGGGCGGTCACGCCCGGCAGGTCGTGCAGCAGGGTGGTGGCGCCGGTCTTGCCGGACAGGTCGCCGCGCTGGGCCAGGGCGGCCAGGCGGCCACCGCTTGCAGCATCCAGTGCCTGCGCGGACGCAGTCAGGGTATGGTCGGCATAGGCGCCGACGACGATGCAGTCAACGGCGGCCGAAGCCGCAGCGAGGTGGTTCAGGGTGAATTCGAGAGCCATTGAGCAGATTCCATTGGCAAGTCCGTACAATCGCGGACCGTTTACGCCCAGACGCTAGACTGGGCGGCACCGCGAACGAACCTGAGAGTTTAAACCACCGCCCCATGTTGAAGCTCGACCGCTATCTATTGGGCGATTTCGTCCAGAGTTTCCTGGCTACCCTGATCGTCCTGCTGGTGGTCAGCGTGGGCGGCGTGCTGGTGGACATCCTCGGCAACATCGCCGACGGGCGGCTGCCGGCCAAGCTGCTGTTCTCGCAGCTGGGCCTGCAGTTCATCGTCTACATGCCGCTGATCCTGCCGCTGGCACTGATGCTGGGCCTGCTGCTGGCCATCGCCCGCCTCTACCGCGACTCGGAAATGGCGGTCATCACCGCCATCGGTGTCGGCCCCCGGCGCCTGCTCAAGCCCTTGCTGATGCTGGTGCTGCCGGTGATCGCGGCGGTCGGTGCCTGTTCGCTGTGGCTCGGCCCCTGGGCCGGGCGCACCGCCGAACAGATGGTGCAGGACGCCAACCGCAGCGTGCTGATGGCCGGCCTGGAGCCGGGCCGGTTCACCCCGCTGCCCAATGGCGGGGTGGTCTATGTCGCCTCGATCTCGCCCGATGGCAGCCAGCTGGGCCGGGTCTTCCTGCAGCGGCAGAAGGAGGATCGCCTTGAAGTGGTGTCCGCCGCCAGCGGCCGCATGTACTTCGAAGGCGCCCGCCAGCGTTTCCTCGAACTGGATGATGGCCACCAGCTGGAAGGGCCGGCGGCCGGCGCACTGGACTACCGTCTGGCGACCTTCGCCCGCAACGACGTGGCGCTGCCCGACGGCAGTGAGGCCCGCAAGAGTGATGATCCCGAACTGATGCCGACCACCGCGTTGTTCGGTGACAAGCGCCCCGAGGCCCAGGCACAGCTGCACCGTCGCCTGGCGCCGCCGCTGATCGCGCTGGCCTTTGCCCTGCTCACCGTGCCGCTGGGACGCAGTTCGCCGCGCCAGCAGCGCTATGGGCGGATGATGCTGGCCCTGATGGCTTACATGGTCGGTACCAACCTGATGTTCATCGGCAGTGGCTGGATCGCCAATGGCCAGATTCCGCCGGCGCTTGGCCTGTGGTGGCTGACCCTGCCGCTGCTGGCGCTGGCGATCTGGATGTACGCGCGTGACGGCCGCATGGCCCGCCCGAAGGGAGCCCGCGCATGATGCTGCGACCGATGCGTTTCGATCTGTACCTGGGCCGGGCAGTGCTGGGTACCGTGCTGCTGACCTGGGCGGTGCTGGTCGGCCTGGACGTGCTGATGGCCTTCTCCGGTGAGTTCAAGGACATCGGCAAGAACGGCTATTCGCTGGGCCATGCGGCCGCCTGGGTGCTGTACACCGTGCCGCGCCGGGCCTACACGATGTTCCCGACCGCGGCGGTGATCGGCGCACTGATGGGCCTGGGCCAGCTGGCCGCGACCTCGGAGCTGACCGCGCTGCGCGCGCTGGGCCTGTCGCGCAAGCGCCTGAGCGTGTCGGTGGCGATTGCCCTGTCGCTGCTGACCGGGCTGATGGTGATCAGCGCCGAGACCCTGGGGCCGTGGGGCCAGAACCGCGCCGATTCGCTGAAGATGAGTGCCAAGTGGGGCACCGACGTGGCGGTGGCGCGTTACTCCGGCCTGTGGGCGCGCGAAGGTGACACGTTCCTCAATGCACAGAGTGGCGAAGAACAGCTGGTCGGCGACAAGGGCACCCGGCTGATTCTGCGTGACGTGCGCCTGTACAAGATCGACGAAGAGGGTCGGATCGGCACGCTGACCCATGCGGCCACCGCCGAGCATGACAAGGATGGCTGGGTGTTGACCGGCGTGCGCCGTGACACCTTCGGCGAGCGCTCGGCAACGCGCCAGGAAGCGGCCCGTGAGCCGTGGAATTCCAAGCTGGACGCCGGCGCCCTGGCCACCGGCATCGCCAAGCCGCGCAACCTCAGCGTGTCCGAGCTGAGCACCAGCATCGCCTACCGCGAGCGCAACGGGCTGGATGCACGCGACTACGAGGATGTGTACTGGAGCCGCTGGTTCTATCCGTTGAATGTGCTGGCGCTGTGCCTGGCGGCGGTGCCGTTCGCGTTCGGTTCGCTGCGCAGTGGCGGCATGGGCAAGCGCTTGTTCCTGGGCATCCTGTTCGCGCTGGCGTTCTGGCTGCTGCAGCTGTTCTTCGGCCGCATGGCCGGTGCGCTCAAGTTTGACTACCGCATTGCCTATGCGCTGCCGCCGATCGTGATGCTGGCGGTGTCCGGGTTGTTGTTCCGGCGCAAATCGGGCTGATTCCGGTAGCGCCGGGTCATGCCCGGCGAAGCTGTGCGATATCCCGCGTCCGCCGGGCATGGCCCGGCGCTGCCAGGACAGGTCAGCGCTTTGGCATCCGCAGCAGCTGCGTGGCACTCGCGCGGTCGTGCCAGGTCAGCCGCTGGCGATCCACCAAGGCCCACCAGAAGCCCAATCCGCCCAGCAGCAACGACAGCGTGGCCACCGCAAAGCGCAGCCACAGCTGGCCGCGTCGCAACGGCGTGCCATCGCGTGATTCCAGCTTCAAGCGCCACGGGCGCATGCCCAGCGTCTGCCCACCGCGCCGCCAGCTGGCGGTGGCATACCACCCGGTCATGGCCCAGCACACCGCCCACAGCAGCCATTGCCAGGCACTGAAAGGCGCGATGTTGTCGCGCTGCGCATGGCCGCTGAACGTATAGGCCAGGGTGAAGGCCGTGCCGGCCAGCATCCACAAGGCCAGCACCGGCAGCGCGTCATAGATCATCGCCAGCAGGCGCCACAGCAGCAGCGCGCGCGGGCGGGGCGTATCAGCGGCGACGTGGGCCGCATCGGTGGCGGGGCTCGACATGTGCCGAGCATACGCAATGCTGGCCGTGCCCGCAGTTGGCCTCGTATCCTGCGTGCATGGCCGTCACTTCCACCCCCGCCGAACGTCGTCAGCTGGTCCAGCAACTGCCCGAGCTGCGCGGCGAGGACAGCCAGCGCATCCAGCGTTTCCTCGATGCGATCTGGGCCGAGCACGGTCTGGCCCGCGCCACCCTGGACAGCTATCGCCGCGACCTTGAAGGCCTGGCGCGCTGGTGTGACGGGCGCGACGGTGGTCTGGCCGGTATTGAACGCGCCGGTCTGTTCGATTACCTGGCCTGGCGCACCCGCCACAACTGGTCGCCGCGCAGCAACGCGCGGCTGCTGTCGGCGCTGCGTGCGTTCTTCGCCGACGCCGTGCGCCGTGGCGAACGCAGCGAGGATCCCAGCGCACTGCTGGACCCGCCGAAGCTGCCGCGGCTGCTGCCCAAGGCGCTGGCCGAGAGCCAGGTCGACGCGCTGCTGGCGGCACCGGATATCGACAGTCCGCTCGGTCTGCGCGACCGCGCCATGCTGGAGCTGATGTATGCCGCCGGGCTGCGGGTGAGCGAGCTGGTGCTGTTGCCCGCCACGGCGGTGAACCTGCGCCAGGGCGTGCTGCGGGTGACCGGCAAGGGCAGCAAGGAACGCCTGGTGCCGCTGGGCGAGGAGTCGCAGTACTGGCTGGAACGCTACCTGCAGCAGTCGCGACCGCAGCTGGTGGGCAAGGGCAAGGTGCAGGCGCTGGCCGACGGGCAGACGCCCTTGTTCATTGAACCGGCGCTGCATGGCTTGACCCGCCAGGCGTTCTGGCACCTGGTCAAGCGCTATGCGGCAGTGGCCGGTATCGACCCGGCGCGGATCAGTCCGCACGGCCTGCGGCACAGTTTCGCCACCCACCTGCTGAACCGTGGCGCCGACCTGCGCGCGCTGCAGATGCTGCTGGGCCACAGCTCGCTGTCCACCACGCAGATCTACACGCTGGTCGCACGCGAACACCTGCAGAAACTGCACGCCCGCCATCATCCACGCGGCTGAGCCCGCCGCTGAACCCCTGCCGGGCCTGTGCGCGGCATCGCGGACCGCTCAGGATGGCTGTGTCAGAATCCGGGGTCTTCTTTCTGCTGCGGACTGCTCCATGCTCCGATTCGCCATCGCCGCCGTGTTCGGCGCGCTCAGCCTGAGTGCCTGCGCCCAGCCCGCCCCGCCCGCCGCAAAGGCCCCCGCTGCAGCGGCAGCCAAGGCCGGCCCTGCCGCCACGGCCAATGCTCCGGCCGAGCAGGCCGTGCGCAAGGCGCTGACCGAGCTCAACCCCGGCTTCCAGGTGGACTACATCGGTGCCGCGCCCTTCCCGGGCTTCCGTGAAGTGGTGGTCTCCGGCCAACTGCTGTACGTCTCCGACGACGGCCGCTACCTGTTCCAGTCGCAGCCCTACGACACCCGCGCCAAGAGCCCGGCCAACAGCGAAGGCCTGCTGGGCTACCGTCGCGACCTGCTGGCCAAGGCCAACCATGGCGACCGCATCGTGTTCGCCGCGCCGAACGCGAAGTACACCATCAGCGTGTTCACCGACATCGAATGCGGCTACTGCCGCAAGCTGCACCAGGACATCGCCGAGCTCAACCGCAACGGCATCACCGTCGAATACCTGGCCTTCCCGCGCATGGGGTTGGGCAGCAAGGATTACACCGACATGATCTCGGTATGGTGCGCGGCCGATCGCCGCCAGGCGCTGACCAATGCCAAGCGTGGTGGCACGGTGGCAGCGAAGAACTGCACCAACCCGGTGGCGATGCAGTACGCCCTGGGCCAGCAGTTGGGCGTGAATGGCACGCCGGCGATCTTCGCGCCTGATGGCACCCAGCTCGGCGGCTACCTGCCGCCGGCGCAGCTGCGCGCCGCGCTGGAGAAGCTGTCGGCCAAGCGCTGATTGAAACGCCGCCGGGCATGGCCCGGCGCTACCGTGGATGGGCGGGTAGCGCCGGGCCATGCCCGGCGGATGCATCACACAGAAAGCCGGGGGCGCGACGCGCCCTCGGCTTTTTCCTTATTTCAGGCCATCACTGACCGCCTTGGTCAGCGTGCCCTGCGCATCGTCGCCGCTGAACTCCCAGACGAACGCACCGCCCAGTCCCTGGGTCTTCACATAGCCCATCTTGCGGGTGATGTTGGCCGGGGTATCGAAGCTCCACAACGTGCTGCCGTTGTAGATCCAGGTGGCACCGGCGGTGTTGTCGGTGTAGCTCGGCCACGCCAGGTTCTTCAGCACCTTCCAGTCTTCAATGCCAGCCTCGTAGGTACCCGGTGCCGCACCGGTGGCGCTCTGGTACAGGCCGTTGTTGGCGTTGGTCACCCCGGTCCAGCCGCGTCCGTAATAGCCGATGCCCAGGTTGAGCTTGGCGGCGGGAACACCACGGCTGATGAAGGCCTCGATGGCGTCGTTGCTGTTGTACAGCTTCTGGTCGCCGGTGGACGGATCATTCGGCGAATCGAACAGCGCCGACTGGTGATTGGTCTTCGCATCCCACGCGCCGTGGAAGTCGTAGGTCATCACGTTGATGTAGTCCAGGTACGGGTGGTACGCGGCCGGATCGGTGACGCGGATCTTGTCGATGCCGGCGCCGACTGCCACCGTCAGCAGCAGGCCCGGACGCACCGCATCGAGCTGGCGGCGGAATTCGGCCATCAGCGCGGTGAAGTTGGCGTTGTCCTCGGGCGTGCCGCAGGCGATACCGCAGGCCACCGGGTATTCCCAGTCGATGTCGATGCCATCGAACACCCCCAGCGCCGCACCGGGGCCACCGGCACCGTCGGTCACCGGCAGGTTGCCCTTGATGTAGGCGTCGATGCACGAAGCGACGAAGGCCTGGCGGTTGGCCGGTTGCGCCGCGCTGGAGAAGCCGCGCGACCAGGTCCAGCCACCCAGCGAGATCAGCACCTTCATGCCCGGGTACTTGGCCTTGAGCTGCTTGAGCTGGTTCCAGTTGCCGCGCAGCGGCTGGTCCCAGGTATCGGCGCTGCCGCTCACGCTTTCGCCGGCACCGAAGGCCTTGGTGTAGTCGGCGAAGGCATCGCCACCGGCACCACTGTTCGGGTCCGACGCCTGGGTGATGCCCACTTCGCAGCGGTTGTTGCGCACGTTGCCGAAGGCGTAGTTGATGTGGGTCAGGCGCGCGGCCGAACCGCTGCTGTCGATGTTCTTGACCCGGTAGTTGCGGCCATAGATGCCCCACTGGGTGAAATAACCGATGACCCGCTTGCCGGTGGTGCCACCGTCGCCGGCCAGGGTGCTGGCGGTCACTGCCGTGCCCTGTGCCGACGCATTGCCGGCGTTGTCGCGGGCACGCACGCGGTAGCTGTAGCTGGTCGATGCAGTCAGCCCGCCATCGACATAGCTGGCGCTGGACGGCGAGCCGACCAGACTGCCGTTGCGGTAGACGTCGTAGCCGGCCACGCCGCTGCCACCGGTGTTGTCGGTGGACGGGCTCCAGCTCAGGGCGATGCTGTTGGCGGTGCGGGTGCCCACGGCCAAGCCGCCGGGCACGCTGGGCGCGGTGGTATCGCCACTGGCCGCGTTGACGGTGATGGTGATGGTCGCGGTGCTGGCGGTGGCGTTGTTGTTGTCGGTGGCGACCGCGCGCAGGGTGTGGCTGCCGGCGCTGGCGTTGGCCCAGCTGGCGCTGTACGGCGCGCTGGTGTCGATGCCCAGCGAACTGCCATCGCGGAAGAACTCGACCTTGCTGACGCTGCCGTCCGCATCACTGGCGTTGGCGGTCACGTTGACCGTGCTGCCGGCGCTGAAGGTGGCGCCGTTGGCCGGCGAGGTCAGGCTGACCACCGGCGGCTGGTTGGCCCCGCCGCCGTCGCAGGCGCCGAGGTTGGTGTAGTAGGGCGCCCCGGCCGGATGGTCCGGCGGCGCATTCCAGATGTCCTGGTTCGCCCGGTAGAGGACCCCTCCCTTCTGCAGGGTGTCGCCACTGCGGTAGATCCTGGCCTGGTCCCATTCGGCCACGCCGGCACAGCTGGCGGCCTGGGCCAGGCCGGGCAGGGCGACCGCCCCGGCCAGGGCCAGCAGCCAGGCCAGACGGCGCGGGCGACAGCGATGAAGGGAAGGGTGGGCACTGCGTACATCGGCACTCTGCACAAGCGGGTCGTACATGGTGTGTCTCCGATCGATGGTTGGCGCGCGGGCCAGGACGGCGCCGCACGTAACGCAGGGTCCGGACATCGCCCGGGAAGGCGACGGAGGGGGCGGACGGAGGTACCTGGTGGGCCGGGGAGAGAGTCCGGCGCCAGGTGGGGACAACGTTGTCATCAATTGCGTGGTCAATCCGTGAGCGAGTGCATGGTTCGGGGATTTGACGGAGAGCGGCGCTGGCGCGCGCTCGGCAGCCATCGGCGGAGCCCCCTCGTGGCTGGCATCTAGAGCATGTTCTGGGGTTGGGCCGGGGGGGGGGGGGGGGGGGGGGGGGGGGGGGGGGGGGGGCCGGCTGGGGGGG
>NZ_JBQOIF010000016.1:0-101963 GCF_052665395.1 Stenotrophomonas sp. 3(2025) | reverse complement strand
TGATACGGGACATAAAAGGACCTCCAAGTGCGATCAAAGTATCGCTTCTTGGCGTCCGCTCACGGGGAGCCAGATCACCTGACCCATTGGTTAAGGCAGGGGAGCAGCCATCCAACTTTGGATAGCGGCCGGTTCTCAGGCGTAGGTCGGGGCTGGTTTTGGCCGAATGAATCTTCCTCGTTTCTACTTCCTTGTGCGGGATGTCAGGCTGGTGATTGTCACTCTCCGGCGATATAGGACTTTGCGATCACTGACGTCGCCAGTGCCTGATCTACCTGGGGCGCTCGCACGACCTCGATGAGTCAGCATGAGTCAAGACCCACGCACCAACGATCCGCCAGCGCATGTCCTGATCGTCGTTCAGCAGAAACGCTGAATCTGGCCCTTCGCGCTCGACCGCAAACTCTTACCTGAGCTACATTGAACGTCGCACTGAGTGCAACTCATCAATTGATGGTGTCTCCAGCAGATAGGGTGGAGCCACACATTGCGGGAGAGTTACGTTGAGTCATACATCAACCGAAGAGCCGGTCGCCGTCCGCATCGCGCTAGCTGTGCTCGGCGTGGTGATCGCATTCGTGGGAGCCTGCATGCTCGCCGGTGGCACCTACCTGATCACGCTAGGTGGCTCTTGGTATTTTGCGCCCGCCGGCCTGGCCACGCTCGTCTCTGGCGTGCTGATCATTCGCCGCCGGCCGTTTGGCGCGATGCTGTACCTGGCCGTGCTGGTGGTGACCGCGGGATGGTCACTATGGGAAGTGGGTGTTTCGTTCTGGCCATTGTTCTCGCGGCTGCTGCTGCCGGCTATCCTCGCGTTTTTCGTGGCTTTACTGCTTCCCGCTTTCCGCTACATACGCCAACCGCCGCCCAGGACCGTGGGCTGGGTTCTCTCGCTTGCGTTGTTTGCCGGGTTGCTGGGCGCGCTTTACAGCGCTTACCAGCCGCGCCCCTCGGCCGTGGCCCAGGCGCCGACGCCGCCGATGGCCGGACGCGCGGTGGGCGCCATCGCCGGCAGCGATTGGCGCTACTACGGGCGCACCCCCTCCGGCACTCGCTTTGCACCACTGGATCAGATCACGCCACAGAACGTCGCCGGCCTGAAAGTGGCTTGGACCTACCGAACCGGGCAGGTGCCCAAGCCGCCGGAAGGCTTCGTGGTGACCCCGTTGCACGTCGATGGCGTGCTGTATGGCTGCACCCAGTCCAACGTGCTGTTCGCCGTGGATGCCGACACCGGTCAGGAGAAGTGGCGCTTTGATCCCAAGGCCACCGGCACCTACCGCCCACGCTGTCGTGGCGTGGGCTACTACGACGCCGCGCCTGATGGTGCGCCTGTCACGCCTGCCATGGCTGATGCCGCGCCGCTCGCGGCCTGCGCGCGCCGCATAATTTCCACCACCGTCGACGCGCGCATCGTTGCCGTCGACGCGGCAACAGGCACACCTTGCAAGGACTTCGGCGACCAAGGGTTTGTCAGTCTCAATCCGGGTCTGAGCGGTAATCAGACAGGCTTTTATTTCCCCACCGCGGCACCGACGATCGTCAAGGGCATGATTGTCGTCGGGGGCCTGGTCTGGGACAACGCGCAGGTGGGTGAGCCTTCTGGCGTCGTACGCGCCTTCAACGCGACCACGGGTGCTTTGGTGTGGGCGTGGGACCTGGGAAATCCCGGTATCACCGGCCTGCCGCCGGTAGGTGAAAGCTACACGCCAGGAACGCCCAATGTCTGGTCCACGCCTGCCTTCGACGAAGCGCTGGGGCTGGTCTACGTGCCTACGGGCAACGCAACGCCAGACTTCTGGGGTGGTCATCGCACCAAGGCCGACGACACTTATTCGTCGTCGGTGGTTGCGCTGGACATCGCCACCGGTCGCGAACGCTGGCATTTCCAGACGACGCATCACGATATCTGGGACTATGACGTGCCTTCGCAACCGGCGCTGTACGACGTGCCTGACGGCAAAGGTGGCACGCTCCCGGCGCTGATCCAGACCACCAAGCGCGGTCAGATTTTCATGCTGGACCGCCGAACCGGCACGCCGATCGCCGATGTGCAGGAACGCCCAGTGCCCCAAGGGGGCGTGTCGGATGACTGGACTGCCAAGACCCAGCCTTACTCGGTCGGCATGCCGGCCATCGGCACCGAGCCCCTGAGCGAGCAGCGCATGTGGGGCATCACTCCGCTGGATCAGTTGATCTGTCGAATCGAGTTTCGCAAGCTGCGCTATGACGGGGAGTTCACCCCGCCCAGCGAGAGGACGGGGCTGCATTTTCCGAGCTGGTTTGGCGGAATGAACTGGGGCTCGGTCTCCATCGCTGAAAACCTGGGCTATCTAGTCGTCAACGATGTGCGCCTTGGTGCTACCTCGCGCCTGATCCCGCGCGCCGAATACGACGCGAGCCGCTCGGGCGATGCCAGCGAGGGCAACAGCGCGCCGCAGAAGGGCACGCCGTGGGGCGTGGAGCAGGACCAGTTTGTCTCTCCGCTGGGAATTCCTTGCCAGGCACCTCCCTACGGCACGCTGACCGCCATTGACTTGGCCACGCGCAAGATCGCTTGGCAAATGCCGCTGGGCACCGTCGAGGACGTCGGTCCATTCAATATTCCTACGAACATGCAAATTCCGATCGGGATGCCCACGCGCGGCGGGCCGATCTCGACCTCGAGCGGCATCATCTTCATGGCCGGCACGCAGGACTTCTACCTTCGCGCCATTGACGTGCGGACTGGCCGGGAACTGTGGAAAGGCCGATTGCCTGTGGGCGCCGAGACCACGCCAATGACTTACGTGTCACCTCACACCGGCCGACAGTATGTGGTGATCACTGCCGGCGGCACAGATGCGAGCAAAAAGTACGGGGACTACGTTGTGGCCTACGCGCTACCCGAATAGGGTGCTGGCCCGTCGCGCAGCATTCACCGGCGCGACAGAACCCGGCCAGATCCGACCGGCCGCCGGCTGAGACCCTCAGCCGGCCCAAACTATTGGACGACCTGACGATGCATGGCCGTCCCACTACTGGTGCTATCATCAAGGCGGCCTGACTCAGCGAGCTCCTGCCCGGCGGTCAAAGCTAGAGAGAAATTTCATGCATACCAGCCGCGCCGACCTTGCAGATTTTGTCTACTTCCTGGCAATCGCGCGGCATCGCAGTTTCAGCCGGGCCGCCAAGGAGATTGGCGTCAGTGCATCAGCGCTGAGCCACGCCATCAAGGCACTAGAAGAGCGGTTGTCGATCCGACTCTTCAACCGGACCAATCGCAGCGTCACCCTGACCGCGGCCGGCAATCAGCTCCAGCTATCGCTCGCCGGTCCGTTCAGCGCAATCGATGATGCCCTGGAAATGCTCAATCAGCATCGCGATTCGCCCTCGGGCCGCATCCGGCTGAATGTGGTCAGGGATTCTGTCCCTTTACTGTTGGGCCCTACGCTGAAGGTATTCAACGACCGCTACCCGCAGATCGAAGTGGAAGTGGTGTCGAGTAACCGCATGGTCGATGTCATCGATGGCGGTTTCGATGCAGGTATCCGGTATGGCGGCACGGTGCCCGAAGACATGATCGCCCAGCGGCTTTCGCCGGACATGCGATGGATGGTGGCCGGCTCGCCTGCCTATCTCGCGCGACACGGCGTGCCGCTGCACCCTGACGATCTGCTGCAGCATCAGTGCGTGCGCTTCAGGCTTGGTAATGACCGTCTGTATGACTGGGAACTGGAGAAAGACGGCCAGGTGCTGGAGGTCGAGGTGCCAGGTTCGCTGATCATCGACGACAGCCGACTCAGCCTGGCGTTGCTTCTGGAGGGCGCGGGGTTGGTCTACCTGCCAGAGCCGCTGCTGACGCCGTTGACGGCCTCTGGTCAGGCACAGTTGGTGCTTCAGGACTGGGCGAGCCCAGGCCCAGGTTTCCACATGTACTACTCAAGCCGACGCCAGTTGCCCGCCGGACTACGCCTGCTGATTGACCTCATCCGCGAGCTGTCGCCCCTGGGTGCCTAGCGCAGAGGCGTGGCGTGGCACGACCCACAGCGCACAAGCCAGTGTGCCGAGCCCTGTCAGCGCAATGATGATGGCCAGGGGCCTTGGCGTGCCGTCGGAAAACAAGCCCGCAGCAGCAGAGCCCGCAATGCCTGAGCCGTATTGAAGCGCGCCGACCAGGGCAGAAGTTGTCCCTGATCGCCCAGGAAAGATGCCAAGTGCGCCAGCCACAGAGTTGGCGACGATCAGGCCGGTTGCGGAGACAAAGAAAAAGATCGGCACGGCCATGCCGGCCACGCCGCAGACGCTAGTCAAGACCAGAATGCACAAGGCCACGCCGGCTGCAGCGCACAGCCAGGCACCTATACGGAGCAGGCGATCGCTTCCCAGGCGGACGACCAAGCGTGCGTTGGCGAGGTTTGTCCCCATGATCCCGATGATGCCGGCACCAAAAAGCAGCCCGTAGTACTTCGCAGGCACGTGGAAGTACTCGATGTAGGCAAAGGGAGAGCCGGCGATATAAGCGAAAACGCCAGCGTAGAAAAATCCGCCCGCACCCGCATAGCCCAGCAATGCTCTATGGCGAAGTAGGCTGCCGTAGGTGGGAAATGCGGCCATCAAAGAGCTGGTCTCGCGCGCGCTTGGCGGCAGGGTCTCGGGAAGAAGCAGCAGAGACAGCAGGGTGCCGCCGCCGACTAACGTCAGCAACCAGAAGATGGCACGCCAGGAACCGGTGTGGGCCAGAATTTGCCCGCCAAGCAGGGGCCCGATCAGCGGCGCGATGGCCATCACCATCATCAGCGTGGACAACATCTGCGCTGCGCGGTTGCCGGTGAAAAGGTCGCGCACCATTGCTCGAGCCAGTACCACGCCGGCGCATGCACCGACGGCCTGCAGCGCACGCCAGGCGATCATCTCCACGCCGCTGCTTGCGATCGCGCAGCCGGCAGAGCCTGCAATGAAGATCAGCAGGCCTACTGCCAGGGGGCGTCGCCGACCATAGCGATCGCCAAGCGGGCCCCACAGCAGCTGGCCAAGGCTGAAACCCACCAGATAGCCAGAGATCGTCCACTCGATCATACTTGCGCTGGCGTGCACTGACCTACTGACCTGCGGTAGCGCCGGCAGATACAGATCGGTGGAAACAGAAGCAAAAGCCAGCAGGGTGCTGAGGATCAGTAGCACCCGCAGGCCGGGCGAGGCGCTTTCGGAGGTTGCCACGGCTTGGCCCATGATCGTGGTGGGGAGTTTGCTAGCGTGCGCGGGCGAGTCAGCGAATGGTGAAGCCGCCATCGACCGCCAGCGACTGGCCGATCACGAAGCTCGCCCCCGGGCTGCACAGCCAGACCACCGCGGAGGCGATTTCCTCGGATGTGCCGAGGCGGCCAATCGGCACTTCCTTCATCATCTCAGCCAACGCATCGGACTGGGTCTCCAACATGCCGGCGACCATCGGGGTGTGGATGATGCCCGGGCATACGGCATTGATGCGAATGCCCTGCTGCGCGCATTCAATGGCGGCGCTCTTGGTCAGGCCCAGCACGCCATGCTTGCCCGCGTGATACGCGGCGCGCCCTGGCATGCCGACCAGACCGCCCAGCGAGGAGCAGTTGACGATCGCGCCGCTGCCTTGCTTGCGCATCTGCTGCAGCTCGTACTTCATGCAGGTGAAAACACCACGCAGATTGACGGCATTGACCGTATCGAACAGCTCGGTGGTTGCATCGGCCACTTCGGACACCGGCGCCTGGATGCCTGCATTGTTGTAAGCGCAATCCAAGCGGCCGAACGTCGTGACGGTGAAGTCCACCAGCGCCTTGACCTGCGCCTCGTCGCTGACGTCGCAGCGGAATGCGGCCGCCTGATGGCCTGCGGCGCGTAGCGCATCCACTTCCTTTGCTACGCCTTGCTCATTCACATCGGCCAACACCACGGCTGCACCGGCAGCGGCGAATGCACGCGCGGTGGCCAAGCCCATGCCGGAGGCAGCGCCGGTCACCAAAGCGACCTGGCCGGAGAAGGAATCATTCATCGCGAGACCTCTATCGAAGTTGGACCACCATGTTGCGCGCGCGCCATGCCCAGAAAAAGGGCGCATGGGTAATCGCGGTGTTGAGCTCAGCTCAACATCAAAGCGACTGATCCGACCCTACAATGCAGTGGCCACCTTCAACGATCCTTGGCATGCCGAGATCGAGGCGCGCTTAACTTCCCCTCAATCGTGACTGTGGCTCACACAATCTGACTGCGGTCGCTGGCAAGCATTGCCCTCTTAACTAACTTCCAAGGAATCAACATGCACCTCATTCGCTCCGGTTCCACCCCTTCGGTCGGAGGGCCTTCTGACTGGTTCACCGGTCGCGTCCGAATCGATCCTATGTTCAACGCCCCTGAACCGGCACGCGTGGGCTGCGGCTTGGTGACCTTCGAACCCGGCGCGCGTAGCGCTTGGCACACCCATCCGCTAGGCCAGATTCTCGTGATTACCCAAGGCGTGGGCTGGACCCAGTGCGAAGGCGAATCGATCGTGGAGATCAAGGCTGGCGATGTGATCTGGTGCCCGCCAGGCCATCGTCACTGGCATGGCGCCACGCCGACCACCTCGGTGAGCCACATTGCCATCCAGGAATATCTGGATGGTCGCGCCGTGGACTGGTTGGACAAGGTCACCGATGAGGAATATCTCGTCGGACCATGCTGAACTTCCCGCACTCGTTGAATCATCCCGCAAAGGAGCCTACATGCGCGTCGTCCTCCTAGCCATCGTTTTGTTCAGCAGCGTTTCGTTCCTGGCCGCTGCTCAAACCGCGCCACAGATCTCGAATGCGGACACGCCCTCCCAGCGCATCAATCGTGGCGGATCCAACGCGTCAATCGCCGCACCCGCCCAGTACTTCACCGGACAGGTGCGCATCGATCCGTTGTTCGATGCGAACGATCACATCAATGCGTCGGGTGGCCTGGTGACCTTTGAGCCCGGATCGCGCTCGGCTTGGCACACTCATCCCAAGGGCCAGTACCTGCTCGTGACAGCTGGCGTCGGCCTGACCCAGGAGTGGGGTAAGCCGATCCAGGAAATGCATCCGGGCGATGTGGTGTGGTGCCCCCCGGGGGTCAAGCACTGGCACGGCGCCACCGCGACGACTGCGGTGACCCACTTGGCCGTCAGCGGCACTTTGGAGGGCAATAACGTGCAGTGGCTGGAAAAGGTGAGCGATGCGCAATACGCCGATCGCTAACCGCGCCGCGCGCGGCGTACTGATCGTTGCCATCGCGATGGCAACGGCAGCGCTGGGCGCCGAGAGCGGCCAGGCGGGGACGCCGGCCGATCAGACTCTTTCGGAGAAACCATTCATGAACATGCAACAGGCACTGAGTGCCAAGCAGCTGGCCATCGGCCCCATCGCGGCTTTCGCCGCGACCGGCGACATGGCTGGATTGAAAACCGCGCTGAGCCAGGGCCTGGACGCCGGCCTGACCGTCGGCGATGCCAAGGAAGTGCTGGTCCAGCTTTATGCCTATGCCGGCTTCCCACGCAGCCTCAACGCGCTGGGCGAACTGATGAAGCTGGTCCAGGATCGCAAAGCCGGCGGCATCGACGATGCGCCTGGTGTGGCGCCAAGCCCGGTACCTAAAGGCGATGAGCTCATGAAAGTCGGCACCGCCAACCAGACCAAGCTCGCTGGCGCTCCCGTTCAGGGGCCGCTGTTCGATTTTGCTCCGGTGGCCAACGATTTCCTGCGCGCACACCTGTTCGGCGACATCTTCGCACGTGACAACCTGGACTGGCAGAGCCGCGAACTGGCCACTGTGGCGATGCTGGCTGCGATGCAAGGCGTGGAATCCCAGCTCGACTCGCACATCGGCATCAGTCTAAACACCGGCCTGACCGAGGCCCAGCTGCGCCAGTTCATCGCATTGTTGGGCGAGCGCGTCGACACGGAAGCCGGTCAGCGTGCCAATGCTGCACTGAACAAGCAGCTAGCTGCCCGCGCCAAGCACTGACATCCCTCCCACGCGATTCCGCCGGATCACGACCACGTTGCCGCAGGTGGGCAACTGATCGCGATGAGCGGCAGGCCGTGCCGGCTACATTCAAGAAGAGGTTCCCCATGCTCGCCACCATGCTTCACGGACCGCACGATATCCTCTTTGAACCCGTCGACGATCCCAAGCTCCTCAAACCGACCGACGCCATCATCCGCGTTAGCGCCGCCTGTGTATGTGGCTCGGATCTGTGGCCGTATCGCGGCGTGCAGAAGATCACTAGCCCCATGCCGATGGGGCACGAGTACTGCGGCGTGGTCGAGGAAGTCGGTGCCGACGTGCGCGGTATCCGCAAGGGCCAGTTCGTGGTTGGCTCGTTCTTTGCTTCGGACAATGTTTGCCCAGTGTGCGCGCACGGCTACCAGTCCTCGTGCCAGCAGGCAGAATTCGTCGGTGGCGCGCAGGCGCCATATCTGCGCGTACCGCTGGCCGATGGCACGCTGGTCGCCACGAAGGCGCTGCCGGATGAAGCCCTGGTTCCCGGGTTGCTCGCGACTTCCGATGTACTGGGCACCGGCTGGTTCGCCGCCAAGGCCGCGAATGTAGTGCCGGGCGCAACCGTGGCCGTCGTCGGCGATGGCGCGGTAGATCTGCTGGCCATCCTGTCGGCCAAGCAGCTCGGTGCCGAGCAGATCATCGCCATGAGCCGGCATCCGCAGCGTCAGGCGCTGGCCAAGGAGTTCGGCGCAACCGATATCGTCGAAGAACGCGGCGATGAAGGGGTGGCCCGGATCATGGAGATGACCCGCGGCTTGGGTGTGGACTCAGTGCTGGAGTGCGTCGGCACACAGGAGTCGATGCTTCAGGCGATCCACTGCAGTCGTCAGGGCGGCTACGTCGGCTATGTCGGTGTGCCTCACGGCGTCTCCCTGGACGGGCAGAAGCTGTTCAACGAACACGTGCACCTGCATGGCGGCGCTGCACCGGTGCGCCAGTACCTGCCCGAATTGATGGACTTGGTACTGAACGGGGCGATCGACCCGAGCAAGGTGTTCGACCTCACCCTGCCATTGGCGCGAGTGGCTGAGGGCTACAGGGCCATGGATGAACGCCGGGCCATCAAGGCCCTTCTGCTGCCCTGAAAGAAGCAGCTCGACTGCGCAAATGACTTCCAAATTCGGAGCCTGACATGTCCCAACGAGATCCAGAAGACACAAGTTCTGCAGTGACCGCTCGCCGTAAAGTCATCATGGCGGGCGCAGGACTCGCGGCATTGCCGATTGTGGCAGTATCCAGCAGCGCTTTTGCGAAGAAGGCGGAGGCGGAATCGGCGGTGGCCGCGGTCGACTCGGGGCCGTACCCAACACGTGCCTACGGCGCGCGTAGCTCTGGCGGCACAATGGCGCCCGTGGCGATCGAACGTCGCGCGCTTCGCCCCAACGACGTCCTGCTGGATGTGATGTACTGTGGCGTCTGCCACTCCGACATTCATGCAATCAACAGCGACTGGGGCAAGACCAACTATCCGTGTGTGCCGGGCCATGAAGCGGTCGGCAAGGTCATCGCGATAGGCTCGGCCGTGACCAAGTTCAGGGTTGGTGATATCGGCGGCGTAGGCTGCATGGTCGATTCCTGCGGAACCTGCGAGCAATGTCTCCAGGATCGCGAGCAGAGCTGCGTCAACGCGACTACGTTCACCTACGACGCTCCTGACAAGGTTTCCGGTGGTTATACCTACGGCGGCTACTCAGACAAGATGGTGGTGGCCGAGCACTTCGTGATCAGGATCCCGCCTGGCATGGACCTGGCCGCCGCCGCACCTTTGCTCTGCGCAGGCGTGACGACGTTCTCTCCGATACGCCACTGGCAGGTCAAGCCTGGTCAGCGCGTGGGCGTGGTGGGGCTGGGTGGACTGGGCCATATGGCGGTCAAGCTGGCCGTTGCCCAGCACGCTAGGGTGACCGTCTTCACTACCTCGCCCGGCAAGCTGGCAGATGCCAACCGCCTGGGTGCGGAGGACGCCGTCCTGTGGACCGAGGCTGCCGCGATGACTAAGCTCACCAACCAATTCGACCTGATCATTTCCACCGTGCCAGAGGCTTACGACATGCAGCCCTTTATTCAGGCACTCAAGGTCGACGCGACGATGGTCAACGTCGGCGCTTTGGGCACGCTGGAGGGCGGCATCAGCGGCATGGGCCTTGCCTTCGGTCGTAAAAGCCTGGCCGGGTCGATGATCGGCGGCATTGCTGAGACCCAGGAGGTGATCGACTACTGCAACGCGCGCAACATCAAGGCCGATGTCGAGGTGATCCGACCAGACCAGATCAACCTCGCGTTCGACAGGGTGACAAAGAAGGATGTGCGCTATCGCTTCGTGATCGATATGGCTGCGTCCAAAATCTGAGCGATACCTGATCAGTTCGCTCCCGCTTCTTCAAGTGAGTAAAAGAAGCGGGGCGAGCACGGGGCAGCTGGCAAACTGCATTGCTTAACGCTTTGTAGGCTCAGACAAGCTTAGGTTAGCCTTTGCACCCAAGCGCACAGGGACGGTGTCGATGAGACGCTTGGAAAGGATCATCGACTGTGTCGTGCGCGCATACTTTTGGAAGTGTTCAGAGGCGATGTGCCGCTCGTAGGCAGTCTGATCGGTGTATATCTCCAAGAAGTGAAACCGGTTTGGTGCACCCTGCTCGGCAACCGCATAGATGGACAGCACGCCCGGCTCAGATCGAATGGACGCTTCGATCTCCTCCGAGACTGCGGCAATGTACGCGGGCAAAGAAGTTGGTTCGATTTCCAATTCTGCGATGCGCACCAGCGGAATTGTACGTTCCTCTGCATGGACCGTTTGAACGCCGACCAACGTTAGAAAAGCTGCTATCAGCAGTAGGGATTTTTTCGTCGGATACATTTCTTGTCTCGTCATCGTGACATTTTATCCTGGGGAATCTCGGTGACAAGTAGAGTCACATGGTGTAGCCAGATTTTTTGTATAGGCGCTCGGGCTGGGTTGTGATCTCGTCGTGATAGAGATCCTCCCAGTCATCCGGAGGGATTTCATCGAAGGCGAGACAGACCGCATCCTGCTCATAGCCCAGGATTGATACTGCGCTGAGGACGATCTCCTGGACCATACGGGACTTGAGCTCGTCGGAATGAGGCATGGGCAGCTCACTTCATTGGGTTACATCTACGCCAGCCAAAGCGTGATCAGGCTGGACACTCGGCTTCATGGAGAGCGTAAGGACTGAGGTCGGCCTTAAATATTTTGTTGCAGGACAACAATTGAACTCGCTCACTGGTTGGATGAGCTAGATTCACCAACAACGAGAAATGACAGCCAGGTGGAAAAAGTGATCCGTCTGCCGGATGTCCGAAATTGGCTACTAATAGCGTGCTAGTGGGGCAGGGCGATCAGGGATGTCTATCGGGGGTAGGGAAGGGAAGCGCCCGACCCGAAGCGGACCATCCGAGCCCCTCGCGTCACTTCTGTAGGCCCGCAGCTGGATTTGGGTGAGAGTGGCTCTCATCGACCGATCTCTTCTCGAGAACCCTTACCGTTACCATCTGACCAAGCAGAGGGCACTACACCTCGCTAATGCACTGCGGCGCGTTGTTTCTAATCCTTGCAAGGATTTCCGTTACGTGCCTGGGATACACCCCACTGAAGTACTCAAAGATAAGTGGATTGGCTGCATAGAAGTGACTGCAGAACTCAACCCAGCTTTCTGTTCTCAACGGGCCATTGATCTTGAACACCTTGCTTGACCTAGCCTTGATGTGTGCAGGGTTCTTCATCGTCATATTGAAGTCGGAATCCCGTCGCTGAAAATACTCCTCTTCCGTAAACAGCTGAATCGCTCCGTCGAAGTGTCTGAAGCAATTGGCGGATAGGTCGAACTCGGCGTGCATGTAACGGGCAGGGTAGTAATGCTGTCCCCCGGCCTCCAGCCGGACGTCCTCGGTCTTCATTTCAAGAGCTTGGAATGACTTGATACCGTCCGATTCACTCCACTTGATGTCCAGACAGTACGCGTGGGCAAAGAAGAAAGAGAGATGCGCAGGTACGAGATCCAAGGGTGGGCGCAGCTTGACGATCCCAGGCTTGATGTTTCGTATGTCTTGGTCGAAAGGAGCGCCGTACCAAGTGTCGGACTCAAAATAGCCCGTTCCGTCGACATTGATTCGAACTCGATCCTCGTCGAGCGCGATATATTTTTCGATACCAGGGCCGTCGAACTGCCAGAACAACTCTATGAACCTTGGAGCCCAGTTGTTGATCGGATGCATCCCTCGGCGAAAGTAGGGATGGGCCATCAAGATAAAATCGGGCCCGGCAAAGCATCCTTCGTAATGGGGGCTGGGAGGCAACCTCCTAGCGATCTCTTTGAATGACTGTAGCCCATCACGCTCAGTTCTTATCGGTCCCAGCAACGCTCTCGCGATTCCAGGGGCCTTGGCAACGATGCCAGTGGTCTGGATGTACTCGAATGAACCCGCGTCTAGGATTAGGCCTTTGGATGCAGCTAGCTTTGAGAAGTTAGTAATGAGGTCAGATGCCTCCGCCAGCCGCTCGCGGGAGTGCTTCTCCATCTCTGCGAAATAGCGGGCAATCATCTCGTCGTATTCTTGGTCGGCCATGACTGTATTCCGAGCTGATGGTGCAATTTACAAGTGTACAGGTCAGGTAAAACATGAACCGCGAGGAGGAAGACATCTTCGATTTGAGCAGCGTGCGGAGCAGCGGGGTGCTCACTTCGGGTTTTGATTGCACGGTGCTCTCGGCGATACGTCATGAAACCCCTTAGATGCCGCCAAAGCTGTAGTCACTCGAAGGGAATATACGCTCTTCGCTGTTAGCGGAAGTCGATTGGCCGTGGGATTAGGAAGATTTATCAGGGGTAAGATTGAGTGGTTCCCAGCCCCGTGCTGACAACCGTACCATTTTCGCATAACCGCATAACCGCATAACCGCATAACCGCGGAATCGGCGCTCGGGAAACCGGGAAGTTCATAGCGATCGTGCACTAGCTCTTTGAGCAGGACGTTCACGGTGTCCGGGATGGTGTGCTTGGTCTGAGCTGCAGCGGTGGCCACGGTGTCTAGCCCAAACGACCCGGCTTTGTCCAAGGGACATATTCCAATGAACTGCCGAAGTTGCGGCATTTGCCGGCGCTTGCTGCCGGAGGCGCCGTAGCGTTCGAGTTAGTCAGTGGCTCTACGCGTCTGCGCTCGCAGGCGTGTAGAGCTGATGACCCGGTAACGCACACGCGCCGGCATACACAAAGGCCACGCTTTGCCGCGCCCGCGTCAAGGCCACGTAATATTTCGGTGGCGCGGTGATACGAGATGCATCGGCCGTGCGCATGTACAGCGTCAATGGCCCGTTAGGGAAAATCAGTACACGCCCATAGGTCCGGCCCTTGCACTGGCCGAAGTTCACGGCCGGCAATCCGTCACAAGCTTGCCGACGGTCGTACCGAAGCACGGTGGGAGCAAATTCCTGCATGTACGCAGTCACATGCTCGGGAGCGACGAGGTAGATGCCATCGTGCCCAGTGATCTCGCCATTGCCTGACTCGGTCCGTGGCATCTGCGGATAGAGCGCGTCGGCCAAGTCGCAGAGCGTCTGGACACAGCGCAAGCTGATGAGGCGGTGACCGAGCTGGCATAAACCATCCGCTTCCCAAATCCGGAACAACGCTGCCATGCTCGGCCCACGATATTGACTGTGCCGCGGCGCGTAGTTGGTCGCGTACGTGGCTTGGCGCGTATCGCCTACCAACGTGATGGCGATGTCGCTCTTCAACAGCCGCTCGACCAGATCCAAGTCATAGCCGGCCAGATCCTGGACCTCGTCGATGTAGAGCTCGTCGTACATGGCCGCCAGGCGTGCCATGACCTGACCGTGGGTCAGCTCATCGCAGCGCACTGCAAAGTCGGCCGCCCGGTCGGAATACATCCGGTTGCCTGCCAGATAGTGGCGCGCCACTTGGGTGCGTGGAGCGCGGTTATCAGTGCGACCTTCCACGAACAGGATCGTCTCGATCCGAGGCTCGGGGCAAAGCGCACCCTGGTACGGGCGGATGCACTCGCGTAGCAGAAAGCCATACCAGCTGTGCAAGGTAACGTGCGCGGGGACCGAGCCGGCGTGAACCTCAAACGAGCGCCGAATCTCCTCAAGGTTTTCCAGAGTGTAGGTGACAATCGCAATGCGGCGCCCAGGCCGCTCCAAGGCCTGCCTGACCAGCAACGTGGTCTTGCCCGAGCCGGCCGCTGAGAGCAGTACCAGGTTAGGTGATGGCACGCTGGACATAGTCTGGGAACCTGAGCGACTGCGGGCTGTTGAAGATTGCTAGGGCTGTATCGGTCTTGTGGCCTTTCATGTACTTGAGCAGAGCCACCTCATCGGCAAATGTCTTGCCCAGCACAGTATTGAGCTCGGCCAGCGAATTGGCTTTAATCAGCTGCTCTTCCAGCGATGGGGCGTGCTCGTCGGAATCGTAGTAGATCGCGTTGATGTGCTCGGCATAGCGCTCCTGCACAACGGCGACGTCGCCATCGTTGTCGGTGATCACCTTGGCCTGAATCTTTAGCCGATCTGCAATCTGCAAGAAGCGCTTGAATGCCAACGACTTGACCGAAATGATGTCTACGCCGTGAGCCATCGGCGCCACGCCGTGGTGGTCGCTATAGGCACGCTGCACGATCAGCTCGTCGGAAGGGCCCTCCACCAGGATTGCTTGCTTGGCCAGGATCAGCCGCAGCGTATCGTGGCCAGGCAGCTTCATGAAATAGTCGTGCGTATCGCTCGGTAGCTGGTCCAGCTTCATCTGGCCCTGCGCGCTGAACAGGATCACGTTGTCCACGCCCAGCTTGTTCAATACGAAGCTGCTGTGGGTAGCGATGATCACCTGTTGGGCGGTGGAGAGGGCCGCAATCTTGTCGATCAGTTGGGTCATGCTGGAGAAGGACAGATGGTTCTCCGGCTCCTCGATCAGCAGCACGTGGGCAGCGCCCGCCGCATGCATTGCCAGCTTCATCTTCACCGCGCTTTGTTCGCCCTTGCCAGCTTGGGTGAAAGGAAGCTCATCCAAGTACGGTGACAAGCTGGTTTCCCACGTTGAGCGCGGCGATGTGTCCACACCCACCGTCAGCGCTCGCTGGCTGATGTCCCCAGTGTGCTCGGTGAGGTAGGCATTGATCGCCGCCACATCCGCTTCTTCGGAAAAACTCTGCCGCATGCGGCGGAAGCTCAACGACAGCGAAACGCGTTGCGCAGGCGTCAGTGCCTGTTCGATGATGCCTGCGATATAGCGATCGGCACCCGACAAGGTCTTGATGCCGTGCGTGTCGATGATGGTCGAGTCGAACGGAATACTGCGGGCGGTGACGCCATTGTTGGCGAAGGAATACCAGCGCACCGTGTAGTACTCCACCGGCAGGCTGACCGCACCTTGGTGCTGCTGCAGGTAGGCGTTGAACTCCTCGAGGTAGTCGTCGTTGAGCTCAACCAGCAGCCGGATGCCGGCCGTATCTAGGCGCAACGAGTTGTTGGTGCCGCGCAACGACGCCAGCGCGGCGTCTGCGCCTAGATACGCTTCGATGGAGATCCGCGGCGGCGACGCCGGCGTGCCTGCTGCAAGCGCCACCAAGTACTCTTGCACCGTCGGCTGGTGGAACAGGTAGGGTGTGAGCTCATAGGCGAGATTGCGCCCATGGAGCTGGCCGGTGACCACCGCGTGGATGGCCTCCAGCAGGGTGGACTTGCCAACCTCGTTATCGCCCACCACTAGGTTCATGTGGGCGTTGAGGGGCAGGTCCAGATGGTGAAACGACTTGAAGTTGTCGATAACGATACGTTCGATCGGCATGCACAGTCCTTTGATGGCCAACGAGCCCGGTGGCGAAGCCTGCCCGCACCCTGACTGGCCTCCTTTCCGATCTGAGTCATACTACAGAAGCGCCAGGCTCACCAGTTCGCTGCCCGTTACATCGGCCCACTCGGTGTCTAGGGAGTAATACGAGGTAACCATGGTCGGATGGTGCCACAGCTTTCCCTAGCGTGCCGCACCGCCATCTCAGCAGTTGCGACGGCGCCAATCGAGTAGGTGTGAGACCAGCGTGCTGGCGGACTGACAGTGGTCCTTCGCCTGCGTGATCGACCGATGGTCGGTCGGGACCATCACTGTGGGTAGAGCGACTCCCTGGAGACCACCCTCAAGGCGTTGAAGGCCCGACTCACCATGCTTGGCCCGGAAGCAGTCGGCCGGCTCCGGGCCAAGGAGCAGGGGAGGGGGCTTGCCGAGACCAACCGAACGAGGGCCGCGAGCGACCTCGCGACGGCGCAGGCCCGCCTGGCGACGCGGTTCGGGCCAAACGTGCGGGAGTGCCAGGCCCGGGACAAGCCCCCCGGATTGGCCAGACTTCGCGCCCGCGCGCAGCGATAATGTGCCGGCCATCTACACAAACACCCCGCTCTCGAGCACGCGCGCAAGTTCCTGGAACATGCCACCAACCAAGAGAATCGCGGCATGCCCCACCGCCAATATACGGAGTCCGAGTTGAGCGTCATCAATATTCCTCGCGATGAACAAGAGGCCCTGCGAGAGGTCAATGTGCAGGCGTTGGATCGGGAGATTTCAGCTTCGCTGGACGCCCGGCGACTAGGATCGCCATTGCGCGACTTACGGCTGGACAGTTGCGGGCCATTTATCGCTGCCAGGCTTCGCGAGTTCGATGCGGCGCTACAGGCCTACGCGGGAGCCAAGGCGACGAAGAAGCTAGCTGACACCGGTGAGCGCGCCCGCCGTGCCGGCAGCAACTTGGGCAACGCGGTTCGGCAGATGCAGCAGCGGATTGAGACGCAGGAACAGGAAGGTCAGCGCTTCTTCGTCGACGACCAGATCATTCCACCGAGCAATTTCACGAGGACGCTGTCGGTGCGGGTGGACTACCGCTGGCGCCCGTCGGGCGAGGCCGAGTGGGCGCACGGTACTATCACGTTCACTCACTCGCATGATCCAAGCCCTGACTACTCAGTGCCCGCCCCAAAGCGAAAACCGAGCGCCAGTCAGCGTGCGCAGGATTTGCAGGACGAGCTTTGGCGCGAGTGGGAGCAACTAATGAACAACGGGCTCCATTCGCTTGCCGAGTACTTTCGGCAGGGCGGCGACGGCGCAGCGATCCCGAAAACTTTCCAGGCGCGCGCCGACGCCTTCCATCGTCGGCTCAACAACTTCAGCTGCCGGTTTTGGCTCGAGCCAGCAGGTAGGACGTAGCAGGCTACGGAGCGATGGATTCTGGAGGCGCCATGGTTCGCACCAAGGCAAGGTCGGCGCGTACCGGGCGCCGCTGAGATGGCCATCGGCATGTGGCACCGCGGTCGCCAAAGCGCCGGTGACGAGCGATCCTTGCTTTTCCGAGAAGATGTCCGAATCTTCGGGAACCTCGCCAGCGACAGGGACAGCACCGAAAATGACGGTGGCGGATGCGGAGCGTGCAAAGTTGTTGCCGAAGTGAGAGCCGCCCAAGTGGCCCTCCCAGCAGACCATTCCGACTCGGGCCTTGCGCGCCCACAACGGGTGCACCCAAGATACCTATGCCGCCGCCAAGTCCGCCATCCATGAACAGGGACCTGCGCTGGCGCTTTAGCTCAATTTAGTAGTCGGGCGACCTTCGTCTTGAGCGCGGCGATGCGTCGCGAAACCGACGCGTGGCCGCGCAGACCCGACTCGCGCGCGATGGTGGAGGCACTCTTGCCGAGCCGCAGGGCTATCACAAGGCGACGCTCTTTCTGATCGAGCATTGCGATCACATCGCGGAACAGAACCTGCTCGTACGGCTCGTTGGGCTCCAGCGCATAAGCCGGTGCATCGTCGATGGTCTCGACTAGGTCGACTTTCAATTTCGCCCGTTTGGAATAGAAGCTGCGCTCGAAATCCTCTTTGATCCAGGAGTTCGCGCCCGAGAAGTCCTCGTGCGTCCGGTGGCGGTGCAGCAGCTCGACCACCGGATCGAGCGACTCGAGGACACCGTCGCCGTCGATCGCGCTCTGAAGCACCTCCTCGCGCTCTTTGGCATCAAACTCGTCCCAGACGTCGCCGCCCATCAGAGGCCGCTGAACATCGAACAGGTGTCTCTCTTCCTCAGGCAGGCCGGCCAAGATACCGGCGCGTAACTCTGCGAGCGGCTTCCACGTCTCGTCTTCGTGCGTCGTGGGAGCGAAGAATTCATCGCGCCTAGCCAGTGCCAGGCGATATAGGCGGTGTGCCCAGTATGGCGTGTCGCCGGCGAGCAGTCGCAGTGGCGAGCGCGCGTTGAAGGCGCCTTGACCCAAACGCGCTCGCGGAGACAAGCGCGTCCAGATGTAGTGCGCAAATGCAGCTCGTGCCCGCGCACCGTAGTCCGCAGGCAAGTCGTTGTGCATGTACATCAGGCCCATCATAGAGCGTCGGCGTTCGAGACCGGCCTTGGCCAGGATGTCGTCGGGCAACAGGCCGGCCAGCATGACGTCGAGCTCGGAGCTCCCGCCGTAGGTCGGCACTAGGATCATGTTCGGGTTGCGCCGCTCCTCGAGGTAAGGAACGAACGGCTTCAACCCTTCGATGGCTTCTCCCGACCGCACAAATCCGGCCCTTTGCGTGGCATTCCAATTGTGCAGGTGGGCTGTCCATTCTAGGCGACCTGTTGCTGGCTCGGACAGGAACGCGAGCTCAAGTGGACCGTGCTCCCATCGATCTATCTGGGTAATTTCGGCCTGGTGAAAGAACGCATTGGAAATTGAACGCATGGAGATCCTCGGAATAGGGGGTGTACTCCTATCCGGCACAAGTATGAGCAATTGTGACTTCGAGTTGGCAGCATCGCGTTGATCAGTCTTCGAGCAGGCGGGCAGCCGGGTTGGCTGTTGCTCCGCCTGCTTGAAAATACCCCACGACACTCGACACCGACCTATGCTCGGTCAACTGCATGATCGCCGGCAGCGACATGCCTTGGCGACTGGCCTCGGTCACGAACCCGGACCTGAGACTATGCCCGCCAAAATCCCCCTCCAGCCCGGCTAGGCGCGCCCGCCGCTGCACGATCTCACCCACGGCGGCCGGGGACAGGGCGGGGCCGACCCGCTGTTTCCACAGTCGCCGGAAGATAGCCCCTTCGGTGAGGCCTGAGGCATCCAACCAGTCCTGGAGGGCAAGCGCGGCCCGATCGAGCACCGGCTTATCCGGTGTCGAGGTGGCCGTAACCCCGGCCTGTTGGGTCTTGCTGTGCTCCAGCCGGTAGATATAGCCCGCCTCGCCAATCCGGCGCAGGTCGCGAAGGTCGGCAGCGGCGATTTCGCTGCGCCGGCGGCCACCACTAGCGAACCCGAAGCAGAGTAGGGCGCGATCCCGAAGTCCTTCCAGGCTGTCGTCGCAAGTGGCCAACATGGCCTCCAGCTCGGCCAGGGTGATCGCAGTCTTCTTGCGTGGGCGCTCGCCGCGCTTAACCGCGGCCCGCGCCGCGCGGCTGAGCACGGTGCGAATTGCAGGCTGCTCGCAGGGATTGGCCACGTGCTTGAGCCGGTGCGCAGTGGAAAGCACGGCAACGCGATGGCGCACGGTGGCCAAGGTCCACGGGCCAACCTTGGCTTTGAGGCTAGCGGCCACCAAGGCCTGGTCGACGGCTGGTGGAAGTTCCCAGGCCAATTCGCCGTCGGTCGAGCGGCGCTGTACGTGATCGACCACGAACTGGAGCACGATGGCTTCGGGTACCGGCAAGGCCAACTCGATGCCGTAGCGCGCCGCGTGCCAGCCGGCCCAGTAGCGCAGGGCGCTGGTGTAGCTGCGGGTCGTGTTCTCGGCTGCGGCTTCGGCCAGCAGCTCGCGGACCGCATCGGCAGCCTGTTGGGCCAGCTGTTCAGGCAGTGCTAGATAGGTGGCCGTCGCGGCAAGTGCGGGAATTGTAGAAATATCTTTCATACTATGTAATGTACGCTACGTTCAACCGATCCTACCCGCGATAATCATCACTTATCGCCAGTACGTTACCAGCAGAGTGGGGCGCCAGTACAGGAGACTTTGCATGGCCCGCGGCATCACCGAATCTGACGTCCACACCGCCGCCGACGAACTGGTGGCCAAGGGCGAGCGCCCAACCGTTGAGCGAATCCGTGCTCACCTAGGGACCGGCTCTCCGAACACAGTCACTCGCTGGCTGGAGACTTGGTGGAATCGACTCGGCCCGCGCCTGCAGCCACGACGTCCGGACTTTGAAGACGCCCCGGCGGTGTTGGCGGAACTAGCCGGGCAATGGTGGGAGCTGGCGCTGACGCACGCTAGGGAGGCGGCCCTTCGAGAGTTCGCAGAGACTGAGCGGTCACTGGCTACCCAGCGTGAAGCGCTGGATGCCAGGTCACGGCTCGTGGCTGACGAACTGAGTCAAATGCGCTCAGAGCGCGCCTTGGCTATCGCCGGCGAACGCATAGCTAGTACGCAAGCGGCCGAACTGGAGCGGCTGGTCGATCAGCTACACCTGCAGATCTCAGAGCTAACGGAGCAGCGGGATCTTGGGCTTCGGAGAGCCGATCGAGCTGAGGCAGCAAGACAACATCTTGATGCCCGGCTTCATGAAACGCTCGAAACGGCAAAATCTGAGCGAGAGAACTGGACCGAGTACGTCAGATCTGTCGAGAATCGAACGCTCGGCGACGTGGATCGATCTCGGCAGGAGGCGAAAGATCTCCAGGCTCAACTCAACAATCAGGCCAAAGCCCAGAGGGCAATCGAGGATCAGCTACGCCAGGAGCTGCATGCAGCCCAATCTGCAGCCATCTCGGCCGGTCAAGCTGCCGATATTCTCCGGGGCAGGTGTGAGGGACTTGAGAAGCAACTCAGCAGTCTACGAGAACTTCCGGCGCAACTGGAGGCAGCCTTCAAGCGGAACACACCGAAGCAAGCCACCCCAAGGTTGCGCCCACGTCGCCAGAGCCCGAAGTCGACATGAGCGTAACCGCCGAAGGGTCCCCATACAGATGCATCGATCTTCTGCAACTGTCCCACGCATGCTGGCTGCATCGATTGTCGCCCGCACGCGCGCCACCACCTGATCGTGATGAATCGCCGGTCGCGCATCGGCAATGGCGCGCTCAATTTTTGCTCGGAGCCACTGGTTGTAGCTCTCGGCCACAGCTGACTCAGATTCGGAACTGCTGAAATTGAACCTGACCATGGAGGAACCGTACGCCAACTGTCTTAGGAACAGGGTCGAAGCCAGCTACAGCCGACACTTCCTTATTTAGGATGGTGTCCCTGAATGCCTCAAAATTCCCAATGAAATCAAGAAGGGGCACGATCCTAAGCAAAAGGACAAGAATCAAGAAAACTGACAAGAACCGACGAAAGCGGCCCAGCGGCGGATCCTGCGCCGGGCAAGTAGCATTTCGCATAATGTATATTATGTTCTGACCAGCCCATGACTGTTCAACACGCCACCGGCCCCACCGCGTGATCTCCCGTCTACAAACGCCCGATCCAGACACATCAGACCACGGCCTCACTGATGCGAGGCCGTGGCACTCCTCTTCCCACCGCAGTGCCGAGCGGGATCAGTCGCCCAGCACGATCCCGACACCGAATCGCAGAATGGGACGATCGCCGCGCGCAGCAGAGACCCCCGCGTTGATGTTGACCCGGCCATTGTCGCTCCAGCGAGAGATGCCGACACCCAGCGCCGTTTCTCCGCGGTAGCTGGCCATGCCGGCGTTGAGCACCGTCTTGCCCGGCAGATAAGGCGTAACCTGGATCAAGGCTGCGGCACCGGCAATGCCGCGATTGGCCTGGCGGCTGACATGGTCCACGCGGTCATTCAGTCCTTCCCAGACGTCCTGGACCCGTGAATCGGCGTAAGCCTTTGCGTCATTCAACCCTTGGTTCAGCTGGGAAACGTTGACGGCGTCGGTGTCGCGCACGCCGCGGGCCACGTGCGTGATCTGCCGCTCGCCACCCTCGTGCCCAACGGCGACCGTGTTGTCCCGGTCGGCCAGCGAACCAGCGCCAAGCGCAACGGCGTTCGCAGCGGAAGCGTTGGCACCAGACCCCGCAGCGACCGAACCGGCACCTGCGGCGGTAGCCGGGGTTCCTGCGCCTGCCAGCGGAGATGCCCCGTCTGCTGCGCCATCGGCCGCGTTGGCGTCATAGTAAGGCGCGTCCTTGCCACCGCTTCCAGCGCCGTTCTCCACCTGGCTCACACGCTCATCCAGATGCCCGATCTGGCCATTGAGCTCATCCCGCAGTGCGGCGATCTGGCCGCCGTTGACCGCTTCACGGCTCCCCTGGCCGATGCGCCCGTCGGCAACATTCCCCAGTACCGTACCTGCCGCGCCGCCAAACGTAATCCGGCCGCGCTGACTGTCGACATCGTAGACAACGGCATCCAGGCTCTGTCCACCATCGCCAATCAGGCCCGCGGCCTTGAGCTGCCGCAGGTTGACCGCATCGGTGTCCTCACTGGCATCGGCCACATGGGTGATCTGGCGCTCGGCACCTGCAGCGCCCACGGCCACCGAATTGGCACGATCGGCCACTGAGTTGGCACCCAGCGCCACCGCGTTGTCTGCCGAGGCGTGCGCCCCCTGCCCCAGGGCGACCGAGCCGTCGCCTGCCGCGCGGGCGTTCGCGCCAGCGGCAACTGCGCCCTGCCCTGACACCGACGCGTCGTCACTACCGTCGCCCTCGCCGTCCGCCTTGAAATAGCGGGTATCGCCACTGCGCACGCCCTCGATGGCTGCGCTCAGCTGCGAGACGTTCACTGCGTCGGCGTCCTCGATCCCGTTGGCCACGCCTTTGAGCTGGCGTGCGCCGGAAAGACCGGAGAAATCAACGCTGCCGCCACCACTGCCAGCGGCAACCGTAACCACGTCGCTGGGCGAAGCCTGGCGGACCAGGCCGGCGGCGCCGCCGGAAAGGTTGTTCAGCACATTGTTGATCTCGGTGATGTCCCCCTCGTTGATGGCAACACGGCCGTCCAGCGCGGTCAGCGAGCCATCCACAGCATTCAGCGCATCGCCAACGTTGTTGTAGTCGTTGCCCTGCAACACATAACGCGGGCCGGTAACAATGCCCTGCATGGCACTCATGGTGGCACCACCGCCCAATGCCGCCACGACGGGGCGCAGCTGCTGCACATTGACCGCATCTGCGTTTTCGGTGCCGTTGGCAACGTTGATCAGCTGACGGCTGCCGTTGCCGAACTGGTAGCCAGCACCCAACGAAACGACGTTGTCGCGGGTGGCGACCGACCCTGCACCCAGTGCAACAGAGTTCTCCCCTGTCGCCTGCGCGCCGGCACCCACCGCCACGGTCTCGATCCCAGCGGCCACTGCGCCGGCGCCGATCGCGGTGGCATCTGCAACGCTCGCCCGGGCCGCACGGCCAAACGCCACCGCCCCCAAGCCAACTGCCTGAGCGTCATCACTGCCGTCATTGCGGCCCACAACCTTCACGTAGCGGGTTGCGCCGCTCAGACCTTCCTGCAGCGCCACGATGCTGGTGGTATTGCTGGATACCTGCGCATTGGTGGCGTGCAGCTGCCGCCCGTTCACGGCCTGCAGGCTGTCCGCCGCGACCACGCCATCGGCGAGCCCATCCAGCGAGCGGGCGCCAGCGGCGCCACGGATGTCCAGGCGACCACCGCCGGTGCCGGCGCCAACGGTGATGTCGGCATTGGCGTTCGATTGCTGGACCAGGCCGACCGTGCCCGCATCGATGGCGTTCACAAGGGTCGTCATGCGCGCGTCGACGTTGACGACGCTCCCGTTGAGGGTATCCAGGGCCGAGCCGACATTGTCCACCGTTTCCTGGCGTCCGCTGGCCACGTCATTGACGGTATAGCTGGGCGCAGAGAGAGACCCGTCCGACGCCACGATCGTTCCACCGCCCAGTGCAGCTGCAACACTGCTGGTGGCGGAGTGCAGCTGGCCCAGGTTGACCGCGTCAGTGGATTGGGTGGCGTTGGCCACGTTCACCAGCTGTCGCTCAGCACCAGCGGTGCCCAGCGACACCGTATCGCCACGGTCGGCGATGGAGCCGGCGCCAATGGCCACGGCATTCGTGCCGGTCGCCTGCGCCTGATAGCCGAGGGCGCTCGAGGATGCGCCGCTTACACGGCTGCCGGCACCGATGGCCATCCCGTTGTTGACGTTCGCCGTTACCGAGCTGCTTGAGCCGATCGCCACCGCATTGGCGCTGTTGCTGCCGATGGCCGCGTAGTAGCCGACGGCCGTCGACCCACTGCCAGCAACATTGGTCGACGCGCCGATGGCGGTGGCGGACCCCGATGTTCCGCGGGCGCCGGTGCCGATGGCCACCGTATTGCCGCCTGACGAGGCAGAACTCAGGCCGATGGCGGTTGAGTTGTTCCCACTGGCGTTGGCGGCCACGCCAACCGCAAGCGCGCCGTTGTTGGTGGCGCGAGCGGTCGCGCCGAACGCGTTGGCGCCATTGCCGGTCGCATATGCGCCCTGGCCCACGGCAAGCGAGTTCGGCCCGGTGTTGGTTGCAGCGGCCGTGCCGGTGTTGCCGAAGACGGCGATGAAGCGGCTGCCATTTGGAATGTTGGCAATCGCCTGCTCGTTGTCGGTAATTCGTGCGTCCAGCCCATTCAATGCGCTGCCGACGTTGCCGTAGGTTGTGCCCCCCAGGACATAGCTGGGCGCGATCAGCACCCCATCCGGGTCTACGGCGGCGCCACCGCCAAAGGCATCAGCAATGCTCTGCACACTGGAGCGCAGTTGCGCACCGTTGACCGGGTCGGCATCGGCGAACAGCGCTCCCGTGTTGGGCGACGCGTCAACGTCACAGGTCACCACCTCGTTGTCGACAGCTGGGCAGGCAACGTCTGGACCGGCATCCGCTGCTGCCGCCGACGTCACCAGCAAGGCGGAAAGCAGGCAGGACAACACGGTTCGGCGCGCCGTGCGCTTGCCACGGCCATGAGCCAGTTCCGAGGCCACAACCCATTTGCCCAAGGCGGTGTTCCAGACAATGCGATAGATGGTATTCATGCTCGTTCTCCGTCAAGTAAAGGACTTGGTGAAGGCCGTTGGTGGCCTACCCGCCGGTCCAGGGGACGTTCGGCGACGGATTCAGAGTAGGTAGCGAGGGTCATCAACCCCATCGGACACGGCCTATTAGCAGTGCCGTCGGGATTTGAATTAAGCCTTTTAAATCAATTGCTTGTGGAATATTCATGGACGCTTTTAGGCGGCGTCCCATACGCCCCGGGGCGGGCTGTCTCGCACGCTCGGCAGCGCGTCGATCTCAGGCAGCAGGCGGCTCTACCGTCCCGGTTGCGGCTTGCGAACCTTCGCCCCTCGAATCCAGCTGGGGCCGGAGAACCTGGATGCGCCAATGCGGAAATGCGACGGACAACCGCCGGCGAAGCTGCACGCTCTCATCTTCATCCGGGGAGTCCTGCTGAGGAAGTTCGGACGCCTCTGCCTCGGGCGTGGGCAACAGCGCGACAGTAATGGTCTGTTGAAGGCCATCGACAGCCACGTCGGCCTGCCTGTCACCAAGCCACTGGTGTACGTCTGCAATGGTGGCAGCGTCGGCCTGCCACCGTAACCGGGCCGATTGCTGCGTCAGCGCATTCACTTCCAGACGGAGCGCATCCAGATCGGCGCGGTCGCGCCGGCCGCTGTCACTGGCCTCCAGGGTTTGTCGTATGCGAACAGTTGCCGGCTTGCCAAGGCGTGCGGAAATACGGGCATCCAGCTCCTGCTGCGCATTGGGAATGTAGCGAGGGACCATCGCCACCAGTTCCACCCGGTAGCTCCGGTCATTGCGCTGCACGTTGATCAGCTCGATTGAACCCTGGTGCACGTCCAGATAGCGTTGAACGATTGAACGGGCCTGGTTTGCGGCCCATGTCTGCGTACTGATGTTGCGCAGGGCGACGCCCAGCGGAACAGCGAGCAGGAGGAAGGTGGCGACGATCACCGTGGCTTGCCAGGCGGTATGTTGTGGCGAGTTGTTCAGGCCAAACCCGTACCACTTGGCGATCAGCGTAACGCTGAAGGCAATGGCGAGCAGGTTCGTCATGAACAGAAAGAACGCACCACCTGCAACCTGGAAATTGCCGGTTGCCAACCCGAACGCAACGACGGCCAGCGGTGGCATCAAGGCGGTCGCGATCGCCACACCTACGATGGCCTCCCCCTTCCGGGTGATCACGGCATACCCGCCGGCCAGGCCGGAGAGAATCGCCACAAGCAGGTCAAACAGCGTTGGCTGCGTACGCGCCAGGATCTCACTGGTCGCCTCCTGCAGCGGCGACGCCCACACGATGCACATTGCAGTCCCCAGCGCCAACGCGACGCCAGCGGCAAGGGCCATCAATGCCCGCCGCATCATGTGGAAATCCACCACGCAGAGCGAGAACCCAAGCTGCACGATCGGGCCCATCAATGGCGAGATCAGCATCGCGCCAATGACCACGGCTGCCGAAGACTGCAGCAGCCCGAGGATGGCGATGCCGCACGACATGACTGCCATGAACGCATAGCGGGCGGTGAGGCCGCCTGCGTCCACCACGTTGTCCACGACTGCCGAGTGATCCACGCGCTGCAGCGGCCGCTCCCGCAGGAGGCGCAAACGGAAAACGGCATGATCAATGATATGACTGACAAGGCTGCCGATACGGTTCATTGCTTGAGTCCCGACGACAGCTGTGACGGGTCCAGGCCATGAATTCGCTCGAACAGCTCAAGGACGCGCTTTGCCTCGCAGACTTCAGTTCGCCCTGCCAGGAGTTGCGATCCACGCATTACCAGCCAGAAACCACTCGGTGCTTGCTTCAGATAGTGGAATGAAGATGTAGACATCGCGGTGCTCGCACAGTGCCACGTGGGCCGATACCCGGATGCTCCGCCCGTCCCCCTTCTTTCCCAATAGGACCAGGCTCAATCTGTTTCACGAGGGCGCCATCATCGTGATGCGTCACGTTAATCCCCCCCCCCCCCTCTCCCTCGTCAGGCCCGGATTGCGGCGGCCTGCCGATGGCGGCGGACGTAGTCCAGAAGCCGGCAGACGCAACAGGCCACTCCGCCGCACTCACTCAGTGTTGATCCCGACACAAGGCCCAGCTTTTCCTGATTTCACTCTAGGAAAAATCTCAAAAATCGAACGTTTTCGATGCGTGCCGCGACAGCGGCGCCAGAATGAGCACCACGCCACTGGGCGCTGACAACATTCCTGCGCATGAACGGATTCCCTACACCGCGCCGGCTTCGCCTGGCCCTGCTTGATGACCATGATGTCGTCCGCCGCGGCACGGCCTTCCACCTGGGCAACGACAATCGCTTCGAGATCGTGGCCAGCCACAGTGACAGCCAGGCGTTCGTGCTGGCGCTGCAGCAGTGTCGCGCCGATGTAGCCATCATCGACATTACCCTGGCCCCCGGCGACATCAGCGGTGCCGAACTGGTCCGGCATCTGCGCCAGGTGCTGCCCCGCGTAACGCTGCTCGGCTTTGCCGGGCAGGCTTCGGTGGCGAACATCAACCACCTGCTGGATGCCGGAATCAGTGGCTTTGTCGGCAAGTCCGAGCCGTTGGCCGAGCTGTCCGACGCGGTCGTGCGCGTGGCCCAAGGGCTCTGCCGTATTCCGCCGTCGTGCAAACTGCTGACGCCCTGCGACGCCCTGAGCCGGAATGAGCGCGAGGTCATCCGGCTCGTGCTGGACGGACTGACCGTCTCCCAGATCGCCCTGCATCGGCACCGCAGCGTCAAGACCGTCAGCACGCAGAAGGTTGCCGCCCTGCGCAAGCTGGGCCTGCGCAATGATGCGGAGATCTTCGCGATGCGGCAGCAGTTGGAGGCCCTGTGACCGTGCTGTTCAAGCGCGTCGGCAGAGCCATGCTGCTGGCACTGTTTACCCTGCTTCCCTGCACCTCGGCGGGCGACATCCAGCGTGGAGGCTGGGCGGCTGGCCAGGTGGTCCGGGTGGCCGCCGGTCCGACTCTGCACCCTGCCCCCGATGACGCCGCCAATCCCGAGGTGTTGCAGACGCTGGCCCATGGCTATGCGGCGCTCGTCGCCCGCCATTCCGGACTGGTTTTCGTCGAAGTCCCTTTTTCAAGCACCCACGCAGCGATGGCGGCTGTCTGTGAGGGGCGGGCCGACCTTGTACTGGCGCAGGGCACCGGCCTGCCCCTGCCCTGCCCCGACCTGGCGCCCTCGCGCAGCTTCCACGGCGGTGCCAGCGTACTCGCCGGCCGCATTGGCGAGCGCTTGCCGCGGCGGCTTGCCGATGCCCGAACGCAGCGGATCGCCGCCGTTGAAGGAGGCCCCTATCCGGCATGGCTGGCCCAGCACCACCCTGCAGTGCCCGTGCTGCCGCAACCCAGCATGCGTGCGGCCTTGGCTGCCGTGGACGCCGGCATTGCCGACGCTGCGATAGGCCTGGAATCCACTGCGGGTGCGATGGCGCGTCGTCACTATCCCCACAGCCTGCGGCTGCAGATTCTGGATGCGGATTTTCCGACCCAACTGCACCTCCTTGCCAGGCGAAAAGACCAGCAGCTGCTTGACCGTATCGAAGCGGCGCTGGATGACATCACCATCCAGGAGCATGCCCAGCTGCTGCAGCGCTGGGCCAGGCAGGCGCTACCGGCTGCATTTGGCCCGGAAGTGCGCGGTGGCTTCGATGGCGCGTTCTGGCTGTTGCCAGCCGCTGCCCTGATGCTGGCATTTCCGGTACTGGCCGCACGCAGACGACGCGAGCAGCAGGGCCTGGACCAGAAGCAGGCGCGGATGACGGGCATGATCAGTCATGAAGTGCGCAATTCCGCCCAGGCCGTGATGGCGTCAATCGACCTGCTGGGTCAAGCACCGCTGCCGGCTGGCCAGCGCGAGCTGGTAGCTGCCGCTGCCAACGCCAGCCAAGCACTGCGCGGATTGCTCAATCGCGCATTGGACTTTTCCCGCCTGGCCAGTGGCACGTTCCGGCCAAAGCAGGTGCCCTGCGACGTTCCTGCCATCTGCGCGCAGGCTCTGGATGCCATTGCGCCCCAGGCGCAGAAGAAGGCACTGCGCCTGCAGTTCGCCGCACCGCAGGCGCCCTTCCCGCTACTGGTGGCAGACCCGGATTGCCTGCGCCAACTGCTGGACAACCTGCTCGGCAATGCCGTCAAGTTCACCGACACCGGCGGCGTTGAGCTGCGCCTGCAGCTGGATGGGCCGGCAAAAGCCACGTGGTTGCTGATGGAGGTCATCGACAGTGGCATCGGCATCGAGCCAGCGCAGATGAGTTGCCTGTTTACCCCCTTCCAGCAAGCCGATGCAGGCGGGCTGCGAGGTGGCAGCGGGCTGGGCCTGTCCATCTGTCGCACGCTGGCCGAGGCGATGGGCGGCACTTTGGATGTCCATAGCGTGCATGGCCGCGGCAGTCGTTTCATTCTTCGCTTGCCGGTGCAGCGCGTACAGGAAGAGGCGCCGACCGCTACCGCTGCGTCCGCCCTGCCGCGGCTGGCCGGTCTGCGCATCCTGCTGGTCGAAGATCATGCACTGAACCGGCAGGTCGTTGCAGCCCAGCTGCGGCGCCGGGGCGCCACAGTGTGCGAGGCTGCCAACGCCATGGATGCATTGGCGCTGCAGAGGGAGTCTCCCTGTTCAGTGGTGATGCTGGACATCGGCCTGCCCGGAACGGATGGCTACGCGCTGGCCCGGCAATTGCGGTTGCTGGAGGCAGGACGGACGCCTCGCGCCCGGCTGCTTGCGCTCTCCGCCTTCAGCGGCGGCGACCACGCGCTGCGTTGTCAGGTCGCTGGCATCGATGCCGTGCTGGTCAAGCCATTGCAGATTGACGCGCTGCTGCAGGCGCTGGACCAGCCTGTGGCCGGCAGTGCCGTCGAGGCCGCTGCCCCCGCACTGGTGGCCGCCTACGAAGAAGATGTTGATCGCGAGCTGCAATGCCTGCACGAAGCAATCGCTGGTTGCGATGCCGTGCAGCTGCGCCATCATGCGCATCGCCTGCAGGGCGTGCTGCAGATGCTCAACGCGCACGGCATGGATGCACGCGCCGGCGAGCTATGGGAGCAGGGGGATCGCGTGCCGCCCGGCTGGGACCATGCGCGCCAGGTGCTGGCCGAGCTGCAGACGTGGCGCGGCTCCCGCGGTACGGGAACCGCGCCGTCGCCCTGAATCAGGCGGCGTTGCGGCCTGCCTGGCGGCGGGTCAGGTCGTTGAAGCGACCCAGCGACATCAGGTGCTGGTGGATCAGCGCCAGCCAGCCGTTGCGGTGCCATTCGACGACGGTCGCATCCGGCAGCGCGATGAACTTCTCGACGTCGACCACGAAGAAGCCGTTGAGGTTGAACTCGCGACCATCGGGCAGGCGCACGGTTGCATTGCGCTCGACCAGCAGGCCGTTGTCGACCAGTGCCTTGGAGAATGCCTGGGTCTGCTCGTGCTCGCGGGTGAACTGGCCGCAGAACTCAAGCGCCTGCTGCACCATCTCGGTTGCCTTGCCATCGACGAACAGCGGCTGGCCTTCGTCGCCGCCACGGACGATGCGCGGGCTGTCTTCGTCGATGCCGAGCAGGAAGTCATTGTCCGCGCCGGTGTCGATGAAGATGAAGGGATGGCGGCGCAGGTAGGCCGGAATGTAGGTCTCGTCGTCCCACAGCCCATCGGTGATGAACAGGTTGTCGGTGGTCACGCCCACGGCGGCCATCGGCACCGCGCTCGGGCCAGCGAACAGGATCGGGAAGTGGTGCAGCGCCAGCGAGAATTCGCCCAGCACCAGCGGGATGGAGTTGCTGTTGGCAGCGAACTCGAGCTTGCCCGGCAGGATGCGCAGATCGGCGTGCAGGTCTGCCTGCAGCGGCACCGGGCGGGTGTAGAACAGGGGCGCGCTGCTCGGCGCAGCTTCGGTGGTGGTGTCGCTGGTGGTGGTCATCGTGGAAACCATGTCGATCATGCGCGCCTTCCATCCCGGGCGCGCCAGCGGGAACAACCTGAATCCCGCATTATCAACAAGGCAGGTGACAACGGCCACCCCGCCGCCCCAGTTATTTCAGCTGCAACGGGTAGCGCTGCCACAGTACGTGGACCAGGAACCCTGCCAGTTCGGTATCGCGCGCACTGACCGCCGCGCGGATCTTGTCCAGCAGGACCATGTCGCTGCAATGCCGCACATCGGCGTGGTTGGCCTGGCCGGCGCGTCGCGCCCGATAGCGTGCAGCCCGCTGTGCATCGCTCATTGCGTACCCGAACTTGGGCGGCCGACCGCGTTTGCGCGGCAGGGTCAGCTCCAGGGTTCCGGGGTCATTGTCATCACGCATGGGCAGGGTGCGGGCGGCGGCAAGCAACGGGGGGTGCGCAATTTATCGTGAGGCATCACTTTAATCCAGCTTTTTCTGCAGTTTTGTTGCAATGCAATGCAATGCAATGCAATGCAATGCAGGTGCGTGGCGCACGTATGGCACCCATCCACGCATGGCGTGGGAAGTAGATCCACGCCATGCGTGGATGACCCCCTCGCCAATACAAGAATGGGAGCCCGCGAACGGGCTCCCTGTATCCGCCTTACGCTGCACGCACCGGCTCGTAGCCATGCAGGTGCGATTCGCTGCTGGCCCGTCCCTGGCTCAACGAACGCAGCGAGGTCGTATACCCGACCAGCTGTGCCAGCGGCGCGAACCCGCTGACTTCGGCGCGACCGTCCTGGTCGTCGATGCGGGCGACGCGTCCATGGCGGCGATTCAGGTCGCCCACGACGTCCCCCACCGAGGCCGACGGCGAATGCACCGTCACCGCCATCACCGGCTCCAGCAGCTGTGTGCCACTGGCCGCCAACGCGGCCTTGATTCCCTCGCTGCCGGCCCGATGGAACGCCATCTCCGACGAATCCTTCGCGTGGGTCTGGCCATCCACCAGGCTGACTTCGATGCCGACCACCGGATGGCCCTGCGGGCCTTCCGACAGCGCGGCACGAACGCCCTTCTCCACCGCAGCGATGAAGTTGCGCGGCACCACGCCACCGACGATGCGGTCATTGAACACAACCTCACCGTCGTCGCGCGGCACCACATCCAGCACCACGTGCGCGAACTGGCCCTGGCCACCGGTCTGCTTGACCAGGCGGCCCACAACGCCTTCCACGGCACGCTGCGGCGTTTCCTGGTAAGCCACGCGTGGCGCGCCAATGCCGATGTCCAGCTTCCATTCGCTGCGCAGCCGCTCGACCATCACCTCCAGATGCAGCTCGCCCATGCCCCAGGCCAGGGTTTCACCGGTCTCGCGATCGGTTTCCACCCGGAACGAGGGATCTTCCTGGGCCAGGCTTGCCAGGCCCTGCGCCAGCCGGATCAGGTCGGCCGCACGTGCCGGCTCCAACCGCCAGGCCAGTACCGGGGCCTGTGCCTGGATGCTCTCCAGGCGCAACGGCTGCCCTCGCCCGCTCAGCGTTTCACCGCTGACCGCATCCTTCCAGCCCAGCACCGCCACGATGTCGCCGGCCACCGCCTGCCCGATGTCCTGGGTCTGGTCGGCCTGCACGCGCACCAGCCGGCTGATGCGACGCCCTTGCGGGTGCTGCGAGCTGGCCACGTTGTCGCCTACCTTCAAGGTGCCCGAATACAGCCGTACGAAGCTCAACGCACCGTGCTGCTGGTGGGTGATCTTGAACAGCAGGCCGGCCAACGGGCCGTCCGGGTCCGGCGGCAGCAGGACGTCGCCGTCCTCGCCTTCGGCAGTGACCGCAGGACGATCCAGCGGCGACGGCAGGTAATCGACCACCGCATCCAGCAGTGTTTCGATGCCCTTGTCCTTGAAGGCAGCACCCGCCAGCACCGGCACGCCGGCGCCCGCCAGCGTCGCGCGACGGATCGCTGCGCGCAGCGTCGCCGCGTCGATGTCACGACCTTCCAGCCATGCTGTTGCCAGCGCATCATCATGGTCGGCCACGGCTTCGACCAGCGCATTGCGCTGCGGTTGCCACTGCGCGCGCTCTGCTTCGCCCCATGCCGTCACCGTTGCCGCGCCTGCGTCCTGCCACTGCAGTACACGGCCATCGACCAGGTCGACCCAGCCGTGGAAGTCGCCCTCACTGCCCAACGGCACGCCCAGCGCCCACGGTCGCGCCCGCAGCTTGTCCTGCAGCTGCTCCAGCACGCGCTCGAAAGAAGCGCCGATGCGATCCATCTTGTTGACGAACGCAATCAACGGCACGCCATGCCGGCGCGCCTGGCGCCACACGGTTTCCGATTGCGGCTGCACGCCGTCCACGGCCGAGAACACGGCCACGGCACCGTCGAGCACGCGCAGCGAGCGCTCGACCTCGATGGCGAAGTCGATATGGCCGGGCGTGTCGATCAGGGTCAGCTGGTGCAGCGGCAGATCGCGCGGCGCCCACTGTGCGTGCACGGCGGCCGCACCGATGGTGATGCCACGTTCGCGCTCGATCGCCGAGAAGTCGGTGGTCGCGTTGCCGTCATGCACTTCGCCGACGCGGTGGATCTCGCCGGTCTTCCACAGAAGGCGTTCGGTAAGGGTGGTTTTGCCAGCGTCGATGTGGGCAATGATGCCGAGGTTGCGAAGACGCGACAGCGTCTGGGTGTTGGTGTTCATGAGAAAGGTTCCTGCTGGGCCAACTTCGGGGGCCGCACACGCTGGTTGGCAACGGCGTGTGCGGCTAGCGTTCGGTCTCGGCGATCTGGTGCATGGCACGTTCTCCTTGCGGTGGAGCGGGTTGAGGGATAGGGGCGGAAACGAAAAGAGCGCCCCGGAGGGCGCTCTGTGGATGGTCCAGCGAAGGCCGCGATCAGCGGCCTCGTAGGGCTCCAGGCAGACACGCCCGTTCCGCGCTTGCGCGGGTCAGGGTGAAAAACTTCAGGAGCGGCATCCGGTTCATGCGGCGCATTCTAGACCTGTCAATCTGGCGCGCAAGTGAATATTGCACACATGGATGGAACGATGAGCCCCGAAGTAGAGCCACCCCATGGGTGGCTGCAACCCAGGTCGTCAGGCGAATTACTTGCAGTCGTGCAGCCGGCGGGCATCGCCCACGGTCGCCGCGTGCTGCTCGACGGTCGACACCCAGCCCTTCAGGGACATCGCCGGGTCGGTGCGCGGCTTGCGCGGACCACCATGGATCAGCACTTCGGTCCAGCTGCCGGTCGGTGCCAGTTCGGCCAGGCGTGCGGCCTGGTCCTCGTCGGTACTGAAGGTGTCGTCAGGCGAGGAGGGTTTTGCGTTGTTGACCGTCGCCTGCTTGCGTACGCGCACACGCAGGGCGCCATCCGGCATGCGCTGGGTGGCCACCTCGTAGCGCTCCACGCCGTAGGCCCACTTTGATTCGCCGGGGCGACGCGTCTCAGTGCCGTCATCGGCAACCTCGATCGACTCGCCGGTGACCGAGCCCAGCGCAGCAATGCCGCCGAAGCCGGCCATCATCGCCTCGTAGGCCACCATCTGCCGCTGCTCGACCGACAGCTTGCTGGCGTCCGGCTTCATGCCGGGCAGGTTGAGATAGGCCGCCTTCTTGCACAACAGCAGCACGCGCTTGTCCTCCCAGGCCATCGAGATCTCACCATTGGCGAAGTACTCGGTGGTGAACGATGAAACCGCTGCGCCCTCGCCGGTTGAATGGCGGGTCTCAATCAGCGACGCCTCTTCGGACGCTGTCATCAGCGAGACCTTGGTGGTCGCGGCGGCTCCTGCGGTACCGACAATGCCGATCAGGGCAGCGAACAGTGCGCAACGCGTGCGGGAGAGAGTCATCAGGCCATTCCTTTGAAAAAAACGAACCGCACATGATACGCGGCCAGATCCGGGGGGCCGCTTCGTCTCAGGTAACCACCACCAACGGCACACCGCGGCGCGGATGCTGCAGCACCACCACGTCCTGCTGGTAGACACGCTGCAGGTTGCCCTCGGTCAGCACGTCCGAAGGCGCGCCGTCAGCGGCCACCCTGCCCTGCTCCAGCAATACGATACGATCGGAGTACCCGGCCGCCAGGTTGAGGTCATGCAGCACCACGATCACGCACGCACCGCCCTCGGCGCAAGCCCGTACGCTGCGCAGGGTGCGCTCCTGGTGGCGCAGATCCAAGGCAGCCGTAGGCTCATCCAGCAGCAGCAACGGCGTGTCCTGTGCCAGCACGCGCGCAAACGTGGTGCGCGCCGATTCGCCGCCGGACAACTGCTGCACTTCGCGCAGGCGCAGCGCCTGCAGTTCGGCAGCATCGATCGCCCGCTCCACCTGCGCCTCATCCACCTGCGGATCCGGCGGGTGCGGCAGGCGCCCCATCGCCACCACTTCTTCCACGCTGAAGGCGAAGCGCACGCCGTGCTCCTGCGGCATCACCGCACGTTCGCGCGCAAGCGGTCCGGCCCGGTAGTTGCGCAGCGGACGGCCATGCAACTGCACATCGCCACCGTCGGCACGCAGATCGCCAGCCGCCACGCCCAGCAGGGTCGACTTGCCGGCACCGTTGGGCCCCACCAGCGCCGTTACCGTGCCCGGCTCGAATGCGAGGGTGATGCCATGCAGGATCTCGCGCTGCTGGCGACGCACCACCACATCGCGCAGTTGCAGGAAGGCGCTCATGCGGCCGCCTTGCGGCGCTGCTGCAGCACCAGCCAGAGGAAGAACGGCGCGCCCAGCGCGGCAGAGAACAGGCCCAGCGGAATCTCGGCAGGCGGGTCCAGGGTGCGCGCCGCAGTGTCGGCCACCACGATCAGCAGTGCACCCAGCAGCCCCGACAACGGCAGCAGCCAGCGGTGGCCAGGCCCAACCAGCAGGCGCGCCACGTGCGGCACCACCAGGCCGACGAAACTGATCGAGCCGGCGAATGCCACCGCCGCGCCGACCAGCAGCGCACTGAAGGCCACCAGCAGGCGCCGTGTACGCGCCACGTCCAGCCCCAGATGCTGTGCCTGGCGCTCGCCGAGCGCCAGCATGTCCAGCGGCGTGGCCAGCCGATGCAGTGCGAACGCGCCGATGGCGAACAGCGGCAGCACCGCCACCACGTCGGCCCAGTTCGCGCGCGCCAGCGAGCCCATCTGCCAGAACACCAGCGATTGCAGCTCGCTTTCGTTGGCGATGTAGGTCAGGAAGCCGATCAGTGCCGAACAGAACGCGGCCATCGCAATGCCCACCAGCAACAGCGTGGCATTGCCACTGCCCTTGCCCGGCCGCGCCAGCGCGTAGGTCAGCCCGATCGCGGCGGCACCGCCGCCGAAGGCCGCCACCGGCACCAGCCAACCGGCTGCACCCGCAGCGCCCAGCACGATCGCCGCCACGGCACCCAGCGCGGCGCCCTGGCTGACACCGACGATGCCCGGATCGGCCAGCGGATTGCCGAACAGTCCCTGCAGGCTGGCACCGGCCATCGCCAGCGCGGCGCCAACCATCGCCCCCAGCAACGCACGCGGAATGCGCAGCTGCCAGACCACGGCCAGGTCACGGCTGCTGACCGATTGCGGATCCAGCAGGCCCAGCTTCACCGCCAGTGCCTGCATCACTTCCAGCGGCGGCAAGCGCAGCGGCCCCACAGCGAACGATGCCAGCACCGCGCCCAGCAGCGCGAGCAGCGCAATCAACAACATCGTCCGCCCGCGACGGCGGCGTCGATCCGCAGGGCTCATGCCTTCGGCAGCGCCGCCAGCGCCTGCGCCAGGGCCAATGCACCGGCACCGGAACCGATGCTGGCGTACTTCAACTGCGCATCCGGCATCACCCAGACCCGGTTGGCCTGTCCGGCCGGGGTCTGCTTCAGCGTCGGGTAGGCCTTCCACAGGCCTTCGGCACCACCAAACAGCTGCAGGTCATGCTCGGTCACCAGGATTACTTCCGGCGCCGCCGCGACCACACCTTCATTGCTCAGCTGCGAATAGTTGGCCACGCCGGCCTCGGTGCCGATGTTCAGGCCGCCGGCCAGGGCGATCAGCTTCGCCGATGCGCTGTCGGCACCGGCCACGGTGGGCGCACCGCCCGCTCCCGTCGCCGACACATGGATCACCCGCGGCGCATGCGCCAGGCCCTTGCCGATCGCGGCGGCCTCATCCAGCTGGCGCTGCACCTGCGTGGCCAGGGTCTGCCCTGCGTCGGCCACGCCGAGCACGGCGGCGATCTTGCGCACCTTGTCCGGCGCCGGCTGCAGGTCATCGATCACCACTGCAGGCTCGCCCACTTCGCGCAGCTTCTTTGCCAGTTCGGTGTGGCGACGCAGGCTGTTGCCGATGAACAGCGACCCCTGCAGGCTGAGAACCCCCTCCACGCCGGTCGTGCGGTTGAACAGGAACTGGTGCGGTGCGGCCAGCCCTGCCTCGGTGGTGGTGTTGGTCGGCGCGGCGAACACCTGCTTGCCCAGGCCCAGCGCCTCGATCACGGCGATGATGTCGTCACCGCCGGCAATGATCCGGCTGCTGTCATCCACCTCCACATCGGCGCCATCGTCGGAGTGCACCCTGCTCGGCAGCACCGCCTGCTGCCCCGGCAGTGCCGGCACATCGTTGCCTGCCACCCGCTGCCAACCTGCGGGTAGTGCTCCCGCCTTGGCGGTGGCGGCCGCCGGTGCTGCTGCGTCTGGGCTGCCGGCAGACGGCGGCGCTTTGTCGCCACAGGCGGCCAGCACCAATGAAACGGCAATCGGAAGCGCGCACTGGCGCAGGCGGGAAGCGATGTTCATGCAGATTCTCCTTGCTGGCAGGGCGGCGGGGCGCCGCCCTGCCCTGTGGCTTACGGCTGGCGCAGGCTGATGCGGGTGATGCGGTCACCCTTCGGATCTTCAGCGCCACGCGACTTGTTCACGGCGAAGACATTGCCCTTGCCATCGGCACGGACGTGATTGGGGAAGGTGCCGCCATCGAGGTTGCCGACCACCTTGCCATCACGGTCGACGGCAGTGACGGTGCCGGCACCGCGATTGGTGACGTAGGCCAGGCCACTGTTCGCATCGAAGGCCACGTTCAGCGCACCGGCGCCGACCGGCACGTCGTGCACGACCTTGCCGCTGGCCACGTCGACGATCAGCAGGTTGTCGGTGCCCTGCGAGGCCACGTAGAGGCGGTTGCGCTCGGCATCGAAGGCCACGCCCGAAGCGCTGATCGCATTGCCCAGGTCGATGACCTTGTCGACCTTGCCGCTGGCCACATCGATCACCGCCGCTTCCGGCGTACCGATGCTGACCGTGAACAGCTTGCCGCTGGGCTCATCCAGCACCAGGCTCATCGGCACGAACTTCTCGTCGTCCACGCCGGAGGCCAGGGTGATCGGCTCCAGTGCCTTCAGCGTCTTCGCATCGAATACCGACAAATGGTCTTCACCGGCGGCCGAGGCGAACACCTTGCCGTGCGTGCTGTCGACCACCACGTCGCGGGCGTGCGGCACGGCGCCGACCGGGAACTGGTGGACCAGCGACAGATCCGCCTGGCGATAGACAGCCACGGTGTCCTGGCGGGTGTTGCTGACCCAGACATTGCCATTGGCATCATCCACGCCCACGCCATACACCGCGAACACCGCACCGTTGGTACTGCCCGGCACCTGCGCCGGGGTGATGGCCCTGGTCACCTTCAGCGACTTCGGATCCAGTTTCAGCAGCTGCGACTGGGTGACCGGCGGGCGGCCGACGGCCGAGGTCACGAACACGGCATTGCTGGCAGCACTGTAGGCCGACTGGTACAGGCCCGGCACCAGTTTGTTGGACTGGATGGCGAACTTCGCCTGGCCCGACAGCGGCAGCTGCGGCGACACACGCAGCTTCAGCACGGCTGCGGCGGCCGGCTGGCTGGCGCGCACCACCACCGGATGGGTACCCGGCACGGCGTCGGCCGGAATGGCCAGCTGGGTCTTGAAGTTGCCATCGGCATCGACCACCACCGGCTGGCTGTTGAGCACGGTATCGCCACGCAGCAGGCTGACCTGCTGGCCCGGCACGAAGCCGCGGCCGGTGACATCGGCGGTGCTGCCGGGAACCACGTTCTCACCGCGTGAGACAACCTGGCCCTTGAAGGTAGCGCTGGCCGGCTGGTCGAACACCGGCTGTGCGCTGGCGGTCACTGCCAGCAGCAGGCCGGCGGCCAGGGAAGTGAGGCGGAAAGACGGACGGAATGACATGGAAGGCTCCTTGCACACGTAGGCCGCGCCTGGTGGCGCGGGATTCATCGGTTGCCTTGGCCGCTGCACATCGACAGTCCGCCTGGGTAGTGGGGTCGCACGGCACTGCCGTGCGAGGGGTTCATTCGGCGGCGCTGTCTCCACCGGCCGGCTGACCGTCGGCGGCGCTGCGGTCGGTCACGCCATACAGCTCATGCAGCGCCGCGTGGAAGGACGCCGGCAGCATCGGGCCATGGCCCAGGCCCGGGAACTCGCGGTACCGCACGCTCAGCCCCGGCACCTTGCCCAGGCGCTGGGACAGCTGCATCGCCGCATCCGGGGTGGCGCCAGCAATGCGGCGCAGATGCGCGACCACGCGCGGATTGCTCATGTCGCGCTTGCCACGGTCGCCGACGCGCTCGGCACCACCCAGCATCAGCCACACCGTTGCTGGCTGGCCATGCACGTTCTGCACGAACTGCTGCTCGATGTCACCCAGAGGCGCCCCCTGGCTCCACCACAATGACGGACTGGCACTGAGGTAGTACTGGAAGGCGGCCGGACGGGTGTACAGGCTGCTGAGCACGAACAGGCCGCCCAGCGAATGGCCCCACAGGGCCTGCTGCTGGCGATCGATGTTGGCGCGGCGTTCCACTTCCGGCTTGATGCGACGCTCGATCATGTCCAGGAAGGCCGCTGCGCCGCCGCCGACAGCCTGCGTCCTGCCGCTTTCGTCATCGGCGCGATCGATCCATGCGGTGTAGTCGCGGGTGCGCGACGCCGAATCGATGCGCAGGTCGTTGTCGTAGCCGATCAGCACCAGCACCGGCGGCACTTTCCGTGCGGCAAGCTCGGCCAGCAGCGGCTGGTCCAGCACCATCGCCACGGCGTTGCCGTCCAGTGCGTACAGCACCGGCGATGGCGCCTTGGAGGCCTTGGCCGGAATCGCCACATTCACCCGCCAGCGGCGCTGCTGGTCGGGGCTGTCGATCACGAAACGCTCGAAGCGATAGCTCGCCGCCGGTGCATCGAGCACGGTCTGGCCCATCTTCTGCAGCGGATTGCGTTGCTGCGCGTATGCGTACGGGGTAGCCAGGAGCAGGCCCATCATCAAGGCGGCCAGGCCGGACAACAGCGGGCCACGGCGCGGAGGCAGGACGGAAGACTTCATCAGCGACGGCGAAAGCGGCACACGGCCACCGGTTCACAAGGGACCGCAGTCTACCTCAAACGCGAATGATTATCACATCGATCAAACGTCACGCTGTGTATCACGCGCGCGACAGTGCGTACGCCAGCGCTTGCACCAGAAGTCCGGGTTCATCTACTTTGCGTGCCATCGGGGCGCAGGAATCGCCCCGCCCTTGCGGGTGCCTGCTGGCCCCTGCCCTTCAGCTCCACAACCGCCATGGGATCGGATCCCATGACTGTGAGAACCCCTTGAAGCACAAAGCACTGATCGCACTCGTCGCCGGCCTTCTCGCCCCGCTGGCCGGCCATGCCGCGCCGAGCCTGGCCGGGCTGTATTCGGCCTATGAAGAGGCCGGCTATTCCTCCCTCGGGCTGGAAGAACTCAACCAGACCGTACAGTTCACGGCAGTGAGCCTGGGCGCCTCCAGCAACCTGCAGGGCGAGCCGGTCCTTGAGGCGGGCGATGAGGATGGCCAGGTGCTGGCCCGCCTGACCGCCTCCGACGACGAGCAGAACGCCAAGCTTGCAGCGATGGAGGACGGCGTCACCTTCACCGCCAGCTGCACGCTGCAGTTCAGTTCGGGATCGGACTATCTGGCGTTGGGCGACTGCGTTCTGCAGTAATCGGTTCGGCACCGCCGACAGCAGCGCAGAAACGACGAAGCCGGCCCTGGGCCGGCTTCGTTGCATCGGGCCGAAACCCGTTGACTCAGGGGCCGGCGGGCACCGGACCGTACGGGTTGTCCTGCGGCGTACCCGGCAGCAGCGCAAAGATCAGGATCACCACGCCACCGCCCGGCACCAGCGCCAGCAGGTACAGCCACCCTGACTGGTTGCAGTCATGCAGGCGGCGCACGGTCACCGCGATCAGCGGCACGATCGTGGCCAGCCAGAGCGCACCCACCAGTGCCACCGCGCCAATCGTGATCCCGGCCATCCAGCTGGAATCGGCGTCCAGCACGAGGCCGGCAACGAGCGCCACTGTCAGCGCAATCACGCATACCGCTGCTCCCGCAAGCAGCAGGAACAGCTGGAACATCCAGTACTCGCGGCGGTTGGCGCGGCCCTCGAACTGGGCATAGCGCTTCAACGGCAGAATCATTTCCTGCACGGCATCGTTCCTTGAAAAATAAGCCGCGCAGTCTGCCAAATGCATGCGGGCGGGGCAATGCGCCGCCTTGCAACACGCAGATGACTACGCGCCCTTGGCCGCCCTCGCCGCCTCGCGCTCGGCACGCAGCCGATCGAGTTTTTCCTTCAGCTTGATCTCCAGCCCGCGCGGCACCGGGTTGTAGTACACCCGCTCGCCCATCGCATCGGGGAAACCGGTCTGGTCCAGCGCGATGCCGCCCTCGGCATCGTGGTCGTACTGGTACTCAGCGCCGTAGCCCAGCTCCTTCATCAGCTTGGTCGGTGCATTGCGCAGGTGCAGTGGCACTTCTTCGGTGCCGCTGTCGCGCACATCGGCCTTGGCCTGGTTGAAGGCGGCATAGCCGGCATTCGACTTGGCGGTGCTGGCCAGGTACAGCACCAGCTGCGCGAAGGCGAGCTCGCCTTCCGGGCTGCCCAGCCGCTCGTAGATGTCCCACGCTTCCAGCGCCATGCTCTGCGCGCGAGGATCGGCCAGGCCGATGTCCTCGATGGCCATGCGGGTCAGCCGGCGCGCCAGATACGAGGGATCACAGCCGCCGTCGAGCATGCGCGTGAGCCAGTACAAGGCGGCATCGGGGTTGGAGCTGCGTACGGACTTGTGCAGCGCCGAGATCTGGTCGTAGAACTGCTCACCGCCCTTGTCGAAGCGGCGGGTACGGTCGGCCAGCACCTGGGTCAGCGTCTGCGGGGTGATGCGACCACCCTCCCCGCCCGCCAGCTCGGCGGCGATTTCCAGCAGGGTCAGCGCACGGCGGACGTCGCCATCAGCGGCGGTGGCGATCTCCAGCAGCAGCTCGGGCGCGACTTCGATGCGTTCCTCGCCCAGCCCGCGCTCGCGATCACCGAGCGCACGTTCCAGCGCTTCGACGATGTCGGTTGGCGAAACACCTTCCAGCACATGCACGCGGCAACGCGACAGCAGCGCCGAGTTCAACTCGAACGACGGGTTCTCGGTGGTTGCACCAACAAACAGGATGGTGCCGCGCTCGATGTGTGGCAGGAACGCATCCTGCTGCGCCTTGTTGAAGCGGTGCACTTCATCGACGAACAGCACCGTGCGGCGACCTTCGGCGAAGCGCTGCGCGGCCTCGGCCAGCACCTGGCGCACTTCCGGCAGGCCGGACAGCACGGCGGAAATGGCACGGAATTCGGCGTCGGAGTATTCAGCCAGCAACAGCGCCAGCGTGGTCTTGCCGCAACCGGGCGGCCCCCACAGGATCATCGAATGCACGCGTCCGGATTCGACGGCGCGGCGCAGCGCGCTCTCTGGCGCGAGCAGGCGCTTCTGCCCGACCATCTCATCCAGGGTGCGGGGGCGCATGCGCTCGGCCAGCGGGCGCATGTGTTCCCGATCGACACTCAGCAGATCGGGGCCGGGGAATGAAGTGGAGCGATGTCTTGGCACCCGATCATTGTACCGCGCCACCCATCGGTAGCGCCGGGCCATGCCCGGCGGATCAGGCGACTGGCGAAGGTAGTGCCGGCCGCTGGCCGGCAACCCCGGAATGTGTCGGAAATGGGCCGGAGCGGGCGCCACCCATACATTGACAAGCCGCTGATTTACATGGAGCGTGCTTTCGCGGGGACCATGCATCCTCATCAGTAGCCGAGAATCTGGAGCTCCAGCATTCAGGACCCACCCGTGCGCGATTCCGACTCCAATATCCTCGAGTTCGTTGCCGGCTGTGCCGTCGACGCGGACATCTACTACTTGGCTGCAAGGATTGGCCCGGGGCACGAATGCTACGACCCTGATCCAGGCCCGCCCTCCAGGATGTTCTTCTATCAACATCAAACGGATGAGAAATGGTTCTATCACGACCTGTCCGACTGGCAGGTCGAGTCCACCATCTTCGTCCCTGAACAACAGGATGGGTGCGCTCGTCGAGTATTGGCCCTTGACTTCTACGGCCAGCTTGAGGATCTAGCTCGTGCAGGCACGACATTCGAGTGCATTTCACATGAAGGTGATGACTTCTCCGGAGGGCTGACCCGGATTCGGCAGCTGGGTAAGGATCTCTTCTGCTGCGGAGTGCACGGAATGATCTATCACCGTAGCGAAACTGGCTGGAAGCGACTTCCCACCCACTTCCCCGCACCCGAACGCGCGAGTCTCGAGGACGATCTTGAGTCAATGGATTTCGACAACTGGCTTGCCTGCGTTGGCCATCTGTTCGAACTGGACGGTGTGCCACCACTGCCAGCTGCCCCTACGGAGCGCGATGCAGAGCTTCGGCGAAGATTTGAAGAATCACGCGCCGATCTGGCGCAAATCGGCAAGAATCAAGCACTCAACCAGCTACTCGCTGATTTGGATCTGGCCAGCGTGAATGACCTTTGCGGCACCGGCTTTACCGATCTCTATGCGATCGGTTCCGACGGCCTGATTGCGCACTGGGATGGCGCGACTTGGACCATTCCAGAGCAGATCACTTCTGCGGAACTGCTGCATGCATTCAGAACCGATTCGGGCGAACTGTTCCTGGTCGGCACCGAGGCAACAATCGTAACGGGTCAGATCAATAGGGGCTTCACGTCCATCTCCCATCAAATCAGCCCTGAGATCCCGTTCTATTGCGCTTGCCAGTACGGGCAAACCATCTACATCGGCTCGGAGAATGGACTCTATCTCTACAGCCCCACCTCTGGAGCGGTTGAACGCCTGGAGGCGGGCATTCCTGAAGAGCTGATGGATGCTGCAATCAACGACATCAGTTCCGCCGATGGGGTGTTGTGGGTTCTGACGCCATGGGACCTGATGCGATTTGATGGTGCCGAGTGGCAGGTCATCGTTCACCCGGACAACGGATGAACTGGCCGAAGCGTGCCAACCAAAGTTGGCACCTACCAGAGCGGGTCATGCGACCGCGGTAGCGCCGGGCCATGCCCGGCGAATCAGGCGACTGGCGAAGGTAGTGCCGGCCGCTGGCCGGCAGATCAACAAAGCGTGTCAGCCAAGGTTGACACCTACCAAAGCGTTTCCGCCCAGAGATCAATTACCGATGACGTCGGTACCGGCCGGCGGGGTGAAGCGGAAGGTGTTGGCGGCGAAGCTGGGGTTGCGCTTCCAGCCGCTGAAACTGATCACGGTGCGCTGGCCCACGGCGTCGGTGATCTCCATTTTCGCCAGGCCCTGCGCGTTGAAGCCCAGCGCGGCGTACTGGAAGCTGGCTTCGGTCTCGCGCTTCGGCGACAGCGACAGCCACTGCAGGCCATCGCGGGTGGCGGCCTCTTCGCTCACGTCGTACTGCTGCTCCAGCAGTGCCGGATTGATCAGCGCGGTCAGCGGGCTGTTCTGCTCTTCCTTGCCCTGCTCGCGCACGGTCGCCTGCTCCAGGTCCGGCTCGAACATCCACACCTTCTTGCCGTCGGCCACGATCAGCTGCTCGTGCGGGCGCACGTATTCCCAACGGAACAGGCGCGGTGCCGACAAAGCGACGCGGCCGCTGGTGGATTCCTTGACCTTGCCGCGGCTGTCGAACACCTGCTGGCTGAACTGCCCATCCAGACCCTTCAGGCCGGTGGTGAAGGTCTTCAGGTCATCACGGGCGCCGGCCCAGGCGCTGCCCGCAGCGGCGCAGGCCACGGCCAGGGTGGTGGTGGCAAGGAAACGACGGAGGCGAAGGTTCATGCAGGGATCCTGTGGGCGCGCGGCCAGGAAAGTTGGGTGCCAGTGTGCCCGGCGAAAGATGAATGGGCGATCAGGACGCCATTATGACGCCCTGATCGCTGATCGGCGATTCAGCTGCCAGCGGCCGGCAGCTTGCCGTACAGCACCTGACCACGGAAGCCGCGGCGTACCTCGCGGAACAGCGCGCGGAACGCGGCATAGTCCTGCGGCTGGCACAGCGCCTCGGCGCCGCGCACCGCGTTCTGCTGCAGGCGGTGATGCACGGTCACTTCCTGGCCCTGCCGGCTCCAGTCGACCCGGTACTCGCCGGCCGCATTGGCAAACCGCTGGCTGCGCGGAATCGCGATGATCGGGGCATTGGCCGGGAACTGCAGGCGATAGGTTTCCTCTCGCAGGCTGGCATTGCAGTAGAACGGCGTCTCGTTGTCCGGCGCCGAGGCGCTGGCATACAGCCCGCGTACCGATTCACCACCGGGAGGATCGGGCACGGCCATGCCGCCGGCCACGTCGAAGTCCACGTAGTCCTCGGCCTGGAAGGCCATGCGATAGCCAAACGGCCGGGTCAGGTCGACCGGCACACCCTGCAGCTGCAGCTGGCCGCGGCCATCGAAACCGGACGCGGCCATGATCGATTCTTCAGCGCGCGCCCGGTTCTGTGCATTGAGCTGGGCGAACTGCGCGCGCATGCCGATCTCGGCGTTGTCGCTCAGCTGCGGCACTGTCTCGCCACGCAGGTTGCCCTGCGCGTCGAAGGTGAAGCGCACCTCCATCACCGTGGCGTTGCGCTGCGGATCATTGGCCGGCGTGCGTGCCAGGGTGGCATCGCGGGTGTGCAGCACCGGCGCGCCGAGGTCGCCGTCGGGCAGCTGGCCGAAGCGCGCCCAGGCACTGGTCGAATCCAGGTACAGGTCGAACTCGGGCACGTAGGTGATGGCGTGGTTGAAGCGGCCCAGCAGCGGAATCTTCGGCAGCGTCGGGCCGCCACCGGCACCGATCAGCACCGGCGAACTGGTGATGCCCTTGGCCGCCAGCAGCGCCTCGAGGATCGTTACGTGGTCCTTGCAGTCGCCATAGTGGTTGTCGAGGATGCTCTGCGCACTGTTCGGCTCCAGGCCGCCATTGCCCAGGTACACCGCCACGTAGCGGATGTTCTGCGCCACCCAGCGGTACAGCGCATCGGCCTGCGCGCGACGGTCGCTGATGCCGGCGGTGACTTCATCGGCCAGCGCCTGGATCTCCGGGGTGACCTGTGCGGCCGGCCCTGCTTTCAATTGGTAGGCGCGGCCCATCTGCGCCCAGTCGCGATAGGTGCTGGCCATGATGTTCGGCCCGAACTCCCACACCGCCGCCGACCAGTTCTGCGCCTGCATCGGCTCGCGGCGCTGGTAGCGCCAGCGCCATTGCGCCTGGCCGTTCTTCACCACCGGTCGGTCACTGCCCTGCACGCCACGGCTGTCCACGAACATGGGCAGATTGGCCGGCGCGCTGAGGGTCACTTCGGCATCGTCGTACTGGGTGAACACATTGAAGGTTTCCCACAGGCCGAAGTAGCCCGGGAAATAGGGCGTCAGCTGGGTCCGGCGCACCTGGTAGAACAGCCGCGTACCCGGCGCCAGGTTCGGGAACACGATCACCCGCACCTTGCGGTCGGCATACATCGCCGCCGAGGCACTGGAATAGCTTTCCTGGGTGTAGATGCGGTCGGCCGGCACTTCGCGGCGCTGGCCGTCGGCGGTCAGCGTATAGGCGTTGACCACATCCAGCGTTTCCATCTTCTCGCTGTAGCTCAACCGCACCTGGCTGAACTGCTCCACCGCTGCCTTGGTCTTGAGCAGGATCTCGTAGGTTTCGGTCTGCACGTTGCCGGCATCGGCGCGCACCTGGTAGTCGGCGCGATAACGTACAAAGCTGAAGTTGTTGCTGGCCTCGGCATCGCTGCCGGTGGACGGCGGCGCGACTGCGGGTACAGCCGTCGCGGCGGCGTCGGCCAGCGCCGGGCCGGCTGCCAGCAGGCAGGCCAGCGCCAGCGCGCAGGAAACGGGTTGAAGCATGCGTCGGTTCCTTGGACGTCGGGAATGCGGCAGGGCTTGGCTTACTTCGGCGGGGGCGGTGCCAGCACCGTGCGGTCGCCGTTGTGCTCGGGCGGACTGACCACACCGGCCGCTTCCATGGCCTCGATCAGTCGCGCCGCGCGGTTGTAGCCGATCTTCAGGCGACGCTGCACACCGGAAATCGACGCGCGGCGGGTCTCGGTGACCACGCGCAGCGCTTCGTCGTACAGCGGGTCGGACTCATCGCCGCCGCCGGAACTGGTCTCCGGCAGGCCGGTCGCACCGACCACCACGCCATCGCCCATCGTCTGTACTTCGTCCAGCACGCCGTCGACATAGTCGGCCGGCCCCATTGCCTTGAGGTGCTCGACCACGCGATGCACTTCCTCATCGGACACGAAGGCGCCGTGCACACGCTCGGGCATCGCCGTGCCCGGCGGCAGGTACAGCATGTCGCCGTGACCGAGCAGCGTCTCGGCGCCGGACTGGTCGAGGATGGTGCGCGAATCGATCTTCGAGCTGACCTGGAAGGCGATGCGGGTGGGAATGTTGGCCTTGATCAGGCCGGTGATGACGTCCACCGACGGGCGCTGGGTGGCCAGGATCAGGTGGATGCCGGCCGCACGTGCCTTCTGCGCCAGTCGCGCGATCAGCTCTTCGACCTTCTTGCCGACGATCATCATCATGTCGGCGAATTCGTCGATGAAGATGACGATGAACGGCAGTGTCTCCAGCGGGCGCGGCGCCTCGCCCAGCTCCGGGTTGGGCTTGAACAGCGGGTCCATCATCGGCTGGCCGGCGTCCTGGGCGTCTTTCACCTTCTTGTTGAAGCCAGCCAGGTTGCGCACGCCCACTGCGCTCATCAGCTTGTAGCGGCGCTCCATCTCGGCCACGCACCAGCGCAGGCCGTTGGCGGCCTCCTTCATGTCGGTGACCACCGGCGCCAGCAGATGCGGAATCCCCTGGTAGACGCTCAGTTCGAGCATCTTCGGGTCGATCATCAGCATCCGCAGGTCTTTCGGCGACGCCTTGAACAGCAGGCTCAACACCATCGCGTTGACCGCCACCGACTTGCCCGAACCGGTGGTACCGGCCACCAGCAGGTGCGGCATGCGCGCAAGGTCGGCCACGGTCGAGCGGCCGGCGATGTCCTTGCCCAGCGCCAGGGTCAGCACGCTGGCGGACTTGTCGTATTCCTTCGAGCGCAGCAGCTCGGACAGGTAGATCATCTCGCGGGTGACGTTGGGGATCTCCAGGCCGATCACCGACTTGCCCGGGATCACATCGACCACACGCACCGACTTCACCGACAGGCCGCGGGCGATGTCCTTGTCCAGCGAACTGATCTGGCTGACCTTGATGCCCGGCGCCGGCTCGATCTCGAAGCGGGTGATGACCGGGCCGGGGTTGGCGCCGACCACCTGCGCTTCGATGCGGAAGTCCTTGAGCTTGAACTCGATCTGCCGCGACAGCGCGTCGAGGGTGTCCTTGTCATAGCCCACGGGCTGCGGCTTGGGATCATCCAGCAGGGCCAGCGGCGGCAGGTCCGAGCCGTCGCCATTGACGCCACGGAACATCGGGATCTGGTTGTCGCGCTTGGCCCGGTCGCTCTTTTCGATCACCGGCTCCGGGCGCGGCTCGATCTTCACCGGTTCGCGCTTGGCACGCACTTCGGCATCGGCCTTGCGCACTTCCTGGCGCTCCTCGCGCAGCGCACGGGTCTGCTGCCATTCGGTGGCCTGCTCCTTCTTGCGCTCCAGCAACGGTGCCAGCGACATCACGCCGCGGCCGATTTTCTCCATCACCACGAACCAGGACAGGCCCGTGGCCAGGGTGATCGAGGCCAGCAGCAACACCAGCACGAACAGGTTCGCGCCCAGCGCACCAAAGCCCACGCTGAGCGAATTGCCGACCAGCTTGCCGAGGATGCCGCCGGCACTGGAGACATCGCCACTGAACAGGCGCACGTGCAGGAAGCCGGTGCCGGCAATCAGGAAGCCGACCAGCCCGACCAACCGCAACGCGGGGTCCAGATCGTTCTCGCCCTTGCTCTCACGCTTGAGGCCGAACATCGCGATCCAGGCCAGCGCGCCCAGCACCACCGGCAGCAGGAAGGCGATGTAGCCAAACAGCTGCAGCAGCACGTCGGCGATCCACGCGCCCGCGCGGCCGCCCATGTTGTGTACCGGCGCAACCACGCTGCCGGTGTGTGACCAGCCCGGGTCCGTCGCTGAATAGGTGAAAAGGCTGGCAGCCAGATACAGCAGCGCCGGCGCGATGGCGATCAGACCCAGGTCGCGCCACAGGCGCTGACGGCGTGGGTTGTCGGTCGTGGCCGCTGCCGCCGAGCGACGCGATGCCTTTTTGTCGTCGGACCTGGAGCGTTCGGGGACCTGCTTCGCCACCTTAGACCATACCTTTGGAATGCGCTGTTAGTGTTTGATAATAAACGAGACGGCGTCAGTTTTCAGTTATCCGTTGCCGCGCAAGCGAGGACGGGGCCTGAAACCGCCCATGGATGGCGCTGTTCTGTTCATCGGCTTGAATCGCCCTGCCCCAGCCGCCACTCTATGACCAGCCAAGGATGCTGTGCAAACATCGCCGCGCCTTGTCCCATCTACCTTTTCGCGAGTCTACATGAGCACCAGCCTGCCCTCCCGCCACCAGCGTCTTGTCATCCTCGGTTCCGGCCCGGCCGGCTGGACCGCTGCCGTCTACGCTGCCCGCGCCAACCTGAAGCCGGTCGTCATCACCGGCCTGCAGCAGGGTGGCCAGCTGATGACCACCACCGAAGTGGACAACTGGCCGGGTGACGCCCATGGCCTGATGGGCCCGGACCTGATGGCGCGCATGCAGGCCCACGCAGAGCGCTTCGAGACCGAGGTCATCTTCGACCACATCCATACCGCGGACCTGTCGCAGCGCCCGTTCAAGCTGATCGGCGACAGCCACGAGTACACCTGTGACGCCCTGATCATCTCCACCGGCGCGACCGCCAAGTACCTGGGCATCCCGACCGAAGACGAGTTCAAGGGCCGCGGTGTCTCCGCCTGCGCCACCTGCGACGGCTTCTTCTACCGTGACCAGGACGTGGTCGTGGTCGGCGGCGGCAACACCGCCGTGGAAGAAGCGCTGTACCTGTCCAACATCGCCCGCAAGGTCTACCTGGTCCACCGCCGCGACACCCTGAAGGCGGAAAAGATCATGCAGGACAAGCTGTTCGCCAAGGTTGAAGCCGGCAAGATCGAAACCGTCTGGCACCACCAGGTGGAGGAAGTGCTGGGCAACGATGCCGGCGTGACCGGCGTGCGCGTGAAGTCGACCCTGGACGGAAGCACCCGCGACATCGATGCCCACGGCTTCTTCGTGGCCATCGGCCACCACCCGAACACCCAGCTGTTCGACGGCCAGCTGACCATGAACAACGGCTACCTGGAAATCCGTTCGGGCCTGGGCGGCAACGCCACCCAGACCTCGGTGGAAGGCGTGTTCGCCGCCGGCGACGTGGCCGACCAGCACTATCGCCAGGCGATCACCTCGGCCGGCTTCGGCTGCATGGCCGCACTGGACGCAGAGCGTTACCTGGATGCACAGGGCAAGGCCAGCTGAGAAGCGAACCTGCTTCTGTAGAGTCGAGCCATGCTCGACTGCGACAAAAGGCCGACGCGAGAGCGCCGGCCTTTTGTTTTCAGTAGCGCCAGGCCATGCCTGGCAAGTACAACACTGTGAAACCGCTTAGGTCAGGACGCAGGATTGATTGAACTCCTGATACTCCGTCACTACGCCATCCGCATCGCGTAGGCGTGTCCGCCAGCGAACGGTTCCGACCCCGTCGCCATTGCAGAGCAATTCAAGCTGCACTGGCTGGCCGGGGTCCATGAATTCCTCGTCCGACGGCGTACAGTTTCCCCCCACGCAAGAGGCAACGCTCAACTCCAGCACCAGGGGATACTGGGGATTGCCCTTGAATGCGACCGGGACAAACCGAGAGGAGCGCACCGGGATCTGTACATCTGCCAGAGGATCGAGGGCCAAGGTCTCGCATGCCTTTCCGGTCGCCCACAAGCGATAGCCTTTCTCAACGCCCTTCATGGCAGCAGACCGGAAGACGGGGTCAAGAAGCGCCTTGGCATCATCCGGGTTCGTGTGAAACGCGGTCTCTACGATGATCGACGGCATGTGCGCCTCTCGATTCTCTCCTTTGTCCAGCGCATGTGGAGCAGGAGCCACCGTGAATGCCCCATGTTCAGGTAACGAGTGAATCAGCTCCTTCATCGAACATAGAACACTCTGTGCAAGGGCAGCATCCATCGGCCTCCCAGGCTGCACGATCACACGAGTGCCTCGTGCCGACCCCGAGGGCTCTCCATTGCTGTGTAGATGAATCGCCACCTCAGCCCGGTGGTGGTTTGCGAGAAGCGGCCGACTGTTGATGTCTTCACGCTCCTCCCGATCCCAAAGCGCACTGCCTGCGTACGTATTCCATATCTTTGTCTCGCCTGGATACTGCTCCGCAATTGCGTAGCGCGCAGCTATGGTCCACCACTCCTCACCACTCGGCGGATGAGTCGTCCCCATGGTCTGAACGCGCGGACGGACGACAGGCATCTGGCTCCTTTGCTCGATCACCGCCTTTAGTTCCTCGGCGTACGACGGAGTCAACAGCCCCTCGGAGACGCCATTCCACTCATCCCTCGAGGTCACCCACCGGTTGTCCTTGTAGCTGTAGAAGTACCCATGCCCGGCTGCGACGAATGCCATCCCGGAACCAGGCGTTCCACGTATCCGCCGCAGCGCCTCCCCCGCCTCCCGCGCCGCGTCGTCCGCAGCCTTTATCTCAGGAAAGTAGTGTTCGATATCTTTCCCGTCATACAGAAAAATGACACGACTGAACGGCGCCGCCTGCTCGGCCCAATGCAGCAGTCCAAAACTGATCTCGCTTCGCTGATCCTCGAACGACGGTCCGTAATCGGCAGGAAGGAAGGCCCGATCCAAGGCCACGGTCACAACACCCCTGGCGATATCTGCTGACACCTCGACCCGGCGGGTCCGCGCCTGCCCATCCACGAGACGAACCCGCTCCAGGATGTCACGCGCCTTCTGGGTCAACAGAATGTCGAGTCCTGCGTCGCGCTCTGCTGCGGCGGGAGGCGCGGCAGCCAGGACGAGGCCAGGTGATAGTGCGCCGCCCAAAAGGGCCAGCAGCACAAAAAGGGTTCTTCGGGGATTTTTCCGGTTCAACGTGACTACTCCTTGTGCGGAATGAATGCACCGCTCCTGCGGCACGCACCCAGCCTGTCCGGTGCCGCAGCGGCGTTCTTCCAACGCGCACACACCCCCAGAGAATTCAAACTTTCCTCACTCAAGGCCCGGAACAGACCAACCCGTTCCCGCCAGCACCGTTCGCATCCCACCTGCCCTATCCTTTCTCACATGCCCACCGCCCGCTTCCTCAACTCACTGCAGTCCGTTCCCGCCACCGCCTGGGATGCCCTGCACGATGGCCGCAATCCATTCGTCAGCCATGCCTTCCTGTCCGGCCTGGAAACCTACGGTTGCCTGCGCGAGGACTGGGGCTGGCAGCCGCAGCACTTCACCCTGTGGGACGGTGACGCCCTGATCGGCGCCATTCCCGGCTACCTGAAGACCAATTCCCACGGTGAATTCGTGTTCGACCACGCCTGGGCCAATGCCTATGCGCGGCACGGGCGCGACTACTACCCGAAGTGGCTCGGCGCGGTGCCGTACTCGCCGGTGACCGGCCCGCGGTTGCTGGCCCGCGACGATGCGCAGCCCACCCTGCTGACGGCACTGCGCGACCGGTTGCCCGCGCTGGATGTGTCATCAGCACACATCAACTTCCACACGGCGGCGGACGAAACGATCTTCGACGACGACTGGCTGCTGCGTGAGGACATCCAGTTCCAGTGGCAGAACCCGGGTGACTGGGTGACGTTCGAGCAGTTCCTGGGCGCGATGGACCACAAGCACCGCAAGAACATCCGCCAGGAGCGCGCCAAGGTCAGCCGCCAGGGCATCAGCTTCCGGGTGGTGCATGGCGATGAGGCCACCCGCGCCGATCTGCAGGCGATGTACCGCTTCTACCTGCAGACGTTCCTGGAATACGGCAACGCGCCGGCGCTGACAGAAGCGTTCCTGCGTCATCTGGCGATCTCACTGGGACGCGGGCTGGTACTGTTCCTGGCCGAACAGGACGGCGAACCGATTGCCGGCGCGTTGTGCCTGCGCGGTGGCGACACGCTGTACGGCCGCTACTGGGGCGGTGCCACCCTGCCCGGCCTGCACTTCGAGGCCTGCTACTACCAGGGCATCGAGTACTGCCTGCGCGAGGGCGTGGCCCGCTTCGAGCCGGGTGCGCAGGGTGAGCACAAGCTGGCACGTGGCTTCCTGCCCACCATCGTGCGCAGCCGGCACTGGGCGGCCGATGCGGAGTTTGCCGAGGCACTGCGCGACTGGTGCCGGCAGGAGCGGCGGGATGTGCGGCGCTACCAGCAGGAGCTGCAGGGGCACAGCCCGTTCCGTGCGGAACCGTAGCGTGGGAAAAGCGTGCCAACCAAGGTTGGCATCTACCACAGCAATGGCGGGGACCCTGCGCTCAGGTGCACTGCCAGAAGTGCCCGCTCACCCGGCACTTCGCGCACCAGAAGCTGTACAGCATGCCGCCACTACCCCACAGCAACATGCCTTCATTGGTAGTCGGCAACGTTGAGTCCAGCTGCATCACAAAAGGCATCTGCTCGCCGCAATCGATGCACGCCGGGTAGTGCGCGCTCTGCACCCAGCTCGGTGCGCCACCCACCCGCGACAGGTTCTGCCGGTGATTGGACTGGCCCCAGTCCTGCTGCTGCCAGCGATCGCCGTCCATCGCGGCAAGACCCACCTCGGCCTGCAGCAGGTCGCCGCTGTCGGTGGGATTGATCGGCACCTGGCAGTGCTGGCTCGGGTGACAGCTCGGCATGCCTTCTGCATCGTGCCGATAGAATCGCACGGGCGGGTCTTCCCAGCCACAGCAGTCCAGGCACAGCCCGAGCGTGACCTCGCCCTTCGCCTCCGGCTGCAGCGCCGCAGCATCGGTCCGCAGCAGGCACTGCAGCGGCGCATGACAGCTGCCGCACAAGGCATCCAGCAGCCCGCCCATGTGCCCCGCATGACGCACCTGGCCGCCATTCCAGGTGGGGTGCAGACGCCAGATCCGCTTGCGCCAGGCAGGCTCTTCGGCCACCTGTGCGCGATGCTGTTCGCGCCCGAAACGCAGGTGCAGCGGTTGCCGGCCATGCAGGTGGCGCAGACGTGGGCCATCGGCCAGGCCCGCCCAGTGCGCCCAGACCTCGGCATCCAGGTCGCTCCAGTCGGCCAGGTAGCCACGGGCGGCGGCGTGGGTCTCCGGCTGGGCGGCCAGCAGCACTGCCTTGGCCCGCTCCAGTTCGCGATCGTCGTCCGCCTCGGTCAACCGGTGCGCCCAGTCAGTCGCAACCGACGGCGGCAAGGCCTGCCAGACCTGCGAAGCCAGCTGGATGTCATCCTCGATGGCGACCTCCAGCAGCGTCTCCCAATCGTCCTGCAGCGTGTGCGGCGCCTGGTAGCTGGCAAACTCCAGCACGCTGGTCAGCAGCTCGCCGCGCTCGCCGTCACGATAGCGCCGCCAGGCGTCAATACAGACCGGGGCGACAGCCTCCTCCGGCAGCAGATCCAAGGCCGTGTCGAGGAAGGTGGAGCCGGGCGAGCGGCGGTCCAGCGCCCGCAGCAGCAGCGCGCCAAGCTGGGGACGGTCTTCGCTGGCCAGGGTCAACAGCATGGCCAGGCTGTCATTGCGTGTGCGCGGCGCATCGTGCGCATCGAGGATGGCGGTGATCGGATCGCTCATGCGGGGCTCCTTGCCGGTAGTGCGTGATGGTGCCAGACATCGCGCATCGCCACGACGAATACAATGACTGCATGACCCGTCAGTTGCCCTGGCGCCTGGCCGATGCGCCGGATGCCCCCTTCCCGCCGGCCGAGACAGCGCTGCGCCAACCCGATGGCCTGCTTGCGGTGGGCGGCGACCTGCATCCGCTGCGCCTGCTCAATGCCTATGCCGGCGGCATCTTTCCGTGGTTCAGCGAAGGCGAGCCGATCCTGTGGTGGTCGCCGGACCCGCGCATGGTGTTCGGTACCGACGGCGTGCACCTGAGCAGCAGGTTCCGCCGGCAACTGCGCGGCAACCGCTGGGAAGTGACCGCCGATACCGCCTTCAGCCAGGTGATGCGTGCCTGCGCCAGCGCGGCCCGCCCCGGCCAGGACGGCACCTGGATCAGCCCGGCGATGGTGGATGCCTACAGCCAGCTGCACGACCTGGGTTTCGCACATTCCTTCGAGGTGTGGGATCGGCAGACGCTGGTCGGCGGCATCTATGGCGTGGCCATCGGCGAGATGTTCTTTGGTGAAAGCATGTTCAGTGGCGAAAGTGGCGGCTCCAAGGTGGCGCTGGCCGCACTGGCACGCACGCTGCACGGCTGGGGTTGGCCACTGATCGACGCGCAGGTGGAAAATCCGCACCTGCTGCGGATGGGCGCCGAGCATCTGCCGCGCGCGCCGTTTCTGCAGCAGGTCCGCAGCGCGGTACAGGCGCCGGGCCGGGAAGGTGCTTGGACCCGGCTCGTCGGGCGCGTGCCGGCAGCGAATTTTGCCGGGGAATAACACAATCTTTGCAAGCTGGGCGTTTGACGCGTAAAATGCTGCGCCTTAGGCCCAGCGTGGCCGTTTTCTGAACCGCACAGGACTACATGTCGAAAGACGATTCCATCGAGTTCGAGGGCACCGTCAGCGAGACGCTGCCGAACACCACTTTCCGCGTTCGTCTGGAAAATGGGCACGAAATCATCGCCCACATCTCCGGCCGCATGCGCAAGAACTACATCCGCATCCTCACCGGTGACCGGGTCAAGGTTGAAATGACCCCGTACGACCTGACCAAGGGTCGTATCACCTACCGAATGAAGTAAGCGGCTGGCGCGTTGCGCCACCCCGACAAGGCCAGCCCTGGACGCTGGCCTTTTGTCATGCCTGAAATCCGGCCCTGCCGGACGGCACCCTGACCGAATGCACCGTGACATCGGTCAGCCATGCTTGCGGCAGATTCGCATTCGCAGCGGCGGCGTCATCGTGGCATCCGATCCAGTCCGGATCGCCACCCCCTGCCCCCGCCATGAACGTGACCTCCCTGCCCGCTGGCTTCGCCGCCCTGGTACTCAGCACTGCCGCCCTGATCGCGCCCGCCGCCCAGGCCGCCGACACGCCGTCGGCAAGCGCCGGTGACAGCTGCATTGCCTTGAGCGAAGACCAGCAGATCGTCCGCGCCGGCGCCGATCGCGATGTGCTGCTGCGCAATGGTGACCAGCACTACCGCGTGGTGTTCAAGGCCTCCTGCAGCAGCGCCGTAACCTCGCGGCGGCTGGCATTTGAAACCCAGGGTGAAAGCAACCAGCTCTGCGCCGGCTCACGCAGCGCACTGAAGACCGACCGCGCCAGCTGCACGGTCGAGCGGATCGAACCCCTCGAAGCTGCCACCTTCCAGCGCATGGCCCGCCAGCGCAGCCGCTGAGGAGCCGGCACGACAAGGGCGGCCTGCGCCGCCCTGTCGTTGCTTCCGTTGCCGGGCGCTGCCCGGCACGTCCTTACTCCACCGTGGCCGGCAACAGCCGCTCCGGCTCGGCCTGCGCCTCGACCACCAGCTCGTCGTTGCGCACGTCGATGCTGACCTTGCCACCGTTGACCAGCTTGCCGAACAGCAGTTCGTCGGCCAGCGGGCGCTTCACCTTGTCCTGAAGCACCCGCGCCATCGGGCGGGCACCCATCAGCGGGTCGAAACCGTGGTGGGCCAGCCAGTCGCGCGCAGTCGGCGTGGCCGACAGGCTGACGTGCTTCTCCTGCAGCAGCATCTCCAGCTCGATCAGGAACTTGTCCACCACGCGCAGGATGTGCTCGAAGCCCAGCGGCTGGAACTGCACCACCGCATCGAGGCGGTTGCGGAATTCCGGGGTGAACGCACGACGGATGGTCTCCATCGCATCGGTGGCGTGGTCCTGCTTGGTGAAACCGATCGAGCGCCGCGAGGCCTGCGCCGCGCCGGCGTTGGTGGTCATCACCAGCACCACGTTCTTGAAGTTGGCTTCGCGACCGTTGGTGTCGGTCAGCACGCCGCGGTCCATCACCTGCAACAGGATGTTGAAGATGTCCGGGTGCGCCTTCTCGATTTCATCCAGCAGCAGCACGCAGTGCGGCGTCTTGACGATCTTTTCGGTCAGCAGGCCACCCTGGTCGAAGCCGACGTAGCCCGGGGGCGCACCGATCAGGCGGCTGATCGAATGCGGCTCCATGTATTCGGACATGTCGAAACGGACCAGTTCGATGCCCAGCTGCAGCGCCAGCTGTTTGGTCACCTCGGTCTTGCCGACGCCGGTGGGGCCGGCGAACAGGAAGTTGCCGATCGGCTTTTCCGGATTGCCCAGGCCCGAGCGTGCCAGCTTGATGGCCGACGCCAGGGTGCCGATGGCAGGATCCTGGCCGAAGATCACCATCTTCAGGTTGCGCTCCAGGTGCTGCAGCACATCCTTGTCGGTGGCGCTGACCTGCTTGGCCGGGATGCGCGCCATCTTGGCGACGATGGCCTCGACCTCCTCGACGTCGATCAGCTCCTTGCGCTGGCCTTCCGGCATCAGGCGCTGGCGGGCACCGGCCTCATCGATCACGTCGATGGCCTTGTCCGGCAGCAGGCGATCGGCGATGTGCTTGACCGACAGGTCGACGGCGGCCTGCAGCGCTTCATCGGCGTAGGTGACGCCGTGGTGGGCTTCGTACTTGGACTTCAGGCCCTGCAGGATCTCGTAGGTTTCGCCCACGGTCGGCTCGACGATGTCGATCTTCTGGAAGCGACGGGCCAGCGCCCGGTCCTTCTCGAAGATGCCGCGGTATTCCTGGAAGGTGGTCGAGCCGATGCAGCGCAGCTCGCCCGACGCCAATGCCGGCTTGATCAGGTTGGAGGCATCCATGGTGCCGCCCGACGCCGAACCGGCGCCGATGATGGTATGGATCTCGTCGATGAACAGCACCGCATTGGGCACCTTCTTCAACGCGGTCAGCACGCCCTTCAGGCGCTTTTCGAAGTCGCCACGGTATTTGGTACCGGCCACCAGCGCGCCGAGGTCGAGCGAATAGATGACCGCATCGGCCAGCACGTCCGGCACCGAACCCTCAACGATGCGTCGGGCCAGGCCCTCGGCAATCGCGGTCTTGCCGACGCCGGCCTCGCCCACGTACAGCGGGTTGTTCTTGCGGCGGCGGCACAGGACCTGGATGGTGCGCTCGATCTCGTCGGCACGGCCGACCAGCGGGTCGATGCGACCGGCACGGGCCTGCTCGTTGAGGTTGCTGGCGAACTCGGTCAAGGCATCGCCCTTGGGCTCGCCCTCGCCCCCTTCCATGCGGCCCTCACCGTCGGAGGAGGACGGCTGCTCGCCTTCCTCGCCCAGCTTGGCGATGCCGTGGGACAGGTAATTGACCACATCCAGCCGGGTGACGTCCTGCTGGTTGAGGTAATAGACCGCGTGGGAGTCCTTCTCGCCGAAGATGGCGACCAGCACATTGGCGCCGGTGACCTCCTTCTTGCCGGAGGACTGCACGTGGTACACGGCCCGCTGCAGCACGCGCTGGAAGCCCAGCGTGGGCTGGGTATCGCGACCGTCATCTTCGGCCAGGCGGGACACGGAGGCCTCGATGGCCTGCTCCAGCTCCTGGCGCAGGCGGTCGGCGTCGGCGCCACACGCCTTCAATACGGCCTGGGCGGACGGGTTGTCGAGCAGTGCCAGCAGCAGGTGTTCGACCGTCATGAACTCATGTCGGGCCTCACGGGCGCGCTTGTAGCACTGGCCGATGGTGTGTTCGAGGTCTTTGCTGAACATGGATTACTCCGGCGGCAGTTGGAGACAATATGCGGCCTGACTACACGATTTCCATCACCCTAGCGGATTGCGACGTTCAGATGGCGTTAGCACTACCCGACGCTTGATCATCGTTCACTCCAGGACAGCCCACCCACATGAGCGAACCCTACCTGAGCCGCTGGCGATTGCGACGTGATGGTCCTTCGATCCGTACCCCCCATGCCCGGCTCTGGCCGGTGCTGACCGCCTCTGGCGAGGCGGCCATGTTGAAGGTGAGCACGGAGACAGAGGAACAGAACGGCCACCGCCTGCTGCGCTGGTGGAACGGCGACGGTGCCGCACGCCTGCTGGCCCACGAGGGGCCGGCGATCCTGATCGAACGGGCGCACGGCGATTCGCTGCGGCAACGCTCGATCAAGGGCGAGGACGACGCCTGCACCATGATCCTGTGCCAGGTCCTGCAGCAGCTGCACCGGCCACGGAGCGCGCCGCCAGAAGATCTGGTCTGCCTGCGTAGATGGTTCGCCGATCTGCTGCAACCAAGGGCACCGCTGCCGCCATTGCTGGAACAGTGCAGATCGCTGGCGATGGCACTGCTGGAGGACGAGCAGGAGATCCGGCCCCTGCATGGCGACCTGCATCACGACAACGTGCTGGATTTCGGCGCGCGCGGCTGGCTGGCGATCGACCCGAAGCGGTTGCTGGGCGATCGTGCGTTCGACTACACCACGATGTTCAGCAACCCGGACCTGTGTGGGCCGGGCATCCATGTGGCAACGCGGCCCGAGCGCTTCCATGCCCGGGTGGAACAGGTCTGCCGGCTGGCCGATCTCGGGCGCACGCGGCTGCTGCGCTGGATCGCGGCCAGTGCCGGCCTGTCAGCGGTGTGGTTCAGGGATGATGGCGACCCGGCCGACATCGATGAGGCGGTGGCCGTGATGGCCCTGCAGGCGCTGGCGGAGGCGTGACTGGACCTGGCAGGCGCCCACCCTGGTGGGCACGCCGCGCCAGTGTCAGGCCTTTTCCATCGTGCACAGCAGCGGGTGCTGGTTCATCCGCGCGTACTCGTTGACCTGGGCCACCTTGGTTTCGGCCACTTCGCGGGTGAACACACCGCAGACGCCACGGCCACGGGTATGGACGTGCAGCATCACCTGGGTGGCCTTGTCCAGGTCCATGTTGAAGAACTGCTGCAGGACGTCCACGACGAAATCCATCGGGGAATAGTCGTCGTTGAGCAGCATGACCTGGTAGAACGGCGGCGGCGCCACTTCCGGGCGCGCGGGCTCCACGGCAACGCCGTGCTCGTGGTGGGAATCGGGGGCGGACTCGCGAGGCATCTGCCGATTATAAGGGCTGCGACGGCGGTGCGCAGGCCCTGCATGGAATGGACGGCACGGGCGCCCGCCGTCACAATTGCACCTTCCCACACACTTGGTTTCACAGGATCTTCATGAAAAGGACCCTTCTCTCCGCCCTGCTGATCGCCCTGGCTGCCGCGGGCACCGCTGGCGCTGCGACCACCACTGACAGCACGAAGGCCGACAGGGCCGTTGCCCGTCACCTGGAAAAGCTGGGCTACACCTACGAGGTCGATGAAGACGGCGATTACCAGATGGTGTTCGATGTCGAAGGCGATCGCACCCAGATCGTCTATGTGCGCTCGTCGGTGGAAGACTTCGGTACCCACAACATCCGCGAGATCTGGTCGCCGGGCTACACCTCGCAGACCAAGCAGTTCCCGGTGGCCGTGGCCAACCGCCTGCTGGAGGATTCGCAGGACGCCAAGATGGGCGGCTGGGTGAAGCAGGAATCGACCGCGATGTTCGTGGTGAAGATCGATGCCGACGCCACCGCCGACCAGCTCAGCGACGCCATCGATGCGGCCATCCGCACCGCCGACGCGATGGAGCTGGAGTTGACCAAGAAGGACGATCTCTGAGTTGAACGCCTCGCCGGACCCGCGCTGGGCACCGCATGCAACCGTCGCCACCGTGGTGGTCGACGGCGGCAGGGTGCTGCTGGTGGAAGAAACCATCGAGGGCCGGCAGGTGCTGAACCAGCCGGCCGGGCATCTGGAGCCGGGTGAAAGCCTGGCCGAGGCCGCCCTGCGCGAGACCGTCGAGGAAACCGGCTGGACGGTGGAACTGACCGCCTTCATCGGCTGCTACCAGTGGACCGCCGGTGACGGCACCCCGTTCCTGCGCTTCTGCTATGCCGCGCGCCCGGTCTCGCACGACCCGGCGCGGCCGCTGGATGCCGGCATCGATCGGGCGCTGTGGATGACCCCGGCCGAACTGCAGGCCGCCGCCGGACGCCAGCGCAGCCCGCTGGTCTGGCAGGTGCTGGCCGACTACCTGGCCGGCCAGCGCTATCCGCTTGCACTGGTCCGGGAGGTCGCATGAGCAGCCCTCGGGTGATGGTTGGCGTGTCTGGCGGCGTGGATTCTTCCGTGGCTGCCTGGCGCCTGGTGCAGCAGGGCGAGGCCGTGGCCGGCCTGTTCATGCAGAACTGGGCCGACGACGGCAGCGGTGACTGCCGCGCCGAGGACGACCGCCGCGACGCGGTAGCGGTCTGCGGACTGCTGGGCATTCCGTTCCATTTCCGCGATTTCTCCAACGAATACTGGCAGGGCGTGTTCGAGCACTTCCTGGCCGAGTACGCCGCCGGCCGCACGCCGAACCCGGACGTGCTGTGCAACCGCGAAGTGAAGTTCAAGCACTTCCTTGATGCGGCCCGCGAACTGGGGGCCGAGCGGATCGCCACCGGCCATTACGCGCGCATTGCCCAGCGCGGCCATCAGTGGCTGCTGCTGCGCGGCGCCGACCGCTCCAAGGACCAGAGTTACTTCCTGCACCAGCTGGGGCAGGAGCAGCTGGCGGCCACCCTGTTCCCGATTGGTGACCTGGAAAAGAGCGACCTGCGCCGGATTGCCCGCGACGTCAGCCTGCCGACCCACGCCAAGAAGGATTCCACCGGCATCTGCTTCATCGGCGAGCGCGATTTCCGTGAGTTCCTTGGACGCTACCTGCCGGCCAAGGCCGGGCAGATCCTCGATCCTGGCGATGGCAGCGTGATCGCCGAACATCCCGGCGTTTTCTATTTCACCCTGGGCCAGCGCGAAGGCCTGAACATCGGCGGCGTGCGCGGCCGCCCTGCCGCGCCCTGGTATGTGGTCGGCAAGGACGTGGCCAGCAACGTGCTGTACGTGGATCAGGACCGTGACAGCCCGTGGATGCTGTCCAGCCGGCTGCGCTCGGAGACCGCGCACTGGATTGCCGGCGCACCGCCGGCACGGCGTTTTGAATGCACCGCGCAGACCCGCTACCGCCAGCCCGATGAGCCGTGCACGGTGGACGTGCTGGACGACGGCAGCGTGCAGGTCACCTTCGCCCGGCCGCAGCGTGCAGTCACCCCCGGGCAATCGCTGGTGCTGTATGACGGTGAGGTCTGCCTGGGTGGCGCGGTGATCGCCGCCACCGACGCGCCGCTGGAACAGCGCCTGCGCACCACCCCTTCTCCTTTTGAGGTAATCGCTGCATGAGTTTCACTGTCGACGACCGCGTTCTGGCTTTGGCCGGCATTGCCCAGGCCCTGCAGCAGGTACGCCGTATCGCCGATACCGGCCACTCCGACGCCGCTGCCGTGCGCACCGCCGTGGACAGCGTGTTCCGCATCGATGCGGCCTCGCCGCAGGCGGTCTTTGGCGATCGGCACGCCCTGAAATCCGGCCTGCGCCTGCTGCACAATTATTTCCGCAGCCAGGGCCAGGACCCGATCCTGCCCAAGCTGGCCCTGTCGGTACTGCAGCTGGAGCGCCGGTTCGTGCAGGACGGCGCCACCGTGAACAAGGTCGCCTCGGGCATCGAGCGCGCCCAGCGCCAGGCCACCGAGCTGGGTGACAGCGGCCACCCGGATGTTCTGGCCGCGCTGGGCGGCCTGTATGCGGACACCATCAGCCACCTCAAGCCGCGGGTCATGGTGCAGGGCAACCCGCATTACCTGGGCCAGGCCGGCGTGGTGGCCGAGATCCGTGCACTGCTGCTGGCCGCCGTGCGCGCCGCCGTACTGTGGCGGCAGCTGGGTGGCAGCTACTGGGACTTCCTGCTCAGCCGCAAGGCGATGGTCGAGGCCGTGGACCGGCAGCTGGCCTGAGGGCGGGGAGCCCGCCGGGCATGGCCCGGCGCTACCGATCGAGCGCCGCGAGGGCAGCGCCGGGCCATGCCCGGCGGACGGCGCCGGAAATCCGGCGCATTCAGAGAGCACATCGACGTTAAAGAGAAAGGGGGTACGGCCGATACATCCTCCGTGCACCTCCCGAGAACGTCCATGTACTCACGCATTTTCATCCGTCTGGCCGCCCCCCTGGCCCTGACCCTGCTGCTCCCCTTCGCCATCGGTTTCGAATGGCCGGCCGCCCTGCGCTGGGCGATCCTGACCACGATGACGCTGAGCTGGCTCGGCTTTGCGTGGTGGACCGCCCGCGCCCAGGCGCACCGTTCCCCGGAACATGCCCGTGTCCTGCGTGAGCAGGACCAGCTGCTGACCGAACTGCGCAACTTCGTCGGCAACGAGATCGACGGTTCGCGTGGTGAAGTGGAACGCGCCCGCGACCTGATCCGCCAGGCCGTCTCCAGCCTCGGCGGCAGCTTCGATGCCATGAACCGCAAGTCGCGCCAGCAGAGCCAGGCCCTGTCACGCATCGTCGACCGCGCCGGTGACGAAGGCGGCGCCGGCCTCGACGTTGCCCGTTTCGCCCAGCACGCCAGCCACCGCATGGAACAGCTGGTGGAAGCGCTGGAGCAGGTCAGCGGCCAGAGCAGCACCACCGTGCAGCACATCGACCAGATGGCGCAGCACCTGGATGGCATCTTCGCGCTGCTGGAAGACGTCAAGTCGATTGCCGACCAGACCAACCTGCTGGCGCTGAACGCTGCCATCGAAGCTGCGCGTGCCGGTGAAGCCGGTCGTGGTTTCGCCGTGGTTGCCGACGAGGTCCGCAACCTGTCCGAGCGTTCGACCACCTTCAACGAACAGATCCGCAAGCTGGCGCACAGCTCCAAGGACGCCATCGCCAAGGTCCGCGAGACGGTTTCGCACATGGCCTCGCGTGACATGGACCGCTCCCGCGAAGCGCGCCAGGAAGCGGCGGCGATGCTGGACAACGTGGCGCAGATCAACGCTTCGCTGGGTGACGGCATGCGCGAAGTGTCCGACTGCGCGCGCTCGATCGATGGCAGCGTGGCCGAAGCCGTGCGTGCCCTGCAGTTCGAGGACATCGCCACCCAGGCCCTGGGTGGCGTGCATACCCACCTGGACCGCTTGACCGCGATCAACCGCGAAGCGGTGGCCCTGCAGGAACTGCTGCATCGCAATGGCGGCGTGTTCGACGAAGAAATCGCCTCTGCCCTGCAGCGCACCGGCAACCGCCTGCGCGAACTGCGCAGCGAATGGGAGCGCCCGCCGCACAAGCCGGTTGCCCAGCAGAGCATGGGCGCCGGTACGGTCGAGCTGTTCTGATCCTGATGTCCGCTGCCCCTTCCGGCAGCGTGCGAGGCCCCGGTTCTGCCGGGGCCTTTGCGTGTGACCCGCCTTTGGATGCATCCTGCAAGCGCACCATGACCCTGATCCGCGCCCTGCCCCCGATCAACGAGAACGAGCGTCCGCGCAATGCGGGCGTACGTGAGCAGCTGCGCCAGCTGGAAGAGGTGGCCCGCGAAGAAATCCAGGAGCTGCAGAAGCTGGCCGACGCGCGCCCTGCCCCACCGGCAGCCGGCGATGACGTGCTGGGTCTGGCGTGGGACCTGGGGTTGGATGGCAGTGCGTTGAAGTAGCTCCACGCCATGCGTGGATGCATCTGCCCACGTGGCATGATGCGCCGGTCCCTTTCATGGAAGACCGATGGCCATCGCCTTGATCGCTTTGCTGCTGATCGAAGTCCTGCTGCTGGTCCTCTGGGCGCCGTTCTTCTTCCGCACAGGCATCGCGCTGTTCAACCGGCGCATCGCCGCTACGCCGGCAGAGCTGGCGCAGCTTTCACTGGCCGGGCTGGAGCATGACCTGCCGGCCGATACCTGGCTTCGCCTGGTATTCCGCGGGCTGCCGGACGGCAGTGTCGCCTTTCGCGAGAGCTTCGCACCGAGCGTTGGCGGTCGCTACTTTCCGCTGATGCGCGGGCGGGTGATGATCGACGCACGGCGCAGGGAGGTGCGGGTGCTCGGACTGTGCAGCTGGTTCGCGCTGGGCCTCACACTGATGCTGGTGCCGGTCATCCTCGTCCGGCCCGCTGCGTGGCCGATGCTGGTGGCCCTGCCGCTGTTCTACATGGGCTACTTCATCCAGCGCCGACGCTATGCAGAGGTGGTCGAAGCGGTACGCGCACGGCTGCGGTCCGAATTCCCGCAGCGGCTGGTTACCGCGCCGCAGTAGATCCACGCCATGCGTGGATATTGTCGGGGGAGTCGCGCAGTTTCGGATTCTTTGCATGGACCTCCGCCGAGCCGACCTTCATCGTGCAGGGCCGATTTCGGTTCAGATCAGCCCTCAGCCCGATGACCAGTGCCGCCCTCTGCCTTTCAGTTGCGTTGCAGCTCCCGGTTGCCGCAGAACCGCTTGCCCTGGATCCTGACTCCCTACTTTCGCTTCATCAAGCTCTCCAGTCGTTCGGCGATTTCCAGCAGCCGTACTCCGCGCCTATGGATGTGAACGATCCTGATGCAGGTGCAACCGACGCAACCGTCGAGGTCTCCGCCGGCTGCCTGCAGGGTGGTCCGCAGGTCGTCATCCTGGACGCTGATCTCGACGAAACACCAGAACGCTATCTGGTGCTGGCCAAGCCTTGGCACGGGCTTGCTGCGGGGACACTGCTGATTGTCTCCGGAAGCTCAGCGACCGTCATTCCAACTCACGAGGGGAGCCGGGAGCTTGCACGTGCGGAGGCACTGCTCTCCTTCCTTGACCGCCTGCCAAGCGGAACGAGTTCAAATGCCTTGGCCGTGCCGAGCCCCCAATTGTCTGCGACAGGGTTGGATTCCGGCGAGTTTCTTCAGGGTTTCATTCCGAGCTCCAGGGCTGAAGCAGTTCCCGACGCCACCCTCGCGGCATGGGAAGGCGTGCTGCCCAACCTGCTGCTGGCACTGTGGCGCCGCGATGGGTTCGCACGCTATCGCGGCGACAAGTTGGCGATGGTTGATCCCGGGCGGTACACATCGCTTGTCGAGGGGTATCTGCGCGGCAATCCACTGGGAGATGTAGATACGTTTCACGTTTATGCCGTGACAGCCTTCGGCCAGATCCTGATGTGCGGTGAGACTACCGCGATACACATCAGCGTCGATGCACACAGCGGAGACGTCTCAGCGGACTCGGATGCACCAAGCCCCGGCGACGCAGCTGAACGCGACTGGCATCTGGAGTACCTGCTGACGCTGCTTGATGGCCCCTATCTTGATGTCACCGACGAGGATGAGCAGCCTCTGTATGAACGTGCTCGTGAACGACTAGGGCCATTGGCTCTCGATGAGATCTACAGCTTTTCGCCTGCGGTTTCCGAAGGTGGCTGGAATGCGGCGCACCTGGTGAAGGCGGATCGCCTCGCCGAGCTGGAAGCGCTTGCCGGGATAGCGCCCGGTAAGCCGCCGAGCCAACCGGATGCCGGCAACAGGTAGATCCACGCCATGCGTGGATGTCGCTGGGTAGGGCGGGCCGTTTCGGATTGTTTGCATGGACCCTGGTGATCAGCTTCTTCAATACTCGACTCCTCCTGAATCGGACATTGAGTGAAACCCTATGGCGAAGCCAGCACCAAAGAGGACGAAGAAAGAAGCTGGAATCACCGGTGACCTTCTCAATGGCTGGACCAAGAAGCATCGAACGATGCTCCGCTTCATCCGCGCAGGCGACATATTCTGCTTTACTCGCAATGATGGGCTTTACTACTTCGGACAGATCATTGCCAAGAACCTCATGGGTCATTCCGCCCACATCTTTGAAACCCGCCGCGGAGAGCCGACCTTTGACGATTTCAATCTGGAGCAATCTACGCCCCTGATGAACCCGGTCATTCTGGATAGTTACTCACTCTTTGATAGGAAGATCGATCAGGATGGAGAGTGGCGGATCATTGGTCGACATGAACTGGTCCATGCGGCTGACCTTGAACAGTACTTCTTCGTCTACGGCGTACCCGGGGACTGGAGCAAAGTGAACGCGACCAACTCCATTCATTGCCCTGCAACCGAAGGGGATGCCATGGCTCTACCTCCCCTGATCGCCTTGAACAATTTCAAGGTATGGCTGGCAATCGACTCCCTCCCTCATCGTTGGGCAGAGTAGGTCTGTCTGCGAAAGCAGCTCATCATCAGGCACTGGCAGAAAGAACGACTCGTAGTCGGACGTCGCTGTACGATAGCCATATCGGTGTCACACGCACCGCAGGCCTGCATCATTTACGGATGATCACACGTGCAGGCATTCGTGCCGACCAACGGTCGGCACCCACCAGGGCTAGCCCAGGGGTAGATCCACGCCATGTGTGGATGGTCGCGAGTGCAGGCATCAGTGCCGACCAACGGTCGGCACCCACCAAAGCTTGCCAACGGTCGGCACCCACCAAAGCTTGCCAACGGTCGGCACCCACTAAAGCTTGCCAACGGTCGGCACCCACCAAGGCTGGCCCAGAAGTAGATCCACGCCATGCGTGGATGAGTGCGTCAGCGCGCCAGCACCATCTCACTGGCCGCATCGGTTCGCCCTGGGGCGAGGTGCTGCTGGCGCAGCCACTGCGCCAGGTCGCGCGGTGTGAGCGGGCGCGAGTACAGGTAGCCCTGGATCTCGTCGCAGCCCTGACGGCGCAGCATGTCCTCTTCCTGGTGTGTTTCCACGCCCTCGGCCACCACCTTCATGCCCAGTGCGTGGCCAAGATGGACGATGGCCTGGGTCACCTCGGCGGTGCCCGAGTCATGCAGCATGCCCTGCACGAAGCTGCGATCGATCTTCAGGCGGCCGACCGGGAAACGGTTGAGGTAATTGAGGTTGGAGAAGCCGGTACCGAAGTCGTCCACCGCCAGCGGCACGCCGTGCCGTTCCAGCACATCGAAGCAGTGGCGCAGGATGTCGGTGTCACGGATCAACGCCGATTCGGTCAGCTCCAGCTCCAGCCGCTGCGGCGGCCAGCCGTGCGCGTGGCAGATCTCGATCACGCGCTCGGCAAAGCCACGATCACGCAACTGCACCGCCGACACGTTTACGGCGATGCGCTCGAACTGCAGGCCGGCACGATCCCACGCGGCTGCCTGGCGACAGGCTTCGGACAATACCCAGTCGCCGATGCGGACGATTTCGCCGCACTTTTCGGCGATCGGAATGAATTCTGCCGGGCTGCAGTAGCCGATGCCCGGGCGATGCCAGCGCAGCAACGCCTCGATTGCGGGGGGCTCGCCGTGATGGGCGTGCAGCAGTGGCTGATAGGCCAGACTGAACTCGTCGCGCTCGATGGCCCCGTGCAGGCCGTGCTCGATCTCCAGCCGGCGCTGGATCCGCGCCAGCGCGTCCTGGCTGTAATACTGGTAGGTGTTGCGACCGGCTTCCTTGGCCGCGTACATCGCCGCGTCGGCAGCGCGCAGCAATGAATCGAAGTCGGTCTGGCTCTCGCCGAGCATGGCGATGCCCACACTGGCACCCACTTTCAAGGTGGTGTCGCCACGGCGCAGCGGCTCGGCCAGCGAATTGATCAGTTTGCGCGCCACGTGCCCGGCATCTTCCGGTTCGGCCAGGTCGCGCAGCACCACGATGAACTCGTCGCCGCTGAAGCGGCCGAACAGGTCGTTGTTGCGCAGGTTCTGGTGCAGCCGGGTGGCGGCGGCCTTCAGCAGCGCATCGCCGGTGGCGTGGCCGAAGCTGTCATTGATGTTCTTGAAGCCGTCCAGGTCGATGAACAGCATCGCCAGCGAGGTGCCGCGATCGCGCGCTTCCTCGATGGCTTCGGAGGTCTGCTCGCCCAGCAGCACCCGGTTGGGCAGTCCGGTCAGCAGGTCGTAGTGGGCAAGCAGTTCAATCCGCTCGTTCGCTTCGCGCTCGCGGGTGATGTCACGGAACAGGACCACAAAGCGCGGCGGCAGGCCATCACGACGGTCCAGTTCGATCAGCACCTGCACCCATACGCGCAACCCGGACTGGCGGTAGAAGCACAGATCCAGCTGCTCTGGCAGGCCGCCACCGGCAATGCGCCCCAGCGCCGCTTCAAACGCCGCACGCGAATCCTCGGCATACAACGCGAGCGCCTGGTCGAGGGTGATCGGTTCCTTGCGCAGGCCGTGGATGCGATAGCACTCCTCGGTCCATTGCATGTTGCGCGTCGCCACTTCGATCTCGCAACCACCGATGCGACCCAGCGCGGACACGCGGTTGAGCAGCTCGGTACGCCAGCGGATGAGGGCATCGGTCTGATGCTGTTCGGTGATGTTCTGCACCTGCCCCAGCAGGCGCTTGGGCTGCCCGTCCATGTCCAGCAGCGGTTGCATCCACAACCGCAGATGCTGCGAGGGTTCGTTGCCGCGGGTCAGTTCCAGTTCGAGGTTGGCGGCCCGGCCATCGCGCCACAGGCGGCGCCAGGCCGCACGCAGTGCACCACGCGAGCGCGGGTGCAGCTGCTTGAGCCAGCGTCGCTGCCCCGGGATGCTGTCCTGCCGCAGCGCCAGCAGCGAGCGTAGTTCCGGCGACCACCAGAACTGGCGGCTGTGCGGATCGAACGACCAGCTGCCCATGCTGGCGATGCGCTGGGCTTCGCGCAGATGCAGTTGTTGCTCCTGCAGCAGGGCTTCCAGCTGCTTCTGCTGCTCGATGTCGGTATGGGTGCCGACCATGCGCAGCGGTTGGCCGTCGGCGGTACGGGCCACCACCCGGCCGCGGTCCAGCACCCATCGCCACTGGCCATCGGCCTGGCGGAAGCGGAACTGGGCGCTGTACTGCTCGCTGTCGCCGTGCAGGTGTTCATCCAGCGCGGCGCGCACCTGGGTGATGTCGTCGGCGTGCACGCGCGCCAGTATCTGCGTGGCCGTTTCCTCACCCAGCGCGGGCGTGCGCGCCACCCGGTCGCTGGGGATGTCCCAGTCCCACAGGCTGTGGCCGGCGCTGTCCAGTGCAAGTTCCCAGCGACCGCCCCCATCAACCGGTACCGGCTCGGGCACGCTGAGGGTGAAGGCGAGCAGGTTGCCGCTGCCGTCGTGCACGGCGCGCAGGTGGCCATCGTAGTGACCGCGCGGGCCGCCCGGCAGCGTGCAGGCGACGATGCCACCGTCGGCAGCCAGCAGGCGCAGGTCTTCCAGCATCGGCGCGTAGGCGGCCACCGTGGCCGGCAGGCCATGCTCGCGCGCAGCCGGATTGGCCGCGAGCGGGCGCCCGCTGCGGTCGACGATGACCAGCGCCGAGGCGAGCGGATGCTGCAGCAGGCTGGCGATGATCCCTTGGTCCACGCGATCTTGCTCCGGATGAAACGCCCGACAGCGGGGCACGCAGTGGTTAACGGCGCCTGCGGCGGATAATTGAGTGGCCAGGGCACAGCTGCGCGGTAAGATGGCCCGCACCCCTTCTCCCTGCCCGCCTCCCTGCCCTGTCCATGCCCGTAGAACCGACCGGCACCGCCCCTGTTCCCGACCCGCGGATGGCGCAGGCGCTGGGGCGCGACCGTCGGCGCATCGTGCTGAGCTACCTGGCGATGGCGCTGGCCTGGATGATCGCCACCGACGGCGCGGTGACCGCGCTGGTGCCCGACCCGCAGCAGGCGGCGCTCTGGCAGAGCATGAAGGGCGCGTTCTTCGCTTTGGCCAGCGCCGGCCTGCTGTACCTGCTGCTGCGGCCGCTGGCCGAGCACGTGCTGCACACCCATGCCCGCCTGCAGGCCTCCGAACTGCGCCTGCGGCAGATGTTCGAGGGCAACCCGGGCCCGATCCTGGTGTATGACCTGGACAGCCTGGCCATCCTCGATGCCAATCCGGCGGCCTGCAGCACCTTCGGCTGGGACCGCGAGGCGCTTCTGGCGCAGACCATCGACGTGCTCTGGCCACCCGGCCAGGACCAGGCGTTGCAGACCAAGCTGGAGGAGATCCGCGGCGCGCCCGAGCAGCTGTGCATCCTGCGCGCGCAGTTGCAGCTGCGTGATGGCAGCCTGCGGCAGATGGAACTGCGTTCGAACGCGATCGACTACGACGGCCACACTGCGCGCCTGCTGATCGCCATCGACCGCACCGCTGAAGACCTGGCCCAGCTGCGGCGCGACCAGGCATTGGCCCGCGTGGAAGAAGCCCACGAGCTGGCCCGGATCGGCGCGTGGGAGCTGGACCCGTCCACCGGCCAGGGCCGTTACTCCAACCAGGTCTATCGCCTGCTGGGCCGTCGCCCGCCCGAGGCGCGACGCTGGCACCGTTTCGACGAGCTGCTGGTGGCAGCCGACCCGGCCACGGCCGCACAGACCGACCAGGTGCTGGCCGAGCTGTGCTCGGGTGAGCAGGTGCAGGTGGACGTGCTGCTGCCGGTGCTGGCAATGGATGGCCGTGCGCTGATGGTGCACCTGCGCGCCGCCAGCGGCGTGGATGAAGCCGGACGTGACCGGATACTGGGCACGTTGCAGGACGTGACCGAGCGTGAGCAGTCGCGGCGCCTGCTGCGCGAACGCGAAGAGCAGTTCCGCGAGCTGGTGCGGGTGCTGCCCGATGGCGTGGTGATCCTGTCCGACGAACATGTGCTGTATGCCAATGCGTGGGCGGCCGGCCTGTTCGGCTACGGCAGCCACACGCTGCTGGGCGAGCCGCTGTCGGCCCTGGTGGCAGGCGGCGACCTGGCCCGGATGCGCGCGCAGATGGGCGCCGGGCAGCTGCAGCACAGCCCGGACCACAGCAGTGTGGTGGCCATGCAGCGCGCCGATGGCCGCAGCTTCCAGGCTGGCATTGCGGTGGGCGACGTGCGCTACGGCGGCCGCGACTGCAAGCTGCTGATCGTGCGCGACCTGAGTGAATCCGAACAGACCCGAAGCGCGCTGGAGACCAGCAACCGCGAGCTGCAGGCGATGGCTGGCCGCCTGTTCTCGCTGCAGGAGGACGAGCGCCGGGCAATCTCGCGCGACCTGCACGATGACATCGGCCAGGCGATCACCGCGATCAAGCTGTCGGCCTATGCAGCGCAGGACGAGGACGATGCGCAGCGGCGCGGCGAGGACCTGGCACAGATCGTCAGCCTGGCCGATACCACCGTTGCCAAGCTGCGCGACATCTCCACCCTGCTGCGGCCGCCGCAGCTGGATGCGCTGGGCCTGGAGGCGGCATTGAGCTGGCAGGCACGCGTACTGTTCCGATCGTCCACCGTCGAGCTGCAGGCCGAGATCGAATCACTGCCCACGCGCCCGGACAACAGCATCGAGCAGGCCTGTTTCCGCATCGCCCAGGAAAGCCTGACCAATGCACTGCGCCACGCGCGCGCCAGCCAGGTGGTGCTGCAGCTGCGCGATGTCGACCAGCGCGGGCTGCACCTGATGATCCGTGACGATGGCGAAGGGTTCGACCCGGATGGCCCGCGCGGCCTGGGCCTGATCGTGATGCGCGAGCGTGCGCAGAGCGTGGGTGGCCACGTGCGGATCGAGTCGGCGCACGGCGCCGGCACCCTCGTCGATGTCCACCTTCCTTACCAGGCCGCTGTTACGGCGGCCGTCGAGTCAGCGGAATACTGAGCCCATGTGGAACCCCAACCTGCCCCCGGTCAGCATCGACGATGCACCTGATCGCCTCGGCGCCGGCAACCCCGAGCTGCAGGCGATGGTCGCTGAAGCCGCCTCGGGAGGTACCCCGCTGATGCTGATGCATGTGGACATCGACCACTTCGCCTCGGTCAACGAGAACATGAGTGCGGAGGTTGGTGACCAGGCCCTGGTGCTGGTAGCCCAGCGCCTGCAGTCCTACCTGCGCGGACGCGGCATGCTGTGGCGGCATGGCAGCGATGAGTTCCTGATTGCCGTGCCGCGCACCGCCGATCTGCCCCTGGCCGAGGATTTCGCCGAAGAGATCCGCCAGCAGATGGAACTGCCGCTGTCGGTACTGCCCTATACGCTGTTCATGACCGGCAAGCTGGGCGTGAGCCTGTGCCCGGAGCACGCCAGCAGTGCGTCGCGCCTGCTCGACCATGCCGAGGACGCGCTGTACCAGGCCGCCCGCGAAGGCGGTAATGCGGTGCGCATCCACGCGGTGGACACGCCGCCGAGCGCGCACAGCGAGAGCATCATCGCGCGGCAGATCGTCGATGCCATTCCCAACGGCGAACTGAAGCTGCGTTACCAGCCGCTGGTCAGTGCCCGCGATGGCCATGTGGTGGGCATGGAGGCGCTGCTGCGCTGGCAGTCGCCGACCCTGGGCATGCTGGTGCCGGAGCGTTTCATGCGCACCGCCGAGCGCCTGGGCATCATCGTGCAGATTGGTACGTGGGTGCTGGAAGGCGCATTGAAGCAGGCCCGGCTGTGGCGCGACCAGGGCTTTGATGACTTCACCATCGCGGTGAATGTATCCACCCTGCAGCTGCTGCGCCCGAACTTCTTCGCCGAAGTGATGGGCGTGATCCAGGCGTCCGGCGTGCCGGCGCAGATGCTGACGCTGGAAATCAACGAAAGCGCGCTGACCAACAACGTCAACTTCGTCCACGAAACGCTGGCCAACCTGCGCAACGAAGGCATCAGCCTGAGCCTGGACAATTTCGGCACCGGCGATTCGAGCCTGAGCGCGCTGGTGCGCTACCCGGTGGACAAGCTGAAGATCGACCGCAGCTTCATCAAGAGCGCCCCGGCCGGCAACCGTGAAGCGGCGATCGCACGCGCGATCATTGCGATGGGCCACCAGCTGGGCATGACGGTCATCGCCAACGGCGTGGAATCGCAGGCACAGCTGGGCTTCCTGCGCCGCAACGACTGCGACGTGTTCCAGGGCTACCTGTTCGGCGAACCGATGTCCGCCGATGCCGCCGGCATGACCCTGCGCCGGCGCTACCTGCGTCCCGAAGCGTTCGCCGAAACCCGCCCGGACCGCACCCTGCTGCTGCTGGATGACGAGGAGAACGTGCTGCGCTCGCTGGTGCGGCTGTTCCGCCGCGATGGATACCGCATCCTGGCGGCAGGCAACGTGCGTGATGCGTTCGATCTGCTGGCCATCAACGATGTGCAGGTGATCCTGTCCGACCAGCGCATGAGCGACATGAGCGGCACCGAGTTCCTGGGCCGGGTGAAGATGCTGTACCCGGACACGATCCGGCTGGTGCTGTCCGGCTACACCGACCTCAACACAGTGACTGATGCGATCAACCGCGGTGCGATCTACCGGTTCCTGACCAAGCCGTGGAACGACGACGAGCTGCGCAAGCACATCCACCAGGCCTTCCGCACCTACGAGGAACAGCGGCGCAGCAACGGTGGCCTGGCGGCTGTCGAGCCGGCCGACGGCGGTGAGGATCGTTCGCCGCTGCGGTAACCGCATCCGCCGGGCATGGCCCGGCGCTACCGGTCACGGGGGTATCGCCGGGCCATGCCCGGCGACCACGATCAGCGCGGCTGCTTGATCGGCAGCACCAGGCGGAAGCGCGAGCCGACGCCTGGGGTGCTGTCCAGATCGATGCGGCCGTGGTGCTTGTTGATGATGCTGTAGGAGATCGACAGGCCCAGGCCGGTACCACTGCCCACCGGTTTGGTGGTGAAGAACGGATCGAAGATGCGCTGGCGCAGTTCCGGCGAAATGCCGCCGCCGGTGTCTTCGAACTCGACCCACACCGTGTCGCCGTCCACGCCGGTACGCACGGTGATCGTGCCGCGCTCGGCGATGGCGTGGCCGGCGTTGAGCAGCAGGTTCATGTAGACCTGGTTCAACTCCGAGGGCAGGCATTCCACCAGCGGCAGCTGGCCGAACTCGCGCACCAGATGCACCTTGTACTTGAGCTCGTTCCAGATGATGTTGATGGTCGATTCAAGGCCGGAATGCAGGTCGACCAGCTTCCACGACTCGTCGCGGCCGGAATAGGAGAAGTCCTTCAGGTCGCGCACGATGCGGGTGACGCGCTCGATGCCTTCGCGTGACTCGGCCATCAGCTGCGGCAGATCGCGGCTGATGAAATCGATGTCCAGGCGGTCACGTATATCGTCGATTTCCGGAATCAACGCCTTCGGGTCGGGCGCACGCAGGGCGCGCTCGTAGGCTTCGATCACCGTGAACAGGCTGCGCAGGTATTCCTGCAGGCTGCCCAGGTTGGAATGCACGTAGCCGATCGGGTTGTTGATCTCGTGCGCCACGCCGGCGGCAAGCTGGCCGATGGACGCCATCTTCTCCGACTGCAGCAGCTTTTCCTGGGTGCCGTTCAGGCGCAGGTAGGCCTGGCGCAGTTCGGCATGGCGCTGCTGCAGTTCGCGTTCGTAGTCTTCCTGGCCTTCGATATGGCGGAACAAGGCCAGGTAGTGCCCCGAACCGGGTTCGCCATGGAAGTACAGGTGGGCGATGACCACGCCCTCGCCCAGCGGCAGGCTGCCGTTCCAGTGACCGTGCTGGCGCGCATGTTCCAGCGCATCCGGCGGCAGCAGCCGGCGCAGGCGCTGCGGCGGCGGCAAGGTGCCTTCATCGCTGCCCAGCAGGCTCTGCGCGGCCGGGTTGGCCAGGGCGACCTGCCCATCTTCGGTGAACAGCAGCAGGCCTTCGCGCAGGCGCTCAAGCAGGGCCTGCAGCACCGGTTGCGGCGGAAGGGGGGCGGTAACCAGAACGTTGGCGGCAGACACGGCGGCTCGGGGCGATCAAACAGGCGCCCAATATACGCGTTCATGCGGCGGCCTACAGCCGCCATCGGGCGGTCAGCCGACCGCCGGTCCTGTCAGGCGACGGCGAGTGGCCGCCGTGCGGTGACGGTATGCGACTGGCCCTTGGCATCGTATGCCGAGGACTCCTCGGTGCGGCCCATCTGGCGCAGCGCCCAGTTGACCTCGCGCCGGCGCCGCGACAGCAGCACCCCGTTGGCGCGGTTGCGCTCGGCCAGTTCCTGCAGCTGCTCGCCCTCGCCCACCGGTGGCGCGCCTTCCAGCGCACGCAGCGCTTCCAGCTTCGCGCCGGTGGCACGGATCAGGGCGTGCACGTCGTGCTCGACCAGGGCCTGGCGTTCAACGTCCAGGGCCTGGGCAAGGCGCTGCAGCGGCTCGCTCATCGCCGCGGTCATCCTTGCAGCTGCTGGTCCAGTTCAAGCATGCGCGAAGCGATCGCGTCCGGATTGATCTTGTAGGTGCCGTTCTGCAGCGATTCGCGCACCGCTGCAACACGCTGGGCGTCGATCGCCGGGGCGGTGCTCAGCTCACGCTCGATGGCCTGCAGGTTGGTGGCTTCGCCGGTCAGGCGCAGGCTGTCGGCCGCCTCGACTGGACGTGCCGCCGAATCGCTGCTGACGCCGGGCTTGGCGGCCGGGGTGGTCACGCTGCGCAGTGCCTGGGGGACCTGCAGGTTGCCGTCGATTTTCTGGCTCATGGGGTGTCCTGGAGTTGCCGTACACAAGGGATAACGGCCGCAGGGCCGTGATCTTTAGGGGAATTCTGCATTATTTCAACGCGCCACGATTACGTCACCGGCCGCGTCCACCGTGCCCTGCACGATACGGCGCGAGGACAGGTTTTCCACCGAGACGCGCTCGTTCTGCCCGGCATCGCCCAGTGCGCGGCCGGCGATGCGGACCTCGACCGAACCACGCCGCGATACCAGTGCCACACTGTCTCCTCGTTTGATGAGACGCTGTGCAACCAGATCGTTGCTCGACAACAGTGTTCCCGCCGGCAACGGCCGACGGGCGATGCGGCCGATCGCTGCGGCAGGATCGGCCAGCACTGCGCCGGCAATCCGTGCCGCGTCACGCTGGGCAGTACTGATATCGGCAGCGGCGATGGATTCTCCAGTGCCGATGCCACGGGTCAGCACCAGCACGGTCTGGTTGCGGCGCACCTTCACCGGCACGAACAGGCGCCAGCCACCGGCGTCGGGACAACTCACTTCCACGGTGGTGTTGGCCGTGGGCTGCACCTGCAACGTGCCGCCGCATTTTGGAAGGCGCAGCGCATCGGCGACGATCGCCTCACCTTCAGTGCCGGCGGCCAGGGTCGACAACGCGGCAGCACGGATGCTGGCCACCGGCTGCCAGTCGGCTGCGGTTGCCCACGGCGCGGCTACGGCCATGGCAATGGCAAGGAAAGAAGCAATGCGGCGCATGGCGCCTCCTGTCGGTAAGACCTGGCCCAGACGCGTGCAAGCTGCGTGCCACAGGCACAGGGCAGACAGCTTCCCGGCCCCGGCCCTGCACTCGCCCTCAAGTTCCACCCTGCCCGCGCCGATACAGCAGCCATGTCCCATGACCTGCTCAACCGGATCGACCAGCGAACCCGACTGGCCGGCCACAATCGCCTGGCGCTGCTGCTGTTCCGCCTCGGCGGACGTCAGCTTTTTGGCGTCAATGTCTTCAAGGTGCAGGAAGTGCTGCGCCGCCCGGAACTGTTCCAGGTACCAGGCCTGCCCGGCCAGTTCGCCGGCGTGGCCGACGTGCGCGGCCGTTCGGTGCCGGTGCTGGACCTGGGCCTGGCCATCGGCCACCCCGAGCGCGAGCCCGATGCGGACACCGCACCCGGTTACCTGGTGGTGACCGAGTTCAACCGCTCGATCCAGGGCTTCCTGGTCAGCGGCGTGGAGCGCATCGTCAACATCGCGGTGGAAGACATCCACCCGCCGCCGGAACTGGGCGCTGAATCGAGCTACCTGACCGCGGTGACCCGCTTCCAGGGCGAGCTGATCCAGGTGATCGACGTGGAAAGCGTGCTGGCCGACATCGCCCAGGTGCGCGGTGAGGCCGTGCTCGACCCGGCCATGGCGATGCCCGCCGACGCTCCGCAGCTGCAGGTGCTGGTGGTGGATGATTCGCGGGTGGCGCGCCAGCAGATCCGCAGCGTGCTGGACCAGCTGGGGGTGGGCGCGACCCTGCTCTCGGACGGCAAACAGGCGCTGGACCACCTGCTGCAGATCCATGCCTCGGGTGAAAACCCGGCCGAACGCTACGCCATGGTGATTTCGGACATCGAGATGCCGGCCATGGACGGCTACACGCTGACGACGGAAATCCGGCGCCATGCCGGCCTGTCCGGGCTGTACGTGCTGCTGCATACCTCGCTGTCGGGCGTATTCAACAATGCGATGGTCGAGCGCGTGGGTGCCAACGCCTTCGTCGCCAAGTATTCGCCGCACGAGCTGGCCGACTTCGTGCTGGACCGCCTGCGCAAGGTGGCGATGGCGGCGTAAGGCCGCCGCACGCGTCTGCGCCGGGCATGGCCCGGCGCTACCAGACACCTGCTCCGACCCACGGTAGCGCCGGGCCATGCCCGGCGAGCGCGATGCTGCGCACCACGGTTCTGGCACACCGCTTGCAGCTTCCCGGGCAACGTTCCCGTGGGAGTGCACCGTGCGCAACCTGATTACCGACTACCTGGGCGTCCATGCCCAGGCAATGCCGTTGCGCGAACAGCGCATGAAGCTGATCGCCAGCAACCTCGGCAATGCCGACACCCCCGGCTACAAGGCCCAGGACCTGGACTTCGATTCGGCCCTTCGCCATGCGCAGGGGCTGGATGCCAACGGCTTGATGACCACCACCAACGAGCAGCACTACGAAGTCGGCAGTGGCCTCAACCCGTTCCAGGTGGCCCGTGAGGGCGTACAGCCCAGCATCGACGGCAACACCGTCGACCCCGATGCCGAACGCGCCGCCTATGGCCGCGCTGCACTGGAATACCGCGCTTCGCTGAGCTTCGTCGAAAGCAAGGTGCGTTCCATGCTCACCGCGATCACGGGGCAATAAGCCATGAGCAACCTGCCGATCTTCGATATCGCCGGCTCCGCGCTGCAGGCGCAGTCGGTGCGCATGAGCACCATCGCCTCCAACCTGTCCAACGCTGACAGCGTCGCCGGCTCGGCCGACGCGGTGTACAAGCCGCTGGAACCGATCTTCCAGGCGGTCACCAGCAAGACCGATCCGAACATCACCTCGGTGCAGGTCAAGGAGATCACCCAGAGCAACGCGGCGCCGATCAAGCGCTACGAACCGGGCCATCCGCTGGCCGACGGCGATGGCTACATCTACCAGCCCGACGTCGATCCGGTGGCGCAGATGGTCAACCTGATCTCGACCTCGCGCAATTACCAGGCCGGCGTGGAGATGTTGACCACCGCCAAGGAACTGGCCCTGGCCACCCTGACCATGGGCCGCTGAGGCCCGCTGCACCGGACACCGCCATGACCACCGCCGTCAACAACCAGAGCAACCAGGACGTCTACGCCGCACTCGGCCTGAACGCCCCCAACAGCAACGCCACCAAGAAGAAGAACACGCTGGACCAGGCCGATTTCCTGCGCCTGATGACCGAGCAGCTGCAGCACCAGGATCCGCTGAAGCCGATGGACAACACGCAGATGGTCTCACAGATGGCGCAGATGTCGACCGTGCAGGGCATCACCGATCTGAACAAGTCGGTGAAGGGCTTCCAGGAGTCGATGGCCAGCGACCAGGTGCTGCGTGGCGCCGCCCTGGTCGGCCACCAGGTGCTGGTGCCGTCGGAAAAGCTGGTGCTGGAGAAGGAAGGCTCGGTGGAGGGCACGGTTGCCGCGCCGGCCGCCGGCATCGTCACCGTGGACGTCACCGACGCCAACGGCGCCAAGGTCACCTCGATCAGCGTTGAAGCCAAGGCCGCCGGCGAGACCGCGTTCACCTGGGACGGCAAGGATGCCAACGGCAAGCGCATGGAGCCGGGCAAGTACAACATCGTCGCCAACCACGTCGACACCACCGGCAAGAGCACCAAGCTGTCCACCTTCGTGCAGGCACCGGTGGAAAGCGTGACCGTCGGTTCCGACGGCCTCTACCTGAACCTCAAGGGCCTGGGCACGGCCCCTCTCGACTACGTGCTCCGCGTCAGCTGAGCCGCACCTACCGCATCCAACAGGAGCATCCCATGGGCTTCAACATTTCCCTGTCCGGCATCAACGCTGCCAACTCGGACCTGAGCGTCACCGCCAACAACGTGGCCAACGTCAACACCACCGGCTTCAAGCAGTCGCGTGCGGAATTTGCCGACCTGTTCGCCGCCACCAGCTACGGCCTGTCCAAGAACGCGATCGGTTCGGGCGTGCGCGTCTCCAACGTGGCCCAGCAGTTCATCCAGGGCAACAACGAGCAGACCGGCCGCAGCCTGGACATGGCCATTTCCGGTGAGGGCTTCTTCACCATGAACATGAACGGTGCACGCGTCTATTCGCGCGCCGGCAATTTCCAGACCGACGCCGCCGGCTACGTGGTCAACCCGCAGGGCGCTCGCCTGCAGGTATTCGCACCGAACGCGGACGGCACCAACTTCGACGCCGGCCGCCTGGTCGACCTGCAGCTGTTGACCACTGACAGCCCGCCCAAGCAGACCAGCGAGGTCAAGGTCGGCTTCACCCTTCCCGGCAATGCCAAGCAGCCGACGGTGAACCCCTTCGACCCCACCAATTCCAACAGCTACAGCCACTCCAGCGGCGGCATCACCGTGTATGACTCGCTGGGCGTCAGCCATACCCAGGTGTCCTACTTCGTCAAGGAAGCGGCCACCAATGCCTGGACGGTGCACAACTATGTCGATGGCCAGCCGGCCGGTACGCCGACCCCGCTGACCTTCGACAACGCCGGCAAGCTGACCGCGCCGGCCAGCGGCAAGATCAGCCTGGGCACCTTCACCCCGACCACCGGCGCCGGCGTGCTGAACATGACGCTGGATGTGAGCGGCTCGACCCAGTACGGGGAAAAGTTCGCCCTGCGCAACACCCAGCAGGATGGCTACGCGGCCGGCAAGCTCAACGAGATCACCGTTTCGGAAACCGGCGTGGTGTTCGCCCGGTATTCCAACGGCGACGACAAGCCGCTGGGCCAGGTCGCACTGACCAGCTTCAACAACCCGCAGGGCCTGGAACAGAAGGGCAACAACCTGTGGGTGGAGACCTTCGATTCGGGCACGCCGCGCACCGGCGCCGCCGACACCTCCAACCTCGGCAAGATCCAGGCCGGTTCGCTGGAGTCCTCCACCGTCGACCTGACCGAACAGCTGGTCAACATGATCACCGCGCAACGCAACTTCCAGGCCAACGCGCAGATGATCACGACCCAGGACCAGATCACCCAGACCGTCATCAACATCCGTTGATGACCTGCTGACCCTGTCACGGAACTCCCCGCATGGATAAAGCCCTTTACGTGGCGATGACCGGTGCCCGCGCCTCCCTGCAGGCGCAGGGCACGCTCAGCCACAACCTCGCCAACTCGGACACTCCCGGCTTCAAGGAAGCGCTGGCCAACACCGAAGCCTTCCCGATCCGTGGCCCGGGCTTTGCTTCGCGGGTGGATGCACTGCACGTCGACGCGGGTTTCAACCGCACGGCCGGCGCGCAGCACATCACCGGCAAGCCGCTGGACCTGTCGTTGCAGACAGGCACCTGGCTTGCCGTGCAGTCCACCGATGGCAGCGAGGCCTACACCCGTGGCGCCGCGCTGTCGGTGACCCCGAACGGCCAGCTGGTGACCTCCAGCGGCCGTCCGGTGCTGGACGACAACAACAACCCGATCGCGATTCCGCCCTACCAGGCGATGGAGATCGGCAACGACGGCACGATCTCGATCATCCCGCAGGGCGAAGGCCCGCAGACGATGGCGATGATCGGCCGGATCAAGGTGGTGCAGGCGCCGGATGATCGCCTCGAACGCGGCCTGGATGGCCTGTTCCGCAATACCGATCCGCTGCAGCCGTTCGCCCAGGCACAGGGCACGGCGGTGCACAGCGGCCAGCTGGAAGGCAGCAACGTCGATGCCGCCGGTGCGTTGGTGCAGATGATCCAGCTGCAGCGCCAGTACGAAATGCAGGTGCAGGTGATCAAGCACGGCGATGACAACGCACGCAGCGCCAACAGCCTGTTGCGCCTGGGCAGCTGACGGAATTCCGGCACCGGCCCGCGCCGGTGCTGGCACGCCGCTTGCACTCCCTACCCCATGGGCCGCACCGCGCGGCCGGCTTCACCCAGACAGGACTCCGAAGATGAACCAGGCATTGTGGATCGCGAAAACCGGACTGGATGCGCAGCAGATGCGCATGTCGGTGGTTTCCAACAACCTCGCCAACACCAACACCACCGGCTTCAAGCAGGACCGCGCCAGCTTCGAGGACCTGTTGTACCAGCAGGTGCGCCAGCCCGGCGGTTCCTCTTCGGCACAGACCCAGCTGCCCACCGGCCTGCAGATCGGCACCGGCGTGCGCGTGGTGGCCACCGCCAAGAACTTCGAGCAGGGCAGCCAGCAGCAGACCGGCCGCGCGCTTGACGTGATGGTCAACGGCCGCGGCTTCTTCGAAGTGCAGATGCCCGACGGCAGCTCGGCCTACACCCGCGACGGCTCGTTCAAGATCAACCAGGACAGCGAGCTGGTCACCAACAGCGGCTACCCGGTGCAGCCGGGCATCCAGATTCCCGAAGGCGCGCAGTCGGTGACCATCGGTACCGACGGCACCATCAGCGTGAAGATGGCCGACGGTGCGGCATCGGTGGAAGTGGGTGCATTGACCCTTACCGACTTCGTCAATCCGGCGGGCCTGCAGGCACGTGGTGAAAACCTGTTCCTGGAAACCACCGCCTCCGGCCCGGCGCAGAACGGCAATCCCGGCCTGAACGGCCTGGGCACCGTGGTGCAGGGTGCGCTGGAAGGCAGCAACGTCAACGTGGTGGAAGAGCTGGTGTCGATGATCGAAACCCAGCGCGCCTACGAAATGAACGCCAAGGCGATCTCGACCACCGACTCGATGCTCGGCTACCTCAGCAACAAGCTCTGACCGCCCTCACCGGGATACTGCCATGTCGCCCCTTTCTTCCTTCGCCCGTACTGCCCTCGCCTGCGCCGTGGCTGCCCTGCTCGGTGGCTGCGTGATCGCTGGCGACGTGCGCCCCTATCCGACGATGGCGCCGTTGCAGCCGATCATGCCGCCGCAGGCCGAACCGACCGCCGGCGCGATCTACGCCGCCGGCCCGACCCTGCAGCTGTATTCGGACCGCCGTGCGCGCGATGTCGGCGACCTGCTGACCATCACCCTGCTGGAAAACACCACCGCGCAGACCAGCGCCAACACCGCCACCAACAAGGAATCGAACCTGAGCCTCGGCACGCCGTCGATTCTCGGTGCACCGGTCACCCTGGGCGGCAAGGACATCCTCAGTGCAACAGCCAAGGGCGCACGCGACTTCACCGGCAAGGGCAACAGCGCGCAGAGCAACCGCCTGCAGGGCAACGTGACCGTGACCGTGGTACAGCGCCTGCCCAACGGCAACCTGGTGGTGCAGGGGCAGAAGAACCTGCGCCTGAACCAGGGTGATGAGCTGGTGCAGGTACAGGGCATCGTGCGTCCCGGCGACATCAGCGCGGACAACACCGTGCCTTCCAGCCGCGTGGCCGAAGCACGCATCGTCTACGGCGGCCGCGGCCCTGTCGCACAGTCCAACGCGATGGGTTGGCTGAGCCGCTTCTTCAACTCCGGCCTGACGCCGTTCTGAGTATGGCCATGAAACTCTCCTTCTCTTCTTCCTGGCAGCGACGCGCAGCGTCGCTCTACTGTGCCGTGTTCATGGTCTTCGCGGTGGCCGCTCCCGCCAGCGCCGAGCGCATCAAGGACCTGGCCCAGGTGGGTGGCGTGCGCGGCAATGCACTGGTGGGTTACGGCCTGGTGGTCGGCCTGGATGGCAGCGGCGACCGCACCAGCCAGGCGCCCTTCACCGTGCAGAGCCTGAAGAACCTGCTGGGCGAGCTGGGCGTCAACGTACCGGCCAACGTCAACCCGCAGCTGAAGAACGTGGCGGCAGTGGCAATCCACGCCGAGCTGCCGCCGTTCGCCAAGCCCGGCCAGCCGATCGACATCACCGTGTCCTCGATCGGCAACGCCGTGTCGCTGCGCGGTGGCTCGCTGCTGATGGCGCCGTTGCGCGGTGCCGACGGCCAGGTCTACGCGATTGCCCAGGGCAACCTGATCGTGGGCGGCTTCGGTGCACAGGGCAAGGACGGTTCGCGCGTCTCGGTGAACGTGCCCAGCGTCGGCCGCATCCCCAACGGTGCGACCGTTGAGCGCGCCCTGCCCGATGTGTTCGGCGCCAGCGGCGAGATCACCCTGAACCTGCACAACAGCGACTTCACCACCATCTCGCGGATGGTCGGGGCGCTCAACAATGCCTTCGGCGAAGGTTCGGCGCGTGCCGTGGACGGCGGCACCGTTGCCGTGCGTGCGCCCACCGATGCCGGTGCTCGCATCGGCCTGCTGGCCCGTATCGAAAACCTGGAACTGACCCCGGGCGCTGCACCGGCCAAGGTAGTGGTCAACTCGCGTACCGGCACCGTGGTCATCGGCCAGCAGGTGCGTGTCGGCCCGGCCGCGATCTCGCATGGCTCGTTGACGGTGACCATCCAGGAAAACACCAACGTCAGCCAGCCCAACGCCTTTGCCGGTGGTCAGACCGTGGCCACGCCGCAGTCGACCATCACCGCCACCAACGATGGCAGCCGCATGTTCAAGTTCAACGGCGGCACCACCCTGGACGAGATCGTGCATGCGGTGAACGCCGTTGGCGCGGCACCGGGTGACCTGATCGCGATCCTGGAAGCACTGAAACAGGCCGGCGCCCTGAGCGCCGAGCTCGAGGTGATCTGACATGCGCATCACTCCCGCATTCGAACTCAGCCCGGCCCAGCAGAACGACCCGGCCAAGATCGACAAGGTCGCGCGCCAGCTTGAAGGCCAGTTCGCGCAGATGCTGGTCAAGAGCATGCGTGACGCCAGCTTCGGCGATTCGCTGTTCCCGGGTGAAAACAAGATGTTCCGGGAGATGTACGACCAGAAGATCGCCGAGGCGATGACCCGCGGCAAGGGCCTGGGCCTGTCGAGCATGATCACCCGCCAGTTGTCCGGCGCGCAGGCCGATGGCCCGGCGCTGGATACCCGGGTGGACCCGGCCAAGGCCAGCCGCGCCTACCAGCTCAATGCGCCGGCGGCGCCGTCGCTGCCGCTGCAGGACGCCGGCCAGGCCGTGCGCATGCTGCAGCAGATGGCGGCCGGTGTGCAGGATGGCGCGCAGTCCTCCGTCGCCCCGATGGAGCAAGCGCTGGACCTGATTGCGGGCCGGGAAAGCAGCGGCATGCACCGTTCACTGGGGACCGACGATCCCTATGCCAGTGCCATCGGCGGCGCCGATTGGGCCGCTGCCAGCGACCAGTGGGCGCCGACCGCCAGCAACCGTGGCAGCAGCGGCACCCCGGCCGATGCACTGGCCACGCGCACCGCCGTCGCCCAGCTGGGCGCACACACCCCGGAAGGCTTCGTCGCCAGCATCTGGCAACACGCACAGAGCGCGGCCAAGGAACTGGGCGTGGACGCCCGCGCCCTGGTTGCGCAGGCAGCGCTGGAAACCGGCTGGGGCAAGCGCCAGATCAAGCATGCCGATGGCAGCACCTCGCACAACCTGTTCGGCATCAAGGCCACCGGCTGGAAGGGCCAGAGCGCTACCGCCGGCACCCATGAGTACGTCGATGGCGTGCGCCGCAACGAGACCGCCAGCTTCCGCGCCTACACCTCGCCCGCAGAGAGCTTTGCCGACTACGTGCGCCTGCTGAAGACCAGCCCGCGCTACCAGCAGGCGCTGCAGGCCGGCACCGATGTGCAGGGCTTCGCGCGCGGCCTGCAACGCGCCGGCTACGCCACCGACCCGCGCTACGCGGCCAAGATCGCCGCGATCGCCGGCGGCCCGACCATCGAGCGCGCCGTGGCCGCCGTGGCCGACGCCGGCTCACGCATCGGCCAGACCTTCGCCAGCACCGCAACCGCGGCGCTGGGTATCACCCGTCGTTGAGGAACCCCATGTCCAGCGTACTTTCCACCGGTACCAGTGCCCTGCTCGCCTTCCAGCGTGCGTTGGCCACCACCAGCCACAACGTGGCCAACCTCAACACTCCCGGCTACAGCCGGCAGAAGGTCGACTTCGCCACCGCCACCCCGCAGAACTACGGCTATGGTGACGTTGGCAACGGCACCCGCATCGTCGACATCCGCCGCGCCGCCGACCAGCTGGCGATCTCGCGCCTGCTCGACAGCGGCGGTGAACTGGCACGCCTGAAGCAGCTCTCGGGCATGGCCGACCGGGTCAATGCCCTGTTCTCCGACGCGGCCACCAACGTGGCCGGGGTCTGGTCGAACTTCTTCGATACCGTCAGCGGCCTGTCCTCCAACGCAGCGGGTACTGCCGACCGGCAGAACATGCTCGATGGCGCCAAGGCCCTGGCCAACCGCTTCAGCCAGCTCAACACCCACCTGAACAACCTCAATGGCGAGGTCAACAACGGGTTGATGGCCGGTGCCACCGAAGTCAACCGGTTGGCGTCGGAGATCGCGCAGATCAATGGTGCCATCGGCACCAACATCGCCAACGCCGCGCCCGACCTGCTGGACCGCCGCGACCAGCTGATCTCGCAGCTGGTGGGCTACACCGGCGGCACCGCGGTGATCCAGGACGGCGGCATCATGAACGTCTACACCGCCGGCGGCCAGGCGCTGGTGGTGGGTACCACCGCATCGAAGGTCACCACAGTGGCCGACCCGTACCAGCCCGAGCGCCTTCAGCTCGCACTGCAGACCCAGGGCGGCACCATCACCCTGGACCCGAAGGCCGTGGGCGGCCAGATCGGCGGCCTGCTCGAGTTCCGCGACACCGTGCTGACCCCGGCCCAGGCCGAACTGGGCAAGCTGGCTGTGGGCCTGGCCGAGACGTTCAACAGCACCCATCGCCAGGGCGTGGATCTGTACGGACAGATGGGCGGCGACTTCTTTAACATCGGCACGCCGCGTGTCACCGGCAATGCCGGCAACACCGGCACTGGCGCGATCACCGCCAGCTACGGCGACCTCGGCAAGCTGGAAGCACAGAACATCGTGCTCAAGTTCGATGGCAGCAACTGGGCCGCCAGCCGCGCCGACACCGGCGCCAGCGTGCCGCTGACCGGCACCGGTACCGCTGCCGACCCGTTGATCATCAACGGCGTGAAGCTGGTGGTGGGCGGTACCCCGGCGGCCAACGACCGCTTCCTGCTGCAGCCGACCGCTGGCGTGGCCGGCAGCCTGGAGATGGCGATCACCGATCCGTCGCGCATTGCCGCGGCCGCCGCCATCAAGGGCGCAGCCGCACTGGCCAACACCGGCACCGGCAAGCTGAGCGGCGTGACCGTGACCGATGCGGCCAACGCCAACCTGCGCAATCCCGCTGCGATCGTGTTCACCTCGGCCACCACCTACACCATCGATGGCGGCCCACCGCAGACCTATACGCCCGGGCAGACCATCAGCGCCAACGGCTGGAGCTTCGTGCTCGATGGCGTGCCGAAGAATGGCGACACCTTCAACATCACCCCCACTCCGGCCGGCTCGTCGGATAACAGCAACGCCACCAAGCTGTCCAAGGTGGAATCGGCCAAGGCGTTCAACGCCGGCACGGTGACGCTGGGCGGCGCATTGGGCGGGCTGACCACCCAGGTCGGTGCGGCAGCGCGTTCGGCGGAGTATTCGCTGGGAGCGCAGCAGGTGATCGCCGACCAGGCACAGGCAGCGCGTGACGAAGTGTCTGGCGTCAACCTCGATGAGGAGGCGGCCGACATGCTGCGCCTGCAACAGGCCTACCAGGCCGCCTCGCAGCTGATCTCCACCGCCGATTCCATGTTCCAGACCATCTTGGGAGCCGTGCGCCGATGAGCAACCGCATCTCCACCGGAATGATGTACAGCCAGTCGGTAGCGCTGATGATGGCCAAGCAGGCCAAGCTCAGCCACCTGGAACAGCAGATCGCCACCGGCAGCAAGATCGTCAGCGCCAAGGACGATCCGGTCGCCGCAGGCGCCGCGGTGGGCCTGGACCGCAGCCTGGCCGCACTGGAACGCATGAAGCTCAACGGCAACAACGTGCAGAACCGCCTGGGCGTGCAGGAAAACACCCTGGCCCAGGTCAACGACCTGATGGCGCGCGTCAACGATCTGACCATCCAGGCCAGCAATCCCGCCTTGAGTGCGCCTGACAAGAAGACCCTGATCACCGAGTTGAACCAGATCCGCGAGGGCCTGCTGTCGCTGGCCAACAGCAGCGACGGCACCGGCCGCTACGTGTTCGGCGGCACCAACGACAGCGATCCGCCGTTCGCCAAGATTGACGGCAAGGTTGTCTATCGCGGCGACCAGACCCAGCGCCAGGTGGAAGTCGGCCCGGATACCTACGTGCGCGACGCCCTGCCCGGCAGCGAGATCTTCCTGCGCATCCCCACCGGCGATGGCTTCGTCGATGGCAGCGCAGCGGCAGGCAACGCCGGCAACGGCGTGCTGACCAACATCACCCGTGATGGCAGCGACAGCTGGAACGGGCAATCGTTCAGCGTGCGCTTCACCGCAGCCGACCAGTACGAAGTGCTCGACGGTGCCGGCAACGTAACCGGCACCGGCACCTACAAGGCGGGCAGCGAACTGGAGATCAATGGCGTTCGCCTGCAGATCGCTGGCGCGCCAGCAACGGGTGACAGCTTCAACGTGCAGGCCGCCAGCAGCCGCGACATCTTCGGCACCATGGACAAGCTGATCGCCGCACTGGATGCCGATACCGGCACCCCGGCGAAGATGGCCGCGCAGCAGAACGAGCTGCAGAGCGCATTGCGCGATGTCGGCCGCGCGGCGGAACGGATGATCGATTCGCGCGCTGCCGGTGGCGCGCAGCTGAAGGCGCTGGACAACGCGGCGGAGATGCGTGAGGCCAATGGCGTGACGCTGAAGACCACGCTGTCGGAGATGCGCGACCTGGACTACGCCGATGCGTTGAGCCAGTACCAGCTGGAAAGCACTGCGCTGCAGGCGGCACAGACGCTGTTCTCGCAGATGCAGTCGATGTCGCTGTTCAACAAGATCCGCTGATTCCACGCGCCAGCGCTGGAGCCCAAGGCCGCGATGCCCTGCATCGCGGCCTTTTTCGTTTCTGCGGTCATGTACCGCTGCGCTCGCCGGGCATGGCCCGGCGCTACCGAAGGGTTGGCCTTGGTAGCGCCGGCCCGTGCGCGGCGGATGTTCCGAAGGGTTGGCGCTGGTAGCGCCGGGCCATGCACGGCGGATGTTCCGAAGGGTTGGCGCTGGTAGCGCCGGGCCATGCCCAGCGGATGTTCCGGGATCGTCCATCAAGCCCGGCCGGCCACCGCCGATACCTTCATCAGCGTGGGTTGGGCCTGCCCGACCGCCCCTGCCAAGGGTGGCCTTGACGCTTTTCCAGGGCGGAAAACCCCGGAAAAACAGCTTTCAGCGACGAAATTCGGTTGCAACGAAATTCCCGGCTAAAGGTTGTTGACAAAGCGCCGTTATTCATTTGGCAACGGCGAAGCACACAGCCAAACAAAAAAATCAGGCGGCGCTTCGTTTCATTCACCAACGGGTTCCACATAAGAGGAGACGACCCCATGGCACAGGTAATCAACACCAATACGATGTCGCTCAACGCTCAGCGCAACCTGAGCACCAGCGGCAGCTCGCTCGCCACCACCATCCAGCGCCTCTCGTCCGGCCTGCGCATCAACAGCGCGAAGGACGACGCCGCCGGCCTGGCCATCAGCGAGCGCTTCACCACCCAGATCCGTGGTCTGGACGTGGCCATCCGCAACGCCAACGACGGCATCTCGCTGGCCCAGGTGGCCGAGGGCTCGCTGAACGAAGTGGGCAACAACCTGCAGCGCATCCGCGAACTGGGCGTGCAGGCCTCCAACGCCACCAACTCGGCCAGCGACCGCAAGGCGCTGCAGGCTGAAGTGACCCAGCTGGTCAGCGAAATCGACCGCGTCGCCAAGCAGGCCGACTTCAACGGCACCAAGCTGCTGGACGGTTCGTTCACCAGCCAGCTGTTCCAGGTGGGCGCCAACGCCGGCCAGGCCATCGCCATCAACAGCGTGGTCAACGCCAAGGCCGATTCGCTGGGCGCGGCCAGCTTTGCCAACGTCTACACCGGCACCAGCCTGGCTGCAGCCGACAAGGCCACCGCCGATACCACCTACTCTGGCCTGCAGATCTCGGTGACCCCTCCGGGCGGCGCCGCCACCACGGTCACCGTCAGCGACTTCACCGTGAAGGCAGGCGAATCGATCACCTCGGCCACCGCGGCCGCGATCAACAACAAGCTGGGCGAAACCGGCGTGGTCGCCTCCGTCAACGCCGGCGTGGTCAGCCTGGCCTCGGTCAAGGACGGCCAGACCTTCGCTCTGGGTGTCAGCGCGGCGACCCCGCCGGCCGGCGTCACGGCCGCCACCATTGCCGGCCTGGGCCTGACCGAGACCAGCACCAACGGCGGCACGCTGACCGGTGCAACCGCCAGCTTCGTCAAGGACCTGAACGTCACCACGGCCGAAGGCGCACAGAAGGCGATGTCCATCGTCGACAAGGCCCTCGAATCGGTCAACAGCGTGCGCGCCGACCTCGGCGCGATCCAGAACCGCTTCACCTCGGTGGTCGCCAACCTGCAGACCTCCTCGGAGAACCTGTCCGCATCGCGCAGCCGCATCCGCGATACCGACTTCGCCAAGGAAACCGCAGAGCTGACCCGCACCCAGATCCTGCAGCAGGCCGGTACGGCCATGCTGGCCCAGGCCAACCAGGTACCGCAGAACGTGCTCAGCCTGTTGCAGCGCTGACATGAGCCGCCCCCGGGGCACGTCGGGGGCGTCTAACCCAACTCACGTGCAACCGCTCAAGGACCTCTCCTCATGGCACAAGTAATCAACACCAACACGATGTCGTTGAATGCTCAGCGTAACCTGAGCACCAGCGGCAGCTCGCTGGCCACCACCATCCAGCGCCTGTCCTCCGGTTCGCGCATCAACAGTGCCAAGGACGATGCGGCCGGCCTGGCGATCTCCGAGCGCTTCGGCACCCAGATCCGCGGCACCGACGTGGCCATCCGCAATGCCAACGACGGCATCTCGCTGGCCCAGGTCGCCGAAGGTTCGCTGACCGAAATCGGCAACAACCTGCAGCGCGTCCGCGAGCTGTCGGTGCAGGCCTCCAACGCCACCAACTCGGCCAGCGACCGCAAGGCGCTGCAGGCCGAAGTGACCCAGCTGGTTTCGGAAATCGACCGCGTCGCCAAGCAGTCGGACTTCAACGGCACCAAGCTGCTGGACGGTTCGTTCTCCAGCCAGCTGTTCCAGGTCGGCGCCAACGCCGGTCAGGCGATTGCCATCGACAAGACCATCGATGCCAAGGCCAATGCCCTGGGTGGCGCCAAGTTCGACACCAACGCGCTGGCCCTGGCCGATCCGGGCACCAACGCTGATTTCAGCACCAGCGGCCTGTCGATCAACGGTGTGGCCATCGCCGACGTCTCGGTCAAGCAGGGCGCCGACGCCGCTGCCACCGGCAAGGCCTCGCGCGAAGCACTGGTGACCGCGATCAACGCCAAGATCGGCGAAACCGGCGTCTACGCCGAAGTGAACGGCACCACCGGCGTGACCCTGACCTCGGTCAAGGACAGCACCAACGCTGACGGCTCGTTCAAGGCCATCACCGCAACGCCGGGTACCTGGACTGGCGCCACCGCCCCGACCTTCACCGCCACCACCGCTGCGGCGGCACCGGCCTCGAAGTTCGCCAGCGATCTGGACGTCAGCACCGTCAAGGGTGCACAGCAGGCAATGGAAGTGGTCGACAAGGCCCTGGGTGCGATCAACAGCACCCGCGCCGACCTCGGTGCGATCCAGAACCGCTTCACCTCGGTGGTTGCCAACCTGCAGACCTCGTCGGAAAACCTGTCAGCGTCGCGCAGCCGCATCAAGGACACCGACTTCGCCAAGGAAACCGCTGAGCTGACCCGCACCCAGATCCTGCAGCAGGCCGGTACGGCCATGCTGGCCCAGGCCAACCAGGTGCCGCAGGGCGTGCTCAGCCTGCTGCGCTGATCCGCTCCTTGATCGACCACCGGGCGGCGGCTGAGCTGCCGCCCGGTTCCTGAAATACGTTCCACCTTCGCCAAAGGAAAAGCACCATGGCACAAGTCATCAACACCAACACCATGTCCCTGAATGCTCAGCGCAACCTGAGCACCAGCGGCAGCTCGCTCGCTACCACCATCCAGCGCCTGTCCTCCGGTTCGCGCATCAACAGCGCCAAGGACGATGCGGCCGGCCTGGCGATCTCCGAGCGCTTCGGTACCCAGATCCGCGGCACCGACGTGGCCATCCGCAATGCCAACGACGGCATTTCGCTGGCACAGGTTGCCGAAGGTTCGCTGACCGAAATCGGCAACAACCTGCAGCGCGTCCGCGAGCTGTCGGTGCAGGCCTCCAACGCCACCAACTCGGCCAGCGACCGCAAGGCACTGCAGGCCGAAGTGACCCAGCTGGTTTCGGAAATCGACCGCGTCGCCAAGCAGTCGGACTTCAACGGCACCAAGCTGCTGGACGGTTCGTTCTCCAGCCAGCTGTTCCAGGTCGGCGCCAACGCCGGCCAGGCCATCGCCATCGACAAGACCATCGACGCCAAGGCTGGCTCGCTGGGCACCTCGACCTTCGCCACCGGCGCGACCGCTGCCCTGGCCGCCAGCACCGACGGTGCACGCTTCTCCGGCACGGTGATGGGCGTGGACATCGGCACGGTTGAAGTCAAGGCCGGTGCCACCACGGCCGACGCATCCAAGGCCGTGGCGACCGCCATCAACGCCAAGCTCGGCGAAGCCGGCATCTACGCCGAAGCCAATGCCGACGGCACGCTGAAGCTGAGCTCGGTGAAGGAAGGCAAGGCCGTTGCCGCTGCAGATATCGCCCTGATGCGCAGCGACTACGATGCCACCGGCAAGACCTGGGGCACCGCGGCTGCCGCTGGCGCCTACACCGCCGGTACCGATACCTCGGCCAACGTGCAGAAGCTGGACGTGAGCACCGTGCTCGGCGCCCAGCAGTCGCTGGAAGTGGTCGACAAGGCCCTGGGTGCGATCAACAGCACCCGTGCCGACCTCGGTGCGATCCAGAACCGCTTCACCTCGGTGGTGGCCAACCTGCAGACCTCGTCGGAAAACCTGTCGGCATCGCGCAGCCGCATCAAGGACACCGACTTCGCCAAGGAAACCGCTGAGCTGACCCGTACCCAGATCCTGCAGCAGGCCGGTACGGCCATGCTGGCCCAGGCCAACCAGGTGCCGCAGGGCGTGCTCAGCCTGCTGCGCTGATCCACGGCAAGAAGGCGCCGCTACCGTCGGGTTGAACCGACGGTAGCGGCAACCCGACAGCCACGGCGTACTCAGGTGCCGGCCATGCCCGGCCCGGGAAGCTTCCCGAACCGGCTTGGCATCGCCCGCCCCTGCGGACCTCTCTTTCAGCGTTGTGCATGTTGACTGTACGTACCGGGCGGCTTCGTCTCCCCCCGATTGTCAGTAGCCTGATCCCTCCCCTGCATTGGGGGAGGGTTTTTTACAGACCCCCGGCAGCCCGCGGTGAACCCACCCGCACCCTGCCCCAGACCTCCTGCAACCGGCGTGCCAGAACCGCCCCACCGGCCAGTGGCACGGCGCATGCATCAACGAAGTCCTCAAGACCCAGCGGCACAGGCCGCTATTTTCGTTGACGACGGGCCGCTGTACGACGGCCAGGCCCGTATACCAGGAGAAACGACGTGGCAGACTTTGGATACGGTGGCATTGGCTCGGGGCTGGACATCTCCAGCATCGTCAACCAACTGGTCGCAGCGGACCGCAAGCCGGCCGACAACGCGCTGAACCTGCAGCAGTCCAAGACCAAGATGCAGCTGTCGTCGCTCGGCACGGTCACCTCGGCCTTCGACAAGCTGAAGACCGCCCTGACCGCATTGAAGGCCACCACCGCCTTCGACACCCGCACCGTCAGCGCAACCGGCAAGGCCGGTCCCAACAACGCCGACGATGTGTTGACCGCATCGGTGGCGCTGTACGACCTCGGCACCAGCAAGGCCGCCGCAGCCAACGGTACCCACAAGGTCGAGGTGAAGAACCTGGCGTCGGCGCACAAGCTGATCGCCGACACGTCGGTGCCCAAGACCGATACCTTCGGTGCCGGAACCTTGACGCTGACCGTTGGCGTGGGCGACAAGGCCAAGACGATGAACGTGCAGGTGGAGGAAGGCGACACGCTTACCACCGTCCGCAACAAGATCGACGCCGCCGGCCGCAAGGAAGGCGTGCAGGCCACGCTGATCAGCTCCGGCGACAACCAGTACCTGTCCATCGCCCAGGAAAAGACCGGCGCGGCCAGCGCGATCAAGCTGGAATACGCCGGCAGCGATCCGAAGCTGGGCGCACTGGTCGGCAGCCTGAAGGAAAACAGCCCCGCCAAGGATGCGGTGCTGACCATCGACGGCGTGGAAGTGGTGAGTGCCAGCAACACAGTGACCGACGCGGTGCCAGGCCTGACCCTGAACCTGAAAGTGCCGGGCCTGAGCACCGTCACCATCAGCACCGACACCACCGCCGCAACCAAGGTGATGCAGGAGTTCGTCACCGCCTACAACGCGGCCATCGCGGCGATCAACACCGAAACCAAGTACGACGCGAAGACCAAGGAAGCCGCCGCACTGACCGGCGATGCGCAGATGCGCGGTGCGATCGCGCAGCTGCGCTCGACGATGTCCGGCGTGCTCAAGGACCTGGCAGGCGACCAGCTGGATGCCAAGGCACTGGGCCTGCAGACCCGCGGCTACCCCAATGCCGACGGCACCCTGGTGCTGGACAGCACCAAGTTCGCCGCAGCCCTCGCCGCGCAGCCGGAGAAGATCCGCCAGGCGGTCACCGGCGATACCGGCGGTGCCGGCCGGCTGTATTCACTGGTGGACGGCTACGTCAGCACCACGGTGGGCAAGGAAGGCGCCTTCGTCGCCCGCACCAAGGGGCTGAACACCACGCTGGACAACATCGACAAGCGCCGCAAGGACCTGGACGCGCGCATGGTCGGTGTCGAGGCCCGTTACAAGAAGCAGTTCGTGGCATTGGACAGCCTGATGGGCAAGCTGCAGCAGAGCAACACCGCACTGCAGCAGCAGCTGGCCCAGTTGAACCGCTGAGGAAACACGCACGGCGCTCAAGTTTGGCGCCGCATGCACCGATAACGGACGCAACAGCAATCATCGCAGTGCCGGCGTCAACGGTCCCTTCGACCGCACCCCGGCACCCCGCGCAAGGGAGAATCACGAATGTACGGTTCCAGCCGTCAGTACGCCGAGCAATACCGCCAGGTGGGGGTGACCAGTGCGGTCGCCGATGCCGATCCGCACAAACTGGTGGCGCTGCTGCTGTCCGGCGCACTGGAGCGCGTGCGCCGTGCACAGGCCACCCTCGACCAGGGCGACCAGGCCGGCAAGGGCAAGGCGATCGGCGAAGCATGCGCGATCGTCGCCCACCTCAACGGCTCGCTGGACCATGAAGCCGGCGGCGAAATCGCCGGCAACCTGTCGGCGCTGTACGACTACCTGCTGCAGCGCCTGACCGAAGCCAACCTGCACAATGACCGCGCTGCACTGGACGAATCGCTGCAGCTGCTGGGCGAGATCGACGGCGCCTGGAATGCCATTCCGCACGAGCAGCGCCGTCCTGCGGCGGTGTCGCCGTGAGCCTGCTCGAACTCAACGCGCAGCTGGATGCCTTCGAGAAGGCCCTTCAGGAAGAGGCCTTCGATCAGGCCGACAGCCTGCTCGATGGCCATGACAGCACCCTGCACGCACTGCTGAGCCAGCCGCTGGGCAGCGCCGACCACGCGCCGCTGTCGGCCCTGCTGGAGCGCCAGCAGAGCCTGCTCGGCCTGCTGCGCCAACGTCGCGACGCGGTCTCCGTGCAGATGCAGGACGGCCGCCGCTCCCTTCGCGCCGCGCATGCCTACCTGCAGGCAGAATCGCTGGCATGACCACCCTGCCGACCACGTCGCTGCACCACCCGGCTGAAAGCGAGCTGTTCGACGAAACGCTCAGCTGTGAACTGGCCCTGCCCGCGGAGTTCCAGGCCGGCAGTGCAGTGGGCCGGACCAGCAGTGCCGAAGGCCTGCTGCGCAGTTTGGCGCTGGTCGAAGACAGCCGCGTCGACGAACACGAAGAACGCAGCGAAGCCAGCCTGCAGCTGCAGCGCCTGGAAGCCAAGGTGGACCTGACCATGGTCCTGCTCGGCCGCCTGATCCGCCAGCAGGGCCAGGAACCAACGCTGCGTCCGGTGCGCTGGTCGCGTCGTGGCATCCGCCTGCAGCTGGGCCCACGCAGCGGCAGCACGCCCGGCCAGGCCGGCGTTGTCCGCCTGCAACCCAGCGACTGGCTGCCCGACCATATCGACCTGCCGGTGGAAGTGATCGCCGAAGCGGCCGATGGCGGCGGTGGTCACTATCTGTGGCTGCGCTTCCATCGCCTCGGCGATGGCCTGGAAATGGCGATGGAACGGCATCTGTTCCGGCTGCACCGCCGGCAGGTGGCCGAGGCCCGCCGCGCACGCTGAAATCTGCCACCATGCAGGTGGACGGACAGCCCTTGGCGTGCCCGTTCAGCTAAGTTAAGGTGGACCCCCCTCCCCAACCTCCAGCGTGCCTGTGCGAGTTCTCATCGTCGACGATCACACCCTGGTTCGCGCCGGCCTGGCGCGGCTGCTGCAGGGGTTTGCCGACGTGCAGCTCGTCGCCGAGGCCAGCAATGCCGAACAGGCACTGCAGATGGCCCTGCAGCACGCACCGGACGTGGTGTTGATGGACCTGTCGCTGCCCGGCCGCACCGGCCTGGAAGCACTGAGCGACATCCGCCTGCGCGCACCCGGTACGCGCATCGTGATGATGACCATGCACGACGACGCCGCCCACGTGCGCGATGCCTTGGATCGGGGTGCCGTCGGCTTCGTGGTCAAGGACGCCGCACCGCAGGAGCTGGAACTGGCGCTGCGTGCCGCGCATGCCGGCCAGGTGTTCCTGAGCCCGCAGATCTCGGCCAAGATGCTGGCGCCGATGCTCGGTCGCGAAAAGCCGACCGGCATTGCCGCACTGTCGCCGCGCCAGCGCGAGATCCTTCGCCGCATCGGCAAGGGCGAGAGCAACAAGGAAATCGCCGCCGATCTTGGCATCAGCGTCAAGACGGTGGAGACCCATCGCGCACGCATGATGGAATCGCTGGGTTGCCGTCGCGCCAATGATCTGCTGTTGCTGGCAGCGCGCCACCAGCACGAACTGGAATGACGTCCCCGCGCCGGCGGTAGTACCGCAGCGCCAGTGGCTGGGCCGGCGCCGAAATACCGTCACCCACACGCGTCCCGACGGGATTCCGTACAGCACGCACGACCTGCCGCCATGGCCACTGACCACGAATCAATGACTTGGCGCGCATGATCGTCAAAATCCCGCGCTTGTGTAGGGGTTTTCCCTACAAGGTGTCGGGAACGCCACCAACACCCTCAGGAACCCCCCGATTCCGCCCTTGCCGGATCAAAAGCAAGATGTGTTCCACAAGGCGTCGGGGAGCGGCGCCGGGGAACCACGATGAAGGCTGCACTCTCGACCCAGCTGGGCCAACAACTTCACCTCACCCCGCAGTTGCTGCAGTCGATCCGGCTGCTGCAGCTCGACGGCCTGCACCTGGAACAGGAAATCCAGCGCCTGCTGGACTCCAATCCGCTGCTGGAAATCGAAGACGCCGAAGCGCCCGCCGCCGAAGCCACCGATCCGGCCACCACCACGCTGGATACGGCCGCGTTCGACGAACTGCCCGAATCCTCGATGTGGGAGGTGTCTGGCGCCAACTGGCAGGACGGCGACGACGACCGCATGGCGCGCATCGCCGCGGGCGAGTCGAGCGACCCGCATCTGCGCGTGCTGCAGCGTCTGGCGCTGGACCTGGACGAGCACGAACTGGCCGTGGCCGCCTTCTGGCTGGAACACTGCGACGATGCCGGCTACCTGCAGGCATCGCTGGCGCAGCTGCAGCTGCTGGCCAGTGCGCAGTTCGACATCGATGCCGACGGCGTTGAAGCTGTCCGCCAGCACCTGCTGCAGGGCGAGCCGGCCGGCATGGCCGCGCAGGACCTGCGCGAATCGCTGCTGGCCCAGCTGTGCAGCCTGCACGGCGTGGTGCCGGCCCGGCATCTGGCTGCGCGCATCCTGCAGGGCGCGCTCGATGCCTTGGCCGCGCACGACTACCCCGCCCTCGCCCGCCAGCACGATGCCGAGATCGAGGACGTGCGCGAAGCCGTCCGCCTGATCCTGTCGCTGCAGCCGCGCCCGGGCGACAGCCTGCTGCCCGAGCGCAATGCAGTGGTGGTGCCGGACGTGGTCGCCTGGCACGCCGACGAACAATGGAAGGTGGCGCTGAACCCGGCCACCAGCCGCCGGGTGTCGATCAACAGCCAGTACGAGCAGGCCCTGGCCGACAGCGGCGAGGCAGCCCCAGCCCTGCGCGAGATGCTGCAGGAGGCACGCTGGTTCAGCCGCGGCCTGTCGATGCGTTACGACACCCTGCTGCGCACCGCGCGGGTGATCGTCGAGCGCCAGGCAGCCTTCCTGGTGCGTGGCGAGGAAGCCATGGCACCGCTGACCCTGAAGGAAGTAGCCGAAGAAATCGGCATGCACGAATCCACCGTTTCGCGCATCACCACCGGCAAGTTCCTGCAGACCCCGCGCGGCACTTTCGAACTCAAGCACTTCTTCGCCGTGCGCCTGGAAGGGGCCAGCGTGTCCGGCCAGGCGGTCAAGGCCATGGTCCGCCGCCTGATCGACGCCGAGCCGGCCGGGCGCCCGCTGGCGGACGAGGCCATCGCTGGCCTGCTGTCCCGCCAAGGGGTGAACATTGCCCGTCGAACCGTCGCAAAATACCGCGAACAACTGGATATCGCCCCGGCCCGCGAACGGCGCCGGGTCAACGCCAGGCAACCGCAGCTGGCCCGGGTGGGCTGAAAAGGATGTTGGACATGAACAAGCTCACAGTTCTGCTGGTCGATGACCACGAGGGATTCATCAACGCGGCCATGCGCCACTTCCGCAAGATCGACTGGCTGCAGATCGTCGGCAGCGCCGGCAACGGCCTGGAAGCGATCGAACGCTCGGAAAGCCTGCGCCCGCAGGTGGTGCTGATGGATCTGGCGATGCCGGAAATGGGCGGCCTGCAGGCCACCCGCCTGATCAAGTCGCAGGATGATGCACCGTACATCGTGATCGCCAGCCACTTCGATGACGTCGAGCATCGCGAGCACGCGCTGCGCGCCGGCGCCGACAACTTCGTCAGCAAGCTGTCCTACATCCAGGAAGTCATGCCGATCCTGGAAGGCCTGAGGGAGGAACGGTCGTGAGCGAATCGCGCATCCTGGTACTGGACAACGACGCGGTGCGTGCCGAGCGCACCGTCGCCCTGCTGGAATTCATGGACTTCAACCCGCGCTGGGTTTCCGACGCGGCCGATTTCGACCTGACGCGCCAGCGCCAGAACGACTGGATGGCGGTGATCGTCGGCAGCCTGGACGACAGTGCCGCCAGCACCGCCCTGTACGCCTGGCTGGGGGGCAGCAGTCTGCCGCCGCCGGTGCTGCTGGCCGACGGTGACGCGACTGCGTTCGCGCAGCGCCATGGCCTGCACGAAGCCAACATCTGGCCGCTGGAAGCGCCGCTGCGCCATGCACAGATGGAAGCCCTGCTGCGCCGCGCCAGCCTCAAGCGCCTGGATGCCGAACACCAGGCCGGTGCCGTGCAGGACCAGGGCCCGACCGGCAACGGTCCGGCGGTCAGTGCACTGCGCACGATGATCGAGCAGGTCGCCGCGTTCGACACCACCGTGCTGGTGCTGGGCGAATCGGGCACCGGCAAGGAAGTGGTCTCGCGCAGCATCCACCAGCGCTCGCCGCGCCGCGATGGCCCGTTCGTGGCGATCAACTGCGGCGCGATTCCGGCCGAACTGCTGGAAAGCGAGCTGTTCGGCCACGAAAAGGGCGCCTTCACCGGCGCGCTGACCGCACGCAAGGGCCGTTTTGAAATGGCCGAGGGCGGCACCCTGCTGCTCGATGAGATCGGCGACATGAGCCTGCCGATGCAGGTCAAGCTGCTGCGCGTGCTGCAGGAACGCAGCTTCGAGCGCGTCGGCGGCAACCAGACCATCCGCTGCAACGTACGGGTGATCGCCGCGACCCATCGCGACCTGGAAAGCCGCATTGCCGATGGCAAGTTCCGCGAGGACCTGTTCTATCGCCTCAACGTGTTCCCGATCGATGTGCCGGCCCTGCGCGAACGTCGCGAAGACCTGCCGGCGCTGGTGGAAACCATCGCCACCCAGCTGGCGCGCACCGGCCGCGGCGAAGTGCGCTTCACCCCGGAAGCACTGCAGGCGCTGGCCGGCTACGAGTGGCCAGGCAACGTGCGCGAACTGACCAACCTGGTCGAGCGCCTGGCCGTGCTGCACCCGGGTGGCTCGGTACGCGTGCAGGACCTGCCGGCACGCTACCGCGGCGACGCCGCGCTGGCCGTGCCCGCTGTGGTCGCGGCCGCTCCGGTGGTCGCCAGCGAAGAACGCCTGGACCTGCGCAGCTTCTCGTTCCACACCCCGGGCAGCGGCAACCAGCCGTCGCTCGAGCATGGCATCGCCGTCAACCGCGCCGCAGCGCCGGCCGCGTTGCCGGACGACGGCCTGGACCTGCGCAACCACATGGCCAACATCGAACTGGGCCTGATCAACGAAGCACTGGAACGCACCCAGGGCGTGGTCGCCCACGCCGCCCAGCTGCTCGGCCTGCGCCGCACCACCCTGGTGGAAAAGCTGCGCAAGTACGGCATCGAGCGCGAAGCGGCCGAACTGGCCAGCTGACTCGCGTTGCCAGCATGAAGGGGGCACGAACGCCTGGGCTTGCCCGGGCGTTGGTGTTTGTGGGGGGCCGCCTGATGCGCGGGCGGGTCCGACGGTTCCATGGCAGCGGCCGGATTGCTCAGTAGATCCACGCCATGCGTGGATGACGGGCACGGTACCGAGAATAGTTCGCTGCATTTGCACGTATTCCTACAGACAACGCAACCGCACCGCGGAGCATGGCAAGGACATCCCAACGAGGTTCCGCCATGCACCGCCTGACTCTGCTTGCCGCCCTGCTCTGCCCGGCCTTGGCCGCAGCTTCCAACTGCACACTGCCCACCACCCTCGACCAGCGCCAGTTCACCAACCTCAGCGATCCGCTGTACCAGCCAGATAATCCGAATGCCGGACGCATGGTGCAGGTCAGCTTCGGCAGCAATCAGTACGTGCTGCACATCCTCGGCACCGACCTCCGCATCGGCGGCAGCTACCGTTACCAGCAACTGGCTCCGCACATTGCGGAAATCCAGATGACAGAAGCCCACCCCGCCGGCCCCGCCCGCTACACCCTGCTGCTGACCTGCCTGACAAACCACCAGGGCCTCTTCATCTACACCCAGCACGACGGCCCCATCGCCCCACGCCAGCGCCAGAATTCCGGCCGCTGGACCCTGCAGCCATAGGCCAAAAAACCGACGCCGGTGAAATGACGCGTCACGCATCCCAAGCGCCATCCACCCATGCCGCAGATCAAGCGTGTCGACCAAGGTCGACACCCACCAACAGCAGCGTGTCGACCAAGGTCGACACCTACCAAGAGCAGCGTGCCGACCAACGGTCAGCACCCACCAACAGCAGCGGGAAATTGTCGAAGGCGGGGTGGGTCCGGTTGCGGGGGTGTCCGCGGCACGGATGCCGCGGCCAAGCCCCCATGGTGAAGTGACCCCCAGGAGTTGGACACCTGATCCGACCCCGAGGGTTACATGAATAGATATGAGGTTTGTTTCAAATT